>NYZI01000096.1 GCA_002687115.1 Cyanobium sp. ARS6
GGAATCAGCCTGAGCCTGAGTGGTGGGACGGTTGCACAAGTCTGGCTCTGATCGGGTTTGACAGCACCAGCCTCCTGAGCAGCTGGTGCGGCTATCTCAATTCACTGGATCCCGGCGAACGTTGTCATCCAAGCTTGCGGCTCTGGTTGATTGGCAGTCCTGATCCGCTTTGGCTTCAACAAAAAGCTGAAGACTTGCTCGCGCCATTACCGCAACCTGTGCTGATCAGCAGTTGGCCAATCTGGGACGAGCAACGTCATGGGGGAGCTGATAAAAAGCTCGAGGCCATCGACGAACCTCCCTTCTGGCGTGAGCAGGAGCAAAACTAATGGTGGCGCGCTGGAGTGACTGTCGTAACGCTGCCCGTCGAGGCCAGCTCAGCCACGCCGATCTAGTGCAGCTGCTTGAGGCACAGGCTGCCGTCAATCACTGGGCGAGAATCAATCGCTGGCTACCTCTGCTGCTTGAAAGGGGAGTAGGGCTTGGGGAACGCAAGGGCAGCTTGATCGCAATCGCCTCATGGCTGCTAAGGCAACGTCGCGCAGAACTGGCCAACAGGTTGCTCACCCAGCTGAACTGGAGCGAAGCCGGGGCCACTGAATGGCTTCTGCGCGGAAAAGTCGCCCATCGAATCGGTGAAACAGAGGCCGCTGAACAGCATCTGAGCAAAGCCTCCGCCCTGCCCGGTGGCCAACCGGAGGCTGCCTATCGGCTGGCTCAGCTGTATCGCACCTCCGGCAAATTCGATCAAGCAGCGATCTGGTATCTCGCCACGCTCACCTGCGACCCGGAACCGTTTGTCATCCACAACGAACTTCAATTCACCCGCTGTTCAGAACAGCTCCTCCCGGAGCTGGTGAGCTTTTATGAGGGACTTTGCAAGCTTCAGCCTGAAAGGGCACTCGCAGCCCAATTTCTTGCGCATTACCTCTCCAAGCAGGGTGATCTCGAGCGCTCGATTGCCGAGTCAAGGCGCGGAGCACGCCTGGAACTTGACACCTTTCAGGACAAGCTGGCAGCTCCAGAGGCTCCACCCACACCACCTGATTTTTTGATTCTGGGTATGCCCAAGGGAGGCACAACCGCAGTGCTTCGCTGGCTGGATCACGTTCCAGGCATTTGGTGCCACCCACGCAAGGAACTGCATTTCTTTGATGGGCGTTTTGCCTTCGGCAGGGAGTGGTACTGCGCCCAGTTCCCCCGGTTTCAAGACGATGCGAACATCCTGCGCGGCGAAGCCACACCCAACTATTTCAGTGACCCGCAGACCCCCGCGCGTGTTGCAGAGCTGATGCCTCGCGCCAGGCTGGTGGTACTGCTGAGAGACCCCTTATCCCGGGCTGTGAGCTGGGTGCAACACCTGCAACGCCTGGAAGGTCTTGATGGCAGCGTCGCCCACTGGCTGGAGCGTGAGCTTGGTCAGCTCGAGCCACTCAATGCAGATCAGCTGACTGCTCACCCACGCATTGGCACTGGGGCACTTCAGGACAGCTGCTACGACATGCACTGGAAACGCTGGAGGCAGGCCCTGCCTGACAATCCACCACTGCTGCTCTCCAGCGACCGTCTGTTCGCCCATCCTGAGGTTGAGCTGTCTGCACTGCTCAAATGTCTTGGCAAGAAGGGGGATGCTCGCCCCTGGCTTCGACACTGGAGGCCATTGAACGTGAATCCGCAGGCTTCAGAAACGCTGCCAACAGATCTGCATCAGCGCCTCGAACGATTCCTGCAGGCTCAATGTCAGCAAACCCTGGCTCTGACCAACCAAGCCTAATAGCCGCTGCAGTGAACTTTTGGGGCCAAAACACTCGTGAATGATGCGGTTTCAGCACCGCCTGCGTGCCAGCAGAACAACCGGACGAGTGACAAAGCTGATTTGATGACTTTAATCTCTCAATACAAATATTTTTGAGCAAGTGTCTACATTCATTCCTCCCATCCCGCCTATTTCCGTAGACACTGCGATTGAACCTGAAGCCGGATCGACCACCGAAGCAAGCAGCGGTGAAGTGATCGTTGTTACTGACCCCAGTGCCAACGTCAACGATCCCGTCGTAGTTGTTGCTCCTGATTCAGGAGTTATCAATATTTCTGCCGGTACCGAAGGTGCTGACATCATTATCGAGGGAGATGGTGACGCGACAATTGAAATTGGTAACGCGGAAGATTCAAATGGTAATCCTCTCGCTGGATCGGGTTCCACATTCCAGATTGAAGAGGATTATCAAGGTTCTGTAATTGCCAACCTCGACGGAGCAATTACTGACGGATCCCAGGTCGATACCAGCACAGAAACCTTCTCTGGCAACACGATCGCAGAAGCAGCTCCTAGCAATGCAAGCAATGAGTATGACTTCTATATCAGCACAGGTGCAGGTGATGATCAAGTTGGCGGCAGCCAGGGCAATGACTTCATTCGCCTAGGCGCTGGTGATGACGAGTTCAATGCCGGAGATGGCAATGACATCGTCCGCATGGGCTCCGGTGACGACTTTGGAACATTAGGTCAAGGTGATGATATTGTTTACTTCACCGTTGACCAGCTGCAAGGTGATCAAGTCAAAACTGTGACTGACTTCGATGTCAATGGAGACGACAAGATCCAGATTGATGCTGATCTGGAAGGTCTGATTGACATCGATGGTTTTGGCACTGATACGATCATCATCACACTTTCGGGTGACCAGTCGGGAACCACTGAGTTCCGTTCCCTAGGTGGGACTATTGACGAAGATGACGTGGAATTCGTCTGATCTCTTTCACTGATTCATCAGGTTCAACGTTTGTTCCGCTGTGGGTGCTCGGTATGCACCGCAGCGGAACTTCTTTTTGTGTTCGATCCTTACAGATTCGAGGGATAAATCTCCCTGGCAACTTGTTGCCCGCAGCAAACGACAATCCCGATGGATTTCAGGAACCAGCTGAACTGGTGGCCCTGAATGAACGTCTACTCAGCTACGCAGATGGGTTATGGGATGCCAGTTGGCCCTTGCAATCCACCAAGTCTCCGGAACTGATCAAACGAATCGGCTGCGAACTGCAAAGCCTGTTGAATCAATGGTGCTTAAAGAGTGAAAGCGATATTCGGAAGACAAGTTCAAAACAGTTGCTGGCCCTGAAAGATCCTCGGCTTTGCCGAACGCTGCCTCTGCTCTACCCCTGTCTCGAACCTGGTCACTGCAAATGGGGCATCGCGATCATCCGCGAACCGAATGCGGTGGTGGCTTCCTTGCTGGAGCGCAACGGCGACGACATGTCGCCTCTGAAAGGATTCGCACTTTGGATGCGCTACAACCTCGACATGGTGAAATGCCGCAGTATTAACCCTCAAATCAGTGATTGGCCCATCATCTCGTTTGAAACACTGCTGAAAGATGCCCCAGGCACATTGCAGCCGATCCTGAAACAATGGGACAACAAAGGCTTATTCGTTGAACATCAGCCAGAACAGGAATTAATTAGCAAGACAGCGAAATCTGTACCCGATCGCTTGTCGGGCTTACCCAAACACTGGCTGGAATTAGGCCAAAAATTTCACTCGTGCCTCCGAGAAAGCCAAACTCTTAATGATGTGCCGAAATCTGTGATTCAAGCTGTTGAACAGTGGCTTGAAACAACCCCCGAACTCAGTCATGAACTGCTGGCTCTGGAGGCAAGGCGGCGTGCACATCTTGCTGAAGCATTGGCAGCTGAACGAGCTAAACATGTACTCAGCTGGCGAAACCTATGACAGGCGGTCGCAGATAATCCGGCAACTCCTGAGGATCAACCAGTCCAGACTTGCCACCCGCCACCAAAAGGGGATCGAGCATCTGCTTTTCGTTGCTTTCCAGCAGCCATCGTTTGATGAATGGACAGCCATCCATCAACAAAGGAATCGCCCAGTAATGCGCGGTTGAGTGATAATTAAAGGAACTCAAACCAGTGCTTAATAACTGTTGTTGGATCCATACCACTGCAGCATCTGAGCAATAGTGCTGCAACTGTTCACACAATTCCTGACTTGCAATCTGCCCCCTGAGGCGACTGGCAGGATGCAGTGCGCGCAGAGCAACACCTTGATGCAGGAGCAGCTGGGACAGACCGATTTCTCCCTCGCGAATGGCCACAGACATGCCACCCCAGCCTCGGTAATATCGCCAGAAAGAATCCCACCAAGGTTGCCGAATCACAACCTTGGGTAGATGCAAACCATAACTCTGCAGATGATAACCATTCTGATAACAATCACTGAAACCCAACACTTCATCGCCTTGATAATCCACAAAACTTGGCCAACTCGTGGCCTCTAAATCCACCACGGGATAGACACTGTCATTGAGAAGAATCAGCCTCTCAAGAGCAGATCCATAGTGCTGATGTTGCAGCCAGAGCCATCCATCCTGAAATGCGCCGAAATCTCGCCCCTCATTACGGCGTCGCAACCAACCCACTCCATTCCGGTCACACCAGGCCAAAGCGCCTGGGTCAAGATCTCCAGACAGCACAAGCACTGGCCAGCCACGTGCGCGCAAATCGGCCAACTCTCGGCGGATACAGCGCTGCAGCCATCCTCGAGGGTGGTAATGAGAAAACAGCACAAGTTTCTCAGCTGCTTGCTGAAAACCTGCCGGCAACAGTGATTCCTGCACTCGCGCCAGAGCATGAATTGCGGCCAGCTTTTCGCGCTCTCGGGGCACACGAAAAGGGGCAAGACAACGTTGCCAAGAGGCATGACATTGCTGCGCGCCACGGCGCAGTTCTTGTTTCAAGCGAAGCTGAATTCCCATCAGAGCGGCTCATCAGCCAGCGGCTCATCACTGAAATAATGGCCGGGAAGAAAAGCAATACCAGTGTTAATGCTGGTGGCTTGCGAACAAAACGCATCCTGAACAAACCGAGCCGGCACAAAACGAAAATCAACACTTGCCACCGATACTCCCTCGCGATTAATCGGGCAGCCATGCAAACGATCAATGTGGTCAAAAAGAATCAGTTCACCCAGCTTCAGCTCCATTGGCTCAAAATCATGAGAGCCATCCGTTGTCTCAATATGCAGGGCGGCGCTGCCGAGCATCGGTGTTAAAGCGCAGATTGCATTGAGCTCGTAGCGACTGTGCCCGAAATCTGAGTCTCGATGAAAATTGCCGACCCAGCGATTGTTAGGTAACCCAAAGCGATAAGTGGGAATCTGCTGCACATAGCAAGGCTCGCCGATGCAGCGGATCACTCGGCGGCAAAGATCCCGATAATGATTTTTCTGCTGCTCATGTTGGCCATAAAAGCGCTGGTGGGTGTCAGTGCTGTTGTCGTGTCCTGGCCGAAACATGGGGTAGGGCCCCACGTGCTGATGAAGAGCTTGAAGCGGCAGGCCAATCGATTCAGCAACGGCGGAGGCAAAAACATGACCTTCGGTACTATTTGTGATTCGCTTCAGATGCAGTTTTTGACGCGTTTCTTCTGCCAGAAGAAGGGAAGGGGCGGCGAAACCAGTCACAGAACTCTTACTGACCAAACAGCGATCGGCTTCACTCATCCATTATCACCTGCAAATTGTGCGGATCCTGTATGCATATCCGCTTTTACGGCCATCTACGCGCAGGCTTCGGTCTTGCTGGCGGTGCCCGGGCCACTGCGCGCTGCCTAGAGGCAGCGGGCTGTCAGCTGAGCTATGTGGACCTGGCCCTGGCCAGCCATGCTGCTGTGCAGGAACTGTCTGGTGATCCATCGGGGAACGACAGTTTTCGCCCTCAGGTGGACTTGATCCACACCAATCCCAACATTCTCTCCAGCAATCCGGACTTGCTGGAGCGTCACCCGCTCACCGCTCCACTGCGTATCGGCTACTGGGCCTGGGAACTGGAGCAATTTCCTACCGGCTGGGAGCGCTTTTTCAACGGTTATCACGAGATCTGGTGCCCCAGCAGCTTCACCGCCCAGGCTCTGGCCCAGCGCAGCCCAGTGCCAGTGATCAGCTTGCCCCACCTCCCCGACTGGAAGCATCTGCAGGCACGCAACCGATCAAAGCGCGCTGTTCGCCACGCCAGCGAGGCACGTCCCTTCACTTTTCTGACCCTTTTCGATTTCTGGAGCACCCCCGAACGCAAAAATCCTGCGGCCGTAGTGCGTGCCTTTCAACGCGCTTTCCCTCCCCACGACAACTCAGGTCCGGCAGTGCAACTGTTGGTCAAGGCCAGCAGCGCCGAGCAGTTCCCCGAACAGGCCGGTGCCCTGAAAAACCTCGCCAACGGTGACCAACGCATCCGCTGGATCGAAGCTTTACTCCCGCAAGCAAAGCTCGATGCCCTCTACGACCAGGCGGATGCACTCGTGAGCCTGCACCGCTCTGAAGGCTTCGGGCTCACCCTCGCGGATGCCATGGGCATGGGGATCCCCGTGATCGCCACCGGCTATTCCGGCAATCTCGACTTCATGCCCCCCGGCAGCGCTGAACTGATTCCCTGGTCTCCGAAGACGATTGAGCGCAGCCGCGGCGACTACATGGCAGGCGCGACCTGGGCTGAACCCGACATCAACAGTGCGGCGAAAGCCATGCGCCAGCTCGCCCTGAATCCGCACTACGCCTCACAACTGGGCTTGCGCGGTCAGGCCATCGCTCAGGAACGACTCAGCAGCGAACGCCTCAGCGCTGTGGTGCGTCAAAGGCTGGGTCGCTGGTGGCTGCCGCCAGACCCAGCGTCTCTAGGCGCTGCTGCAACGCACGCTCCCAAGCACTGAAACCTTCAGGACTGAGTTGTGCCGCGGCCAGCAGAGACTGAACGCGTGACTGGTCAAAGGCGTAGCAAGCGTCCTCCAACAGTCGCTGACGGCAAACAGCATCCGCTTCACCCACGTCAAAAAGCTGCTGAGCAAAAGTCAGGCCGGGCACAAGCACAGCCGCCTGCCGTGCCCCATCCCAGGCAGCTGAGGACGGAGCACCTTTCTGTTGCCAACGCTTCAACTCCTGGATCGCCGATCCCGGCTCCTGAGCATCCAAGGCCTGCAACAAGTTGCGGCAAGTGATCGGGCTGTCAGAACCATCTCGGAGGCTGCGCCGATAGCACTCGACAGCAGCCTGCAGCTGATTGAGCCCACGATGGGCATCACCGAGCTTGTGCTCGAGCCAGAAACTCCTGGTGGGATCAAATCGCCGCGGCTCCAACACCAACTGGCAACCTCGATAGTCGCCCTGCATCAACAGCACATAGCCAAGGGTGTCCCAAACCTCGAGGGGTGAAGCAGGGGCGAGCTGAAGAAAGCGTCGCAGTAGACCCTCGGCCTGTTCCCATGCACAATCATCAACAGATTGTTGGAGCGATGCCCACAGGGCATTGAGCCGATGCTGCACAGTCGGGCGCTCTGGCATGACCCTCACCCCTTCCAACGATCCATCTCGCCAGTGTGACCTGATCTGGCCCAATGCCGAGCTGCGCGAAGCACTCGAGCGGGTGAATCTGTTCACCGTCTGGCTCGGACGCAGCATCGAAGCCTGTGTCAGTGGTGATCAAAGCCTCGAGCAATGGCAAGCAACAACATTTGAGGTTGCGGCGCGGCAACGCTTCCTGGAGCTGGGGTCGGCCCTCGATCGCGTTTGCCTGTCCGTGCTTCAGAGCGATGACACCCATCTGGCCCAGGAATGGTATTTCAAGCTTCAGGATGGCGACGCCAGCTTTGGGGAGTTGGCACCTCAGTCGCTGGGCAACAGCCGCGACAGCGGCGGGCATCTCGGGCCCCTTTGCCTCGAAGACCTGCAAGCACCTCTGGATCGCATGGTGCTTCGCGCCCAGCCGGGAGTGATCCAACCCCCCTTGCGCATTCCCAACGGACGCAGCATTGTGCTGCGACTGGACAGCCGCCTGCCGGCCAGATGGGATGACCCGACCCGCCGCGAGCTGACCCTGCGCCTGCATCGCGACTGGCTGGCCAACACGATCAACACCCTGCTTGCATCCGATCCCCTGCCCGAATCGGTCTGCACCCTCACCCTTCCATGAGTCAAGACGCTTCGACGCTGCCCGTCCCCCTTCAAGGAATTCTTGCCTCTCAGCGATCCAAGTTGCAGTGGCTGCGCTATCGAACCGGTCAGCCGCTGTTGCAAGCCGATCGGCTGCCCCATCAGGTGATGTTCATTGCCGAAGGAGCCGTACGTCTGATTGCTGATGATCACGCCACTGGGCCTTTCACCCTGGCCCGGCTTGGCAGCGGTGATGCGGTGGGCTGGTGTGGGTTGGTGCGCAACCGCCCCTGTGAAGCGGCAATCGCCATGGAGCCCACCCTGGTGGCAGCGCTGCCCGCCAAGCCATTTTTGGAGCTGCTCCGCCAGGAAACATCGCTTCAACAGGGCTGTCTTGAACCCAACCGCAGCGAACTCGCCGAACTGCTGCTGGCATGGCTTGCCCGCCAGCCCCAGCGCCACGAGGATTTACCGGGCCTGCTAGCAGAACTCTGGCGCCCGGGCGCCCTCCAACTGTTAACAGGCGAGCAGCTTGGCGACACAGCTGATCTCGACCCTGAATATCTGTGGCTGCCGAGCGCACCGCTTCCCAGTGATGCGCCCATCGGTAGCGAGATCCAACACTGGAGATCAGATTCGGCCAGCAGCGCATTGCCCCTTGGTGGGCGTCTGCTCGGCATCCAGCGCTCCGCCCTTGAGGAAGCGCTTTCTGCTCGCCGTACTCGTCCGCAATCCAGAGGTGAAGTCTCTGGGCGTGCTTCCGAAGATCTCTGGCGTCAGGCCAGCGACGCCGACGATCTGCCGGACCCCATCGAGCCTGAGGAGCTGGGACTCAGCAGCGGGAGAAGGCGATTAGCCCCGATGCGAGAGCGCGGCGAGGGGCCTCAGGGCACCGCAATCATCTGTCTGCAAAGGCTGGCGAATCGCTATCGCTTTCCCTTTCCCCGGGACACGGTGGAACAGGTGTTGATCGACTGCGAGCAGCGACTGGGAGGCATCACCCTGCTGCATCTGGGTCAGATCCTGGAAAGCCTCGGCCTGGAAGTGCGACCGCTCAACGCTCCAGCCAAACAACTGCATAGGCTGCAGCCCCCTGCGCTGGTCAAGCTACAGGATCGTTTCCTGTTGATTGAAGAAGCCGGTCCTCGCGGTTTGGTGGTGGCTGACCCAGGCCGCGGACTGGTTCCACTGAGCACTGCAGAACTTCAGGAGCTCGGCCCTGATGGTTTCCAGCTGATGCTGGTCAGGCCGGCGGAATCTGCTGAGACAGACGCCCAGGCAAGCCGTTTCGACCTCTCCTGGTTCTGGAGCATGATCCACCCCTACCGCTCCCAGATGGGTCTGGTGTTTCTGGCTGGATTCACCAACAAACTGCTGGAGATCGGGTTTGTGTTGGCGATCCTTCAGATTGTGGATGTGGTGATTACCACCCGCGACCTTGGCCTGCTCTGGCCCATTGGCCTTGTGATGGGCCTGATCGTTGTCGTGAAGGCAGTGCTGGCGCTGCTGCAGAACAACCTGATCGTGGATCTCTCCGATCGCATCGACACCAGCCTTGGCAGCCAGGTGGTGGGACACCTCTTCCGTCTGCCGATGAAATTTTTCGATCGCCGCACCGTCGGCGATCTGTCCAGCCGCTTCAATGATCTGCGTCGGGTGCGCAGCTTCCTTACGGGCACTGTGATCAACACCGCCCTCGACCTGGTGTTCATCCCTCTTATCGGGCTGGTGATGTTGGCGATCCAGCCACTCCTGGCTCTGGTGGTGCTGGCGCAGGTCCCGCTGATGGCCCTGTCCACCTGGATCAGCCGCAAACCGATCAAGCGAGGCATCACACGCAGGAACAAAGCCTGGTCGTTGGCGCAGGGGTTCCTTGTGGAGTGCCTCAGCGCCATCCGCACTGTGAAAACTCAGAACTTCGCGACCCAGGCTCGCTGGCAATGGCTTCAGCGCTATCGCCGCTTCTCCAGCGAGGATTTTCAGCTTGAGCGATTGCAGGTGCTGGCGCGGGAATTCCGCAGCGCCATTCCTCAGCTCATCCGCCTGGCGCTGATGATGACCGGCGCTGTGCTGGCCATTCAAGGTGAAACCACTGTGGGCTCGATCTTCGTCTTCATGATCCTTGGAGGCCAGCTGGCCAACTCGATGATTCAGGTTGGAGCTGTCTCGGACCAATACCAGGATGCCCGTGCCTCCATGGATTCTCTGGCCGACGTACTGGGTCAGAAGCCGGAGGATTCGCTGGCTTCCAGCTACATGCTTCCACTGCCTGCAATCGCCGGTCGCATTGATCTGGAAAATGTCTCCTTTTCCTATGGACTCACCAGCAAACGCCAGCTCGACCAGTTCTCCGTGTCACTCGATCCAGGCCAGGTGATTGGACTGGTGGGTACGAGTGGCAGTGGCAAAAGCACTCTCGTCCAGCTGCTTGATGGTCTGTACCAGGTGGAAGAAGGCAGGATTTACATCGACGGAACCGACATCAGCAAGGTGCAGATCGGCAGCCTGCGCCGGCAGGTGGGTTTCGTGCCGCAGGAATCCATCCTCTTCGACGGCACGGTCCTCGAAAACCTGCGCCTGAACATGTCGGATGCTCCCTATGAAGCAGTGATTGATGCAGCCCGGGTGGCTTGCGCCCATGACTTCATCATGAAACTGCCAGACGGCTACAACACCCGGGTTGGTGAACGAGGCGGCGGACTCTCCGGAGGCCAGAAACAACGCATCGCCATCGCACGCATGGTGTTGCAGAACCCTCGGCTGGTGATCCTTGATGAGGCGACCTCGGCTCTGGATCCAACAACTGAAAGCCTGGTGATCGAACGGCTGCAACAACGCTTTGCCAATCTCACCATGGTCATCGTGACCCACAGGCTGGCCTGTCTGCGCAACGCAGATCGCATTTTGATGCTCGACAGCGGTGTTCTGCTGGAGGATGGCTCCTGGGGCGAGTTGATGGCGATGCAAGGCTCATTTGCCAGCCTGGCCAACCAACAGCAGGCTCACGCCGCCTGATCCTCTCCGATCTTTCCGCCTCAACCCTGCACCCATGGCTCGCTCAAAGTCCAACACCAGCTCTGCCCTGGCCCGTCGCCAGCAGACAAGGCCTGATGCGGAAGCACGCGAAGCCTTGCGTCTGGAAACACGCCCATCACCAGTGCTTCCTGCGGTGTTGGCTGGCAGCCTGTCGGTGCTGGTGCTTGGCCTGATCAGTTTTGCGGCATTGGTGAAGGTCGACCAGGTGGTCACCGTGCCTGGGAGGTTGGTCACGCTCAGAAGCACACAGGATCTCACCACCCCAGAGCGGGGGGTCGTGCGCGAGGTGCTCGTTCAAAGCGGCCAGCGGGTGGAGGCAGGCCAGGCCCTGGTGGTGCTTGACCCGCGCGTGCAACGCAGTGAAGTGGCGGAACTGCAGAGACAACTGGAGGCGGAGGTCAGCCGCCAGCGATCAGCGATGGCCCGGATACGCGAACGCATCCGTGGGCTGGAGCGCCAACTCGATCTTGACGAACAGTTGTTGGCTCCACTGCGGCGCTTGGCGGCAGAAGGAGGCAGCTCCCAGCTCCAGGTGATCGGGAAAGAGCGCCAGCTGGAGGCAACCCGTCGCGAGCTGGCGGTTGCCAGAGAAGAAGAACAGGTTCTCAATTTCGAATCGCAGCGAACCCAGTCGCAACTGCGAGCCGATCTGGTAGATGCCCGCTCCAAGCTTGACTTGGTCACCCTGCGAGCACCGGTATCCGGCACCGTGATCGACCTGAAGGCCCAGACAGGCCAGGTAGCCAACGGCAACGAACCTCTGCTCAAGCTGGTGCCCAATGATGAACTGCAGGCTCAGACCTTCGCCAGAGATTCAGACATCGGCTTCATCCGATCGGGACAAACCGCTGAAATTGCTTTCACCAGCTACGACAAAAGCGTTTACGGCACCATGCCGGCCAAGGTCAGCCTTGTGAGTCAGGACTCACTGCCTCCTGAGCCTCCCTACGACTATCCGCACTTTCAAGTCAATTTGGACCTCAGCGGACAGTCATTGAAGAAAAACGGCCAAAGTTTCGAATTGCAGCCAGGCATGGCCTTGGACGCTCAGATCAAACTGCAAAAACTGACGCCTCTGCAACTGTTTTTCAGTCGCCTTTCAAGAACAACCGATGCAGTCCGCAGCATGCGCTGACGTGTCCTGGGGCTTGAACAATCTGCGGGCGCTACTGGTGGTGATTGCCCACCACCCGCCAAAACAACATGTCGAGCGGCTGAAGACGTGCCTTGACCAACTGCCCGGCGATTTTGCCTACGCGGTTGTGATTAACAACCATTGCCCTGGCGAGGCCGCTGAAGATCTGCTGCCCGCAGCAGCCATGAGCATCATGCAGCGATCCAATCCTGGGTACGGGCGCAGCTTCAATCAGCTCTGGCAGCAATGGTGTGATCAACGCAATGAGCCACCTCTGGTTGCGGTGCTCAACACCGACCTGTCCTGGGATCCCGAAAGCTTTGAGAGGTTCGCCACTTGGCTGGAAGAGCATCATGACATCACAGCAGCCACACCAGAGCTGCGTTTCCCCAATGGTCAGCGTCAGTTTCTCTGCAAACGCAATCCCACCCTGTTGGCCCTCGTCAGCCGTCGCTGCATCCCCCGCCGACTCAAGCCCAGACGTCTGCGCCGTTACGACAACTGGTACACGATGCGCGACAAGCCTTACTCCCAGGTGTTCGCCTCGAGCTATCTGAGCGGTTGTTGCCTGTGGATGCGCGGTTGGGCCGTGCAAGCCGTCGGAGGTTTTGATCCACGCTTTTTTCTCTACTTCGAAGACGCCGACATCACTCGCCGACTGGCCGCCCATGGTCCAACAGTGAATCTGCCGATCTGCACAGTGACCCATCACTGGGGGCGCGGGAGCTACAGCAACATCTGGCTCACCCTGGTGAACCTTCACAGCGCCTGGCTGTATTTCCGCAAGTGGGGACTGCAATGGTGGTGAATCTGGAGGTGGTTCTCGCCACCTTCAATGGAGATCTTTTCCTGGAAGAGCAGCTGCAAAGCCTGTGGCGACAGGAACTTCGCCCAGATCAGCTCATCGTTTTTGATGACGGCTCCACAGACTCCACCAGCAACATTCTTGAGCAGTGGCAGCAGCGTCACCCCGCCTGGATCAAGCGCTTGCCGCCTGCCAGTGAACGACTTGGACCCACCGCAGCATTCAACAGGCTGCTGCAGCAGAGCTCTGCCCCATACATCGCCCTTTGTGATCAGGATGATGTCTGGCACCCGGAACGGCTGGCCACGGGCCTGAACATTCTCAAGCAGGTGGAGGCAAGCCATCCCTTTGGATCACAGCAACCCTTGCTGCTCCATTCCGATGCTGAACTGATCAACTCCGAGGGCAGGCCACTCAATCGCACGCTGTGGGAATGGCATCACTACGGTGGCGAACTACCAGGGTTGATTGAGCTTGCTCAACACAACTCGGTCACCGGCTGCACAATCATCCTGAATCGAGCTTTGCTGCAACAGGCTCTGCCGATACCAGGTGATGCAGTGTTCCATGACCATTGGCTTGCGCTGGTCGCCCGGCACAAAGGGAAGATCCTCAGCTGCTCTCGGCCTTTGTTGGCACATCGGCGCCATCGCCACAACAGCAGCGGCAAACACCCAAATTGGAGAGGCAATGCAGGCCTTGCCCTTCAACGCTGGCAGGCAAAACATCAGCAATGGAAATGCTTCTGTGTTCGCTATCGACTACCTGCGCAGAAAAGCCTGTGCTGGTGGCCCAGGGCCGCAATCAATCCCATCATGAGAATCAATTTCCTGAGCAGGGCAAAATATATGCGCGGTCAATGAGCCCATACTTTGCTCATTGCAGACAAGGAATCAATCACCAATTAATCACACAGACACGCAGCAAAAAAACAAAAGTGATTTGCGCATTACAAGCATGCAATGCGCAAATCAAAGATCATTGTTGATCAAATTGTGTGGCAGTGGTGATGTCACTTTCGTCGCACGCAAGGATGTCGATCACCATTTGCCAGTCCGCCATCGCCAAACAACGCTCCTCACCCTTGTTATGAAGAGGTTTCAACAGAAACCTGGCCTCAGCAGCCTCCTCATCGCCAATCACCGCAGCCCATCTGGCACCACAGCGATCCGCACGCTTGAACTGCTTGCCAAACGCAGAACCTGAGCCGTCAAGCTCAATGCACACACCAGCAGCCCGCAACTGCCGTGCCAACACCAGAGCAACAGCCTCGGCCTGTTCGCCGCGGTTCACCAGATAAACATCAGGAGCACGGGTAGCCGCAAGACGTGCAGCTGCCCCCTCTGGATCAGCTGCTGCCGCGGCTTCAAGCACCAGCAACAGCCGTTCCATCCCCAGTGCCCAACCCACCGCTGGTGTGGCAGGGCCACCCAGCTGTTGCACCAAACCGTCGTAGCGACCACCACCACAAACCGTGGCCTGAGCTCCGAGCTGATCACTGGTGATCTCAAAAGCGGTGTGGCCGTAGTAATCGAGCCCTCTCACCAAACGGGTATTCAGCCGAAACGGAATCTCCATTTGAGCCAGATAGGCCTGCACTGCCTGGAATCGTTGAGAGCTCTCTTCACTGAGAGCGTCCAGCAATGTGGGAGCCTCCGCGAGCAGCTGCTGCGTGGCAGGGTTCTTGCTGTCGAGAATGCGCAGAGGATTGGTGGTCAATCGCTGCTGAGAATCAGGATCCAACCGATCAGCGCGGGCCTGGAGCCAGGCCACAAGCTCGGCGCGATAACGCTGACGATCGTCAATGGTGCCAAGGCTGTTGATCTGAAGTTCAAGACCAGAGACTCCCAGATCACGGAGCAAATCCCAGGCAAGGGCGATCACTTCAGCGTCACTCCGAGCTGAGCCAACTCCCAGCCACTCAACGCCAATCTGATGGAACTGCCGCTGACGGCCAGCCTGCGGCCGCTCATACCGGAACATCGGTCCGCAGTACCAGAGTTTCTGGGAGCCCTGGCTCAGCAATCCGTGCTGCACCACTGAGCGCACGACTGAAGCTGTCCCCTCTGGACGCAACGTGCAAGAGCGATCTCCGCGATCCCGGAAGCTGTACATCTCCTTACCCACCACATCAGTGCCTTCACCGATGCCGCGGGCAAACAGATCCGTGACCTCCAACAGAGGTGTACGGATCTCCTCGATCCCAGCGCAACGGAAATGAGTCCTGGCCACGGCCTCCACCGCTTGCCAGCGACGTGTCTGAACAGGCAGCAGATCCACCATGCCGCGCAGGCTCTGCAGCTGACTCACACCATCCTCACCAGGGCCATTCATTCTGCCCTTGCAAAGACAGTCAGACTCGAGGTTCTGACATAGGTTCTGGAAATGACTCAGATCCTGATCACCGGAGGCGCGGGCTTCATAGGCAGTCACACCTGTTTGGTGTTGCTGCAGGAGGGGCACAACCTGATTGTGCTGGACAACCTGAGCAACAGTTCACCGGTTGCTCTTGAGAGGGTGGCCACACTGGCTGGGTTGTCATCCTCTGCAGATGACCGCGAAGGGCGACTGCAACTGATCAGGGGCGACATCCGTGACAGGGCCTGCCTCGACCAGATCTTCAGTCAAGCCAAAATGATCGGCCAACCACTCCAGGCCGTGATTCACTTCGCCGGGCTGAAGGCCGTTGGCGAATCAGTGCGCGAACCTCTCCGCTACTGGGACGTGAATCTGACTGGCAGCCGATGTCTGCTGGCGGCCATGAACGACCACGACTGCCGCACCCTGGTGTTCAGCAGCAGTGCCACGCTGTATGGCTACCCGAACAGCGTGCCCATCCCCGAATCAGCAGCTGTTCAGCCGATCAACCCCTACGGCCACTCCAAAGCGGCGGTTGAAAGGATGCTGCAAGACCTTGCCGCCAGCTCTCCCAATCAATGGAGCATTGCTTGTCTGCGTTACTTCAATCCTGTGGGCGCTCACCCCAGCGGCGCAATCGGGGAAGACCCGATGGGCATCCCCAACAACCTGTTCCCTTTTGTGTGTCAGGTGGCCATCGGGCGGCGTGAATTAATGCAGGTTTTCGGCGGCGACTGGCCCACCAGCGACGGCACCGGTGTCCGCGATTACATCCATGTGATGGATCTGGCGGACGGCCATCGTGCTGCTCTCGACTGCCTGCTTGCTGAACCGGCTCAGCTGCTCACCCTCAATCTGGGCAGCGGCCAGGGAGCCTCGGTGCTGGAGGTGATCAGGGCCTTTGAACGAGCCAGCGGCCGCGAGGTGCCCTACGAGATCGTGGCTCGCCGCGAGGGGGATGCCGCTGCCACCGTTGCCGATCCCGCCCTGGCACTTGAACGGCTCGGCTGGCGAACCCAACGCTCCCTCGACGACATCTGCCGAGACGGCTGGGCCTGGCAGTCGGCCAATCCATCCGGCTACGGCGCCCCCTGATGAGCGGTCTTGTGCTGGCCGGTGGTGGACACAGCCATGCGCTGACCCTGCGCCGCTGGGCCATGCAGCCGGACCACCGCCCCAGCGAGCTGATCACCCTGGTGAACCGCACAAGCACAGCCCTCTACTCAGGCATGGTGCCGGGCCTGATCGCGGGGATCTATCAACGGGACCAGGTGGCCGTTGACCTGCGCAAACTGGCCGACCAAGCCTGCGTGGCACTCGTGGTGGCCGACATCACCGGCCTGGACCTGCAGAACCGTGAGCTGCAACTTGCTGAGCGGCCAGCACTGACCTACGAGCACCTCAGCCTCAACCTGGGTGCAGAAACCTCAAGCAGCCCCGCGGCGAATTCCGAACTGGTGCCCATCAAACCGCTGGAGCCGGCACTCGCCTTTCTGAGCCGCCAGGACCAGCTGATGGTTGACCGAGACTTTGCCACCTCAGCGTTTCAGATCGTCGGCAGCGGTCTGGCCGCGGTGGAAACGGCCCTGGCCCTCAGGCAGCGCTGGCCCACTCGGCCTCTTGTGCTGCGGATCCGCCCCGAACACCTGAAACAGGGGTTGCGACATGTCCTGCGCAAGGCGGACATCCAGATCGTTGAAGCGGGCGCACCGAGTGGCTCCAAGGAGCTCCAAGCGACTCCTGGACTTCTCTGCACCGGTAGTCGAGCTCCGCACTGGCTTACAGAGAGTGACCTGCCCTGCTGCTCAAACAGTGGCCGCATCCGCACGGAAACAAGCCTTCAGGTCATCCAGAACCCTGGAATCTTTGCGGCCGGCGACTGCGCGGTGATCGATGCACATCCGCGTGCACCCTCCGGTGTCTGGGCTGTGCGAGCAGCGAAACCACTGGCCCGCAACCTGGAGGCCGCCTGCGCAGGTCAACCCCTGCAGAGCTGGCGCCCGCAACGCCAGGCCCTGCAGCTGCTGGGAGGATTCCACAACGGTCTACCAACAGCCTGGGCTCTGCGGGGCTCACGCCTGGTTGGCCCTCATCCGCTGATCTGGCGCTGGAAGCAAGCCATCGATTTGCGCTTCATGGCCAGGTTCGAGCCCCAGCAGGCCATGGATCCAAACGAAACCATGGCCTGCCGGGGCTGTGCCGCCAAATTGCCAGCCGGAACACTTGAAAGTGCCCTCTCTCAGGCAGGCATCGCAGCGCTGGGAACAGACCCAGAGGATGCCGCCGTCCTGCCTTTGAAAACCACCAGGGCCTTCGCTCCAGTGCTGCAAAGCGTGGATGGTTTTCCAGCCCTTGTCAGTGACCCCTGGCTGAACGGTCGACTGACTGCCCTGCATGCCTGCTCCGACCTCTGGGCCTGCGGCGCCCGTGTTCTGTCTGCCCAGGCCGTTGTCACCTTGCCCGAGGCCAATGACTCAACCCAGCAGACCCTGCTGGCGCAGACACTGGCTGGGATCCGTTCCGCCCTGAATGAGCAGGGCGCCGAGCTGATCGGTGGACACACCCTGGAAGCCCGAGATGGTCTCGCCCAGCCGCCGCTCAGCCGGGCTGTGCAGGTGACGCTCAGCGTCAGCGGACAGCCTGATTCAGCCTTCTGGCCCAAAACGGGACTTCAGGAAGGAGACCGGCTACTGCTCAGTCGACCACTGGGAACAGGAGTGCTGTTTGCCGCGGCCATGACCGGTACTGCCCCGGTCTCTGCATTGGACACTGCTCTCAAACAGATGGGCACAAGCCAGCATTGTGTGCTGGAGGAACTTCTGGATCTGCAACGCGAACATCCAGATGCCATCCATGCAGCAACGGACATCACAGGCTTTGGGCTGCTGGGCCACCTTGGCGAAATGCTGCGCGATCCTGGCCTGAAGTTGGTGCTCGATGGCCCCCAGATCCCTGCGCTGCCAGGTGCTCTCTCCCTGCTGCAAAAGGGCTATGTGAGCAGCCTGGCCCCATCCAACCGACGGGCCTGGAGCTTGTTGGATGCGGGCTCATTGCAACTTCAACTGAATGACATCGACCCAGGCAGCAAAGAGCATCACGCCCTGCTCGAGCTGCTGGTCGATCCGCAGACCTGTGGACCACTGCTGATCAGCGTTTCGACCAGAATCGCCCACAAACTGACCTGCCAATCCCACAGCGCCTGGACGGAAATCGGAAACGTGCGCAAGAGCTGAAACAGCCGACGTCGGATAACAACA
>NYZI01000097.1 GCA_002687115.1 Cyanobium sp. ARS6
ACCTGCGTGGCAGTGATTTAAGCCAATGCAAACTGGAAGGTGCAGATCTACGCCTGGCGGTATACGACTCGAACACCAAGTTTCCCGAGAATTTCGATTATCAAAACAGCGGAGCCGTTGGTCCAGGAGCAAAGCTGAATGGTGCCTTTCTGAACAACGCAGATTTAAGAGGAGTTGACCTGCGCAAAGCGGTGTTAATGGGTGCCTATCTCAGCGGCAGCGATCTCAGCGGGGCAATTCTCGATGGCACAGCCATGGCCGGAGCAGATCTTCGACACGCGAACTTGCGAGGTGCGATGTGCAGAGGCACACGCTTTGGAACAAGCCAGCTGGATATGGCCGATTTCAGAGGTGCAGACCTCGAAGCTGCAGCCCTTGACTGCGTCGAGTCGATTCGGGGGGCTGACTTCAGTCTTTGCCGGGGCCTTGATCAGCAACTGGAGACATTGCTGAACCGTGAAGCGCTTGAACTGGATCAATGGAACCCGTTAACACGCAGCTCGACGAGGACAAGCCTGGAATCGCTGAAAGTGAAAAATGATTCAGCAAACCAAAACTGATGCCTGCTCAAAACCCCTTCCAGGAGCACTGAATTGTCACGTCACGCAATGTTTAGACACACTTGATTGAGCTTTATAAAGAAGGCGCTCGCGCACGGCGGTTCTGACTGACGATGGGGCCTGCGAATATCGCGAGAACCTTCATGCCCTTCGGTCCTGCCTCGCTTTTGGGGGTCGAGCGCTTCTCGGACGAGAGTGAAGCACCCCTCGAACTGCTCCCTGGCGACGACGATGCCAAGAAGGAACAGGTCATCCGCAAGGTGTACCAGCAGGTGCTTGGCAACGCCTACGTCATGGAAAGCGAGCGCCAAATCATTGCTGAATCCCAGTTCAAGCTCGGGGAGATCAGCGTGCGAGAGCTGGTGCGACGCATCGCCAAGAGCGAGCTCTATCGCACTCGCTTCTTCGATACCTGCGCCCGTTACCGCTACATCGAACTCGCTTTCCGCCACTTTCTCGGAAGGGCTCCTGAAGACTTCCAGGAAATGCGCACCCATGCTGAGCGCCTCGACAGCATGGGATATGAAGCAGATATCGACAGTTTTCTGGATTCAGACGACTACCAAAATGCTTTCGGTGAGTGGATCGTCCCTTACCAACGTGGCTGGAAAACCGAATGTTGCACGACTCTTCAGGAATTCACCTGGAGCTTTCAGTTGTTACGTGGAAACAGCAGCAGCAGCCTGAAGGGTGATCTGGCAGGCAACCGCAGCAAGCTTGGCGGTGCGGCTTACCAAAACCTGCCACTTCCGGTGGTTCCTCCCTCATCGACACAGGCGACAGGATGGAGTTTCCGCCCTTCGACCAATTTGCAGGATGCACCGACACGACTTGGCGCTGGTGCAGGCGAGGAAGGGGTGACCTATCGGGTGGAGGTCACTGGTTACAGCGCCAACAATCTTCGGCGCATCTCTCGATACACCCGCAGTAATCGTGTCTTCTACGTTCCGTTCGACAAGCTTTCCGAACAGTTCAAAAGGATTCATCGAGAAGGCGGAAAGATCGCAAGCATCACTCCGGTGACCTGATCGAATCAGAACAGACAATCGACCCCAACCAAACACCCATTCATCGATCTGAACCATGGCAACCAACCAAACTTCGAACGGATTCGGCGCGGAAACCAAATGGAATAACCCTGTCAATTTCCAGAGAAAAGGCCAGAACAATCAAAAGCCTGCGCTCACCATCGGCGAATTCCTTAAGCAGTCATGCGATCAAATGGCGATCGGGGTGGGGCCCCGCAGCCATGAGGATTGTCCACACCGCGTGACTGCGGAGTGCTATAGCCCCGACGATCAAGCGTCGCTGGATGAAGTGATTGCGGCCAGTTACCGACAGGTTTTCGGCAATGCACACGTCATGGATTATGAGCGTTGCAATGAACTGGAAGCTCAGCTTCGCAACGGTGATCTCGATGTCAGGAACTTCATTCGAGGGCTTGCCAAGTCAAGCTTCTACAAATCCCGCTTCTTCTCAGCTGTTGCCCCGCAGCGCGGGATTGAACTGAACTTCAAACACCTCCTTGGCCGAGCACCACATTCCCAGGCTGAAATATCACAGAAAATCAGCTTGCAGGCTGGCAGTGGCCACGATGCACTGATCGACAGCATCATCGACTCAGCCGAATATCTCGAAGTTTTCGGTAGCGATATTGTTCCCTACGCCCGTGCTTGGAGTTCACCCGCAGATCTGGCCACCTCAGCATTCCCAATGCTGGCAGCACTGCAAAAGAGCTTTGCTGGAAGTGACAGTGCTCGAGGAGGCAGCAGTGCACTGACAAGTAGCATGGCGTCGGGGATGGCCCCACGCATCGGTCGTCCTTCCGAAGCCTTGGGCGTTCGCCCATCCACAGCATTTTCGCGTGGTCAGATCCCAAGCAAAGCTCCTGGAATCACAAGCGGCGGAGACAGTGCTCCAATGCGCGGTGACTCCTACGTATTCTTTGGTCTTGGACAAAGGGAACAGGAAACATTCCAACGCTGCCCTGGAGATAGCGCAGATCAACTGAATGCACTGATCCGGGCTTCATACAAACAGGTGATGGGCAACCCTCATCTCATGGAATTCGAAAGATCCGTGTCTGCAGAAAGCAAATTCATCGATGGCTATTTGAGTACTCGTGAATTTGTACGAGCCATTGGCCTCTCAGCAGAATACAAAAAGCGGTTCTTCGAAACGAATGCTCCTTATCGTTTCATTGAACTGAACTTCAAGCATTTCCTCGGACGTGCACCAAAATCACAGGCAGAAATCAGTGAGCACACACGAATTCTCGCGGAAGGAGGTTACGACGCAGAAATTTGCAGTTACGTCGACTGCGAGGAATACCAAAGCACTTACGGGGAAGACACAGTACCGTTCGCACGAATTCTCTCCGAAGACGGACGCTCACAGGTGGCCTTCAACCGTCATCTCAAGCTGGCCGAAGGTTTCGCTGCAAGTGACACGGTTCTGACCAGTTCTTCATTGGTCACGTCAGTGGCAACGGGAATGGTGCCAAGTGGATGGAGCTCCACCACAAGCAGAATCAACAGAACTGGCACACAATCTGGTGCTCCCGACCCAACCAAGAAGCGCTTCCGGATTGTGGTTGCTGCTCAAGCCGCACGCACAAGACAACGCACAGCAGGCAACACCTATCTGGTATCAGGAAAAGACATGTCTAGCCAGATGAAGTACATCCACGCAAGGGGTGGAAAAATTGTATCCATCACCGAAGTGATGTAAGCAATTTCCCCCAACGCTCGTTAAATAGGCCTTTTAATTATTAAAAGGCCTAAAAAAGCTTTCACCTAATCACCTGCATCATGACGGAAACCACTACACTGGCAACTCAGGCAAATGCTGATCTGGGTCATGCTGCCGAAGTAATTCAGAGCATTTATAAACAGGTTTTCGGCAACCGTCACCTCATGGAGCTTGACATCAACAAGTCCCTTGAAGCCTTGTTCATGAATAGTGATCTTACCGTTCAGGGATTCGTTACTGCACTTGCACAATCTGACACTTACAAGAGGCTATTTCTAGAAAACAAGAGCCCCTATCAATTTGTCGAACTTAATTTCAAGCACTTACTGGGTAGACCTCCTCATGATCAGAAAGAGCTGATGGAGCATGTCACCCTCATGAACACTGAGGGGTACGACGCAGAAATTGCAAGTTACACCTACAGCGAGGAATATCTGGCTGCATTTGGAATCGATAGAGTTCCCCATGATCGCTCAAGCCAGTCAATCAATGGCGGAAGAACGATTAATTACACGCGTGGACTTGCAGTGGACGCAGGATTTGCAGGTTACGACGCAGCCAACAATTGCTCCAAACTGCTCAGCAGTCTGTCAACAGGCAATGCACCAACCATCGTTGACCGCAAAAGCGTTGGCAATGCCAATGGCATATCTATCTTTTGGACAACACGTCGTCAGATCAGCGCCAATCGCCGCGTCATGCAGAAGTCAGTTGTCAGCCAAACCTCAATGTCTGCAACTCTTCGGAGCATCCAAGCCCAAGGTGGCCGGATCGTTTCTATTTCGAAGGCTTAACTCTTCAAGGAGTTGAACTCTGATTCTTCTTTGAGTCGGAGATAATTGGATTGGCGCCACCTAGCGTCAATCCATCATCCAATTCTAAAGACCACGTTTTCTCGATTACACATCCTGATATGCCAATTCTCAGAGACACTACAAGGTCTGATCCGAATCAAACAGAAGCTTTTAATAAGTCTGTATCCTCAGTGCCAATGGCAATGTCCATGATGGTTGACTCCATGGTCAACATGATGCAAGCCAATTTACCTAAAATCTCCAAAGAGCTCGACAGTCAAGGCAGGAATTGAAGATGGATATTGAGCAGTTTGTTGCTCAAAGCATTGGAGAATGGCGCTCAATGCGAAGCGGACACTCACTTGCCTTTCAACAGTTCGAAGATGTTCTGAGCGAAATATCAATCAAAAGATTCACAGAAGATCATCAAAAAATTTCAGAGCTAATACAAGCCTCATCTCAGCCAACTAACAATCAATATTGCGCTCCATTTTGTATGGAATGGAATGCAGAAAGCGATTGGGAGCCTGATGATCCAAGTGAGGTATCAAGTGGGTCATGCCTGATCGTACCCATACCAATGGACAAAAAGTCCGGAAAGCTTCTGAGAAGCGTGGGTTATGCAGAATCAGCAGCAGCTGAATCAGACTACAGGTTTCTTGAAGACGGCACATTTATTCTTAATACTCACTATGAACAATCGATAGCTGAAGAACGCATCTGGTTTATATCGGAGCACGTTCGCTGCAGATCTTCGGTATTAAAAACATCTGCTGGATCAGGAATTCTTCAAGCTTCTTTTGCTTCAGAAGTCAGAAAAATTTCAACCTAAGGATTCCAGGCTTCAAGCTCTCACCAACCATGGATACCAACGATAAAATCAGATTTGCCAAAACATTATCTGGCATTTACGACAATTTCGCTCAATCACAAGAGCGACCCAAAGATTTTGCAAGAATCAATATAGTCTTTCGACCATTACCTTGGGCTATCTTTGAAGGACCAGGCTTCTATTCGGAACAATATTATGATTATGCACCATGGAATCCTTACAGGCAGGGCGTTCATCGCCTTACCTACAAAAACAATATTTTCGTGATCGAAAATTTTGATTTTGACAACAAAGAGCGATTGGCCGGCTCAGGCAGAAGCCCTGAATTACTCGATTCACTTAATATCAACAGCCTCAAAAAACGCTGCGGCTGTTCAATGCATTTCCAAGAAACAACACCAAACCATTACATCGGCAATGTCGAGCCAGGAAAAGAATGCTTTGTACCAAGAGATGGAAAACTAACCTATTTAGTCAGCGAAGTTGAAGTGAATCAACACATCTGGATTAGCCGCGACAGAGGATTCGATCCAGAGACTGACGAGGTGATTTGGGGCTCAGAACACGGACCACTAAAATTCGCAAGAATAGAGAATATTTCAAATTTAATAACACCTGAATGGATTGCAGAAAAAAATAGTTAATGCAAAACAGTGAAAAACAACTTAAGGCCTGGATACGTTCGCAACATCTAGTTTGCGAGGGTACTGACTTTATATTTGAAACTGTTGATCAGACACAGCTTGAAAAATTCGAAAACTGCATGAGAGAGATTGGGGGACAAGTTCGTCAAATTAAAGCCGTTGGCAACTGGCCAATGGGCCCTAACCGATCTTTTAAAATTTTAAGAGCTTTAGCAAGTGTTCCTAGACCAGGAGGGGAAGACCTAGTGACGTATTGGGCAAAACGTGGTGGGAAGCAAACACGTTACGCTGATATCAATACATGAAATTATTCACCAAACCAACCCATCCAGGTAGGTTTTGAGAAATCCGTATGTTTGCTCCACTTTCTTAAAATAGCTAGCGGATCAATGTGAAAACCCCGCTCTGCCGCAATAGCAATCACCTGATCCTGGTTAAGGGCCGACTTGATCTCATCCTGAAGAACTTGATCCGACTTTGCCAAAGCAATGAATTGCTCAAGAATCTGATCTTGATCGATATCAGCCATAAAAAAGCTCTCTGAGGGTAATCAAAGTGCGGAATTTATTGAGAATGAAGTTCCGCTCCTTCCATGAGCATAGCTCTCCAGGCTGTGAGTTGACGAAAAGCCCAAGACCAATGCTTTCGATCAGCACTGAGAACTTTTTGCTGCATTGGAACTGACAAAGCGGAAAAGTCACGCTCATAAAAATCTGTCCATTGTGCTTCGCTGAAAGCAAAACCCTGATTTTGACCGTAGGAAATTATCTCTTGATGAGAAGTAAGAGGCTTTAAACCAGTTGCAAGTTCGTGAGAACGAACCACCTCGTCAACAAAATGAGTGAGCTCTTCAGAATTCATCAGCAGCTCTCAATCCAAATGGCAAAATTGGCCTTGCTACAGATCAATTGCAAAACAAGCGGCCCACCGGTGCAACGAAGCAAGCGCCAGGAGATCTCTTGACTCATCACACCAGAGTTCACGAGAATCTTGGGAGGTCGAGTTGCTTGCTCGAGTGGTATAACTGCGGAACCAGTCAAAGTAGCGTCAACTGATTGAACAACCTTGCGAAGCCCCTCCAAATCAGTAGTGAGATTCAATCGATCTTGTATTGACTGATCATTTTTAATCGAGTCCACAAATTGTGGAAGCGCTTGCTCAGCTTCTGCAGAGACAGGCATAACTAAAAGCAACTTGCATATAATATTTTAACAGAAGAAAGATCTCAAGGAATGGGGTCAGCCATGTGAAGGATAGCAATGTAGAATCATCAAAATATCGAATAAGGGCGGCACCATCAATCATGTCTGAGCGATTTGATGTTCTCTTTGCCGGACTCCCTGAAGAAAAAGCAATCGAGTTACTACAAACAGATCCCGAAGAACTCAAGAATCCTGTAGAGAAATACACAGCAGCCACTCGACTTGCTGCATGCAATAGCGACGCATCACTCAGAGCCCTGATCGAAGCCATCGATCTCGATCCAGACAATCTATTCAATCGAATAACGCGTCGAAAGGCTCTGGAAGCTCTGGGACGACGGCGAGACTCCCGTGCCTTGCCAGGACTGTTCAGCGCACTGACTTTCGACGATGAGCCCTCAGTTATCAATGCTGTGGATTCGATTGCTCAGATAGGTGCCGCTCTTGATGAGGAGCAGCGCAGGACACTTCTCGACGCGTTAGGAGGGAGCGACAACCAGAAACGATCGGTCATTCAGGCGCACACGCGACTCGGAATAGAAAAGGGTGAGCGTGAAATATCCCTGCTGGAGGAAGACAACAATCCACTCGTTGCAGGAGCTGCCCGTTCTTATGCAGCAAGGGTTCACGGACGTGTCGATCGGCTTGATCCGCTTATTCCTCAACTCACCGATCCAATTGCTGGTCGACGGCGATCCGCAGTGATCGACTTAGGAGATGCCGGCAAGAGTTTCGTGCTGAAGCATCTTGTGTCTTGTCCGGTGTCAATGCCTCTCAGAGCCAAGAGCGCCTTTCAAATCTTGGATCCAGAGAAAACGGGTGAGATTCCAGCTCAGTACACGGAACTGATCACTACTCTGCTTCAGGACAATCCAGTAGATATGGAATTGAGAAAGGATTGGATATGCGAAAGCTCACTCAGCGAAATTGAAAAAAATCTTCAGCACCGTGATGAAGCGAAGCAGTACGGAGGCGCACTCGCTCTGATGAAGATGCCCGACCAACAGAAGCTCAACGCGATCGATCACATTCACTCCAAATACTGGAGTGACTATGGAGCGAACTATCTGCTCACTGCAGTCATCGGCCTGAACCGCGTGCATGAACGTAGCGACCTGGTGCGAACGGCCCTCGCGGAGACCCTGCCTCAATATGCAAAATCTAGAGTTGCCGCTGCATGGGCATGTCTCAGCCTTGAGCTCAATGACCAAATCGGGCTGCTCCAGGAGATTCAATTGAAAGCGCGCTGGATACCACTCAAATGGAGCTGCGAACAGGTCCTTAAACAGATGTCATAACCACCACTTTGCTTGCGGCGCAACGATTTCACGGATAAGAGCTTAAGAACTTTGTGATTTTTATTTTTTCCTCCGAATTGGTTTTGCAAACTTGTGTGTCCTGACAATCTGCTTTTGGTGGCGGGGCAGAAAGCAGGGTTAACGTCATTCGTGATGCGGATTTGCATCCCCCTCTAAACTTTCCGAAGCACCCATGCTCGACGCATTCTCCCGGAAGGCCGTC
>NYZI01000098.1 GCA_002687115.1 Cyanobium sp. ARS6
CACAGCTCAATGTGCGCCGATGTTCACACAGGTCCGCTCCGCCAATCGCCGCGTGGCTCCTGTGGAGGGTCAGAACCATCAATCCGTCATGAAGGCGGTGTACGTGGTGCTTGAGCCCCAGTACCAGAACGCACTCACCCAGGCGGCCACCGCTCTGAATGCCAGCGGAGGCGAGCTCGGTATCGAACTCAGCGGCTACCTCATCGAGGAACTTCGCGACGACACCAATTACGACGACTTCAAGCAGGATGTCGCTCAGGCTGATGTGTTCATCGCCTCGCTGATCTTCATTGAAGATCTGGCTCAGAAGGTTGTGGATGCAGTCACACCGCATCGTGACCGCCTCAAAGCCGCGGTTGTGTTCCCCTCCATGCCGGAGGTGATGCGCCTGAACAAGCTCGGCAGCTTCTCGATGGCTCAGCTCGGACAGAGCAAAAGTGCCATTGCAGGGTTCATGAAGAAGCGCAAGGAAGCTGGTGGTGCAGGTTTTCAGGACGCCATGCTCAAGCTCCTGAACACCCTTCCCACGGTTCTCAAATACCTGCCCGTTGAAAAGGCGCAGGATGCGCGCAGCTTCATGCTCAGTTTCCAGTACTGGCTGGGTGGCACGCCCGACAACCTGCGCAACTTTCTGCTGATGCTGGCGGATAAATACGTCTTCCCGGCGTCAGAGGGAGAGGAGCGTCCTGTCATGGACGTCGCCGACCCTGAGGTCTTCCCCGATCTCGGCATCTGGCATCCACTGGCACCGTCGATGTTCGAGGACCTCAAGGAGTACCTCAACTGGACGTCGAGTCGAACGGACCTTTCCGAGGAAGCTCTCAAAGGCCCAGTGATCGGTCTTGTGCTGCAACGCAGCCACATCGTCACAGGAGATGACGCTCACTACGTGGCCACGATCCAGGAGCTGGAGTTCCGCGGGGCTCGCGTGATTCCGATTTTCTGCGGTGGTCTCGACTTTTCCAAGCCCGTCAACGCGTTTTTCTACGACCCTCTCAATCCCGAGCAACCTCTGGTTGACGGAATCGTTTCGCTCACGGGTTTCGCCCTGGTCGGCGGCCCTGCTCGTCAGGATCATCCGAAGGCCGTCGAGTCGCTGAAGAAGCTCAACCGCCCTTACATGGTGGCTTTGCCACTGGTTTTTCAGACAACCCAGGAATGGGAAGACAGCGACCTCGGACTGCATCCCGTGCAGGTTGCACTGCAGATCGCGATCCCGGAGCTGGACGGAGCGATCGAACCGATTGTTCTCTCCGGCAGAGACGACGCCACCGGAAAGGCACACACATTGCAGGACCGTGTCGATGCCATCGCTGAACGCGCCATCCGATGGTCGTCGCTGCGCCTCAAACCCCGCGACGAGAAGAAGCTGGCGATCACGGTATTCAGCTTCCCTCCTGACAAGGGCAATGTCGGCACCGCGGCCTATCTCGATGTGTTCGGCTCGATCCATCGCGTTCTGGAGGAAATGAAAGCGAAGGGGTATGTCGTGAAGGATTTGCCTGCCACACCCCGGGCACTGCTGGAAGCGGTGATCAACGACGCCGATGCCATGCAGGGATCACCGGAGCTTTCGATCGCCCACCGGATGAGCGTGGAGGAATACGAACGTCTCACCCCTTACTCGGAACGGCTGGAAGAGAACTGGGGGAAACCTCCCGGCAACCTCAACAGTGATGGACAGAACCTGCTGGTGTACGGCAGACACTTCGGCAATGTGTTCGTCGGAGTGCAGCCCACCTTCGGCTACGAGGGTGACCCCATGCGTCTTCTCTATTCGCGCAGCGCCAGCCCTCATCACGGATTTGCTGCTTACTACACCTATCTGGAAAAAATCTGGAAGGCCGATGCGGTGCTCCACTTCGGCACTCACGGTTCGCTGGAGTTCATGCCCGGCAAGCAGATGGGGATGAGCGAAACCTGTTATCCCGATTCCCTGATTGGATCGCTGCCGAACCTCTACTACTACGCAGCCAACAATCCATCGGAAGCCACCATCGCCAAGCGTCGTGGCTACGCCTCAACGATCAGCTATCTCACCCCGCCGGCGGAGAACGCCGGCCTTTACAAAGGTCTCAAGGAACTTGGGGAGCTTGTTGGCTCCTACCAGCAGCTGCGTGAAGGTGGCCGAGGCATTCAGATCGTCAACACCATTGTTGAAACGGCTCGTCAGTGCAATCTCGACAAGGATGTTGATCTTCCCGAGAACGATGCCGCTTCCCTCGAACTCGAAGGGCGGGACGCCCTGGTGGGTGCCGTTTACCGGCAGCTGATGGAGATCGAGAGCCGTCTGCTTCCCTGCGGACTCCACACCATTGGCAAACCTCCCACCGCCGAGGAAGCCGTTGCCACCCTCGTGAACATCGCGGCTCTGGAGCGGGATGAGGACGAACTTCGCTCACTTCCAGGCCTGTTGGCTGAATCGATCGGACGAACGATTGAAGACGTTTACAAAGGAAATGACAATGGTGTCCTCGCTGATGTGGAGCTCAACCGCACCATCACCGAGACATCGCGTGCAGCAATCTCCGCCATGGTCCGGTCAGTGACCGGCAGTGATGGACGGGTCAACCTCCGCAACAACTGGTCATGGTTCAGCGATCTTCTGAACCGCTTCGGCTTCAAGCTGCCTTCCCCATGGCTCAAGGCCTGCAAAAACAACGGGTTCAGTGGGATCGATGCAACGGAACTCGACAGGCTGTTTGGCTATCTGCGTTTCTGCCTCGAGCAGGTCTGCGCCGATATGGAGATGGAGAGTCTTCTGAAAGCACTCGATGGTGAGTACATCCTCCCCGGGCCTGGCGGCGATCCGATTCGCAACCCCGGAGTTCTCCCCAGCGGTAAGAACATCCACGCTCTCGACCCTCAGGCGATTCCCACCAGGGCTGCTGTCGCCGCGGCCAAAGGGGTCGTGGACAAGTTGATCGAGCGTCAACGCGAAGAGCAGGGAACCTGGCCCGAAACCATTGCCTGTGTCCTCTGGGGGACAGACAACATCAAAACCTATGGGGAATCTCTGGCCCAGATTCTCTGGTTTGTGGGCGTGAAGCCCATGCCTGACTCAGTTGGTCGGGTCAACAAGCTCGAGCTCATCCCTCTTGAGGAGCTGGGACGCCCCCGCGTTGATGTGGTCGTGAATTGCTCTGGAGTCTTCCGAGATCTGTTCATCAACCAGATGGCACTGATTGATCAGGCCGTGAAGATGGCAGCCGAAGCTGATGAGCCGCTTGAGCAGAATTTTGTTCGCAAACACACTCTTGAGCAGGCTGAAAAGGAGGGAAGCAGCTTGCGGGATGCGGCGTGTCGAGTGTTCTCCAATGCCAGTGGCAGTTACAGCTCCAACGTGAATCTGGCCGTGGAAAACAGCACCTGGGAAGAGGAAGGCGAGTTGCAGGAGATGTATCTCTCCAGGAAAACATTTGCTTTCAACGCTGATAATCCCGGTGAGATGAATCAGAAGCGTGATGTTTTCGAAAATGTGATGAAAACCGCTGACGTCACCTTCCAGAATCTGGATTCCGCCGAGATCTCCCTCACCGATGTGAGTCACTATTTCGACTCCGATCCCACCAAACTGATTGCCGGTTTGCGTGATGACGGAAAGGCACCCACCAGCTACATCGCTGATACCACCACAGCCAATGCTCAGGTGCGATCCCTGAATGAGACGATTCGTCTCGACTCGCGCACCAAACTGCTGAATCCGAAGTGGTACGAGGGCATGCTCGACTCTGGTTATGAAGGTGTACGAGAAGTCGCAAAGCGCCTTAATTTCACTCTTGGCTGGAGTGCCACCAGTGGTTCAGTTGACAACTTCGTCTATGAAGAAGCCAACGACACGTTCATCAACGATCCGGAAATGCGCAAGCGTCTGCTGGATCTGAATCCCAACAGTTTCCGCCGCATTGTGGGAACGCTGCTTGAGGTGCACGGTCGCGGTTACTGGGAAACTTCCGACGAAAACATCGAACAGCTTCAGGAGCTCTACCAGGAGGTTGAGGATCGGATTGAGGGTGTCACGACCGCCGAACCCTGACTTGTTTGATCAGATTTGAGGGACCGATCAATTCACTGCGGAAGCGAACAACGCTCCTGACAAAGTTGATCGAGCGAGGCGCGGCTGGTGATCTTCAGCCGATACCGAGCCCAGACGCCATAAAGAATGTCAACCACTGGCCCGATCACTGGCCAGCGGGTTGGCGCGTACAGCCAGCCGAGTCCGATCAGGCGATAAGCCTCGCGAAACACCGCTACATCCGTGAGCACTGTTCCGTCCGCCTGAATGGCATGAATCCTTGCCATCGCCTGGCGATAGCTGATGCCGGACCAGTCCTCTGAAGAGTAATCCTGTGCATCAATGTCAACGAAGCGGATGGACTGATTGCGATCCTTACGACGCAGGAACGTCACCTCGCGAACACAGAGTGGACATCCCCCGTCGTAAAGCAGGGTGAGCTCAGGGTTTGTGCTCATGAATGCCTCACGGAAGGATCTGTTCTAGCCAGCTCAGTCACGAACGTTGGCTGGTGAGCCTTGCCGGGCGACCGCCGCGGCCATGGTCACCACCTGACTGATCGGTCCTACATCGTGGACTCGCACCACGTGGACACCAGCCTCCACAGCCCTGGCGCAGACAGCAGCCGTCCCCCAGATCCTTGCCTTGGCACGGGGCTGATCAAGAACAGCGCCGATAAAACGCTTCCGAGAAGGTCCAAGCAAAAGTGGAATGCCGTCCTGTTGAAGCTCGTCCAGCTGTCTGATCAGCTGAAGACTCTGGTCTGTGGTCTTCGCGAAGCCAAGACCTGGATCCCAGATCAGCTGTTCCTGGCTCAGGCCTGCCCGGAGAGCTCGGTCGGAGCTGAGCCTGAGTTCCTGCAACACTCCGGCGACAACGCCCTGTTCGCCGTAATCGGTGCAGTCGTCCATGGTTTGACTGTCACCACGACTGTGCATCAGCACATACGGGCAACCAGCATCAGCGACCAGGGACAGCATGGCAGGGTCGCGCCTGCCCCCACTGACATCATTGATCCAGTCGGCACCGGCCTCCAAAGCTGCTCGGGCCACGGATGCCCGAAATGTGTCGACGGAAAGAATCACCTGCGGATGGGCTGCACGAATGGTTTGAAGGCAGGGGAGAAGACGCGACAGCTCTTCTTCCGAACCAACATCCAGAGCACCAGGCCGGGTGCTCTGGGCACCGAGATCCAGCACCTGCGCTCCATCCCGCAGCTGACGTGACGCCTCGTTCAAAGCCAGATCCACCCGATTGAATCGTCCTCCATCACTGAAGGAGTCCGGGGTGAGGTTGATCACCCCCATCACAGCCGGGCGATGGCCCCAGCAGGCGGGATGACGCATGACGAATCAGGCGACTTGATAATTGGCGATGCGGGCGAAGCTTTCAGCATCCAGTGATGCTCCACCCACGAGCACACCATCGATATCACTCATGCTCATGAGCTCATCGATGTTTCCGGGTTTGACCGACCCTCCGTACTGGATGATCAGATCAGGAGCACCAACCCAGCTGCGGATCAGACCACAGATTCGGTTGGCCTCCGACGATTCACAGGTCTTGCCGGTGCCGATGGCCCAGATGGGTTCATAGGCAACCACAAGACGATTCGGATCCAGTCCTTCGAGGCCCTGCTCCACCTGACGCCGGATCACTCGCTCGGCTTCACCGCGGCTGCGCTGTTCATCACTTTCTCCCACGCAGACGATGGGAATCAGTCCATGGGCCTGGGCTGAACGTGCCCGATGGTTGATCTGCTCATCACTCTCACTGAAATACTTACGCGGCTCGCTGTGACCAACGATCGCGTAACGCACTCCATGCTCTTCCAGCATCGATGGAGCGATCTCACCTGTGAATGCGCCCTCGGCTTCCCAGTGCACGTTCTGGCTTGAAATCTCCAGCCGTGATCCTGAAGTGACTTCAGCAGTGGTGCTGATCGCCGTGAACGGAGGCGCAACCACCAACTCACGATCATCAGGCGTATCCGCGATCAGCGGCAGAAACGTGGCCAACCAGTCCCTGGCCTGGGCGCACGTCATGTGCATCTTCCAGTTTCCAGCAATCACCGGTTTGCCCACGCTTGCGTCCTCTGCGGCTCAGCAGCAGCCAACTTACGTTCC
>NYZI01000099.1 GCA_002687115.1 Cyanobium sp. ARS6
GGGACATGTCCGAGAGGAAGTGGAACGGGCTTCGAGAGCGAGCCCGAGTCGACCATGCCGTCGAACTCTGCCTTGTAAGCCCTGCGGTTCTCATCGACGCGGTCAGCAGGCAGAGCAGCCTCGAAGTCGCGGAACGTCTTGTCGCACTTGGCGAAATCGCACTCGAGATGGCCCTTGAGCACGGGCGGAGGAGCGGCCGACTTGCGAGTGACCGTCGTGAAGGCTGTTCCGCCGGCGAGGCGATTCGAGCGTCCTCGATCGTCACGCCCGAGCGGTTTCTCGGCAGAGCAGCGAGGCCCTTCTGCTGGTACGTCGATCTCGGCGTCGTCGACGGTGGCCTTGGCGTCGTCGTCGTCCTTGGCCTCGTCGTCGGCACTATCGGCCTTCGTCTCGGCGGTGGTAGCGTCGGTGAGCTGCTCGGTCTGGACGCGTTCGAACGTGTCGCCCTCGCCCTCCTGCTTCTTGGATGGTACGTCATCGTCATCGTCGTCCGAGTCCGAGGCCTCTGCGAGTTCAGGCATGTCGTCGCCGTCGTCGTTGAGCACCTTGAGCTTGACCGTGACGATGCCCTTCTTGAGGTCGTGAGCGAGATCGCCTCTCGTGCCGCCGAGCTTGAGGTACTCCGAGACAGAGCGGGCCGACTGGTACTTCGCAAAGCGATCGCCCGATGCCGTTCCGGGTCGTTTCGAGTTCGGCTTGACGTAGATGTCTGAGTCGGAAGCAACGAGTTGAGCAACCGTGATCGCGGTGGATGTCGACGAGAGAGCAGCGCGCGTCGTGTGGATCGAACCGTTGTTGTTCATTTCTCCCACTGAGCCACCGACGGGCGGCGCTCCCACTGAGCCGCCGACGGGCGGCGCTCCCACTGATTCGAAGAAGTCGCCGGCGAGAGCGGCCGCGTGCGTGACCGCGTCGCCGTCGACGTGCGAGAGCTGCGCCTCGACGGCGGTGGTGTCGGCGTCGAGCTTTAACAGCCACGCAGGCGCGCCGTCGGCGCCGGTGGTGCGCTCGACGAAGCGGAATTCCTCGTCGAAGTACACGTTTCGGCTCGTAACGAGGCGCTTGGTCTCGAGGTTGTAGAGCATGTACGTGCCCGGCTTCTGGTCGAGCGGGTAGCCGACGAACACGCAGCGGGCAACGCGGTCGGCGAACGCGCGCGGCGTCGGGCGCTGGTCCTTGACTTGGACCGCGAACGCGGGGCAGAACGGGCGCCGAAGGTGGCCAACATAGGGCGCGTGCCCGAAGTCGAGCTCGTACGGGGTCTTGCCGCCGTGCTTGGTCATGCCGGTGCGGGTCTTGACGTACGCGTAGGTCTCGACGGCGTGGTCCCAGTACACCTTTATCGGGATGCCGCTGCTCACCGCGGCGGCCGTCGCCGCCTCATAAGCACACCGACCGGCCGACTCGGCAAGGCCGTTCTGGCTGGCGGTGTCGGGGGCGGTCGTCTTGAGCATCGTACCGACCGAGTCGTTGAACGCCTCGAACTCGGTGCGGTTTGACGGGTTCGTGGAGAGCAGGTTCGACTGCCGGTCCATCCTGAGGTACTTCGGCTTGCCGAGCTGCATGTGCGCTATTTTCAGGCACGCAAGGCCGTCCGACGTCGACTTCACCGAGACGATGAGCTGCGAGCCGTTCTTGGTGACGAAGTTGTAGAAGCCAGTGTTGCCGCGCTTGCTCGGCGGGAACGGGCCGTGGTAGTCCATGCTGAGCTCCTCGATCGTCACGCCCGAGCGGTTCCCCGGCAGCTGCAGCTGAGGACCGGCGTCGTGAGCGACGCGATGCCCCTTGCCGCGCAGAGACGCCTCGTCGACCGGAGTCTTCAGCTTGAGCGGGTCGTCCGTGAGCTTCAAGCCCTGCGTGTGCGCCACCGTGTCGGCGATAGCGCGCGGGCCCGCGTGCATCAGACGCGCGTGCATCGTGAGGCTCGAGACGGGCGGCGAGGTCGTTGGCGCCGCGGCGCAGCAGTAGACCGCGTCGGCGCCGCCGCCGCCGCCGCCGTCGTCGCCGCGGAGAGCGGCACCGAAGACGCAGGGGAGCTGCGTGACGCAGCCACTTTTGTCGAGCGAGAACGAGTAGTACGTCTTGCCGCTGGCGTCGCGCATGTGGATCGCCGCGTTCATCGAGTCGACCACGACGCGTTTCACGCCGTTGATCGTGTTGTCGTGCTCGAGGCGCCCCGCCGACAAGAGGCGTTGATGCGACGGGAAGCCGGGGACGAACTTGGCATTGAGCACCTTGATAACGCGATCGCGCCCGGCGTAGATGCCATGGCCGCGCACACGAAGAGGCACGACACCTTGGTGCGTCGGTGCATGCTCAACGCCATCGGCAACCTCGATCTGCGGTGCGTCGGACGGCGCGAGCGCGACGAGCGTCGCGACGTCGAAAGCGTCGCGATCACCGAAGAAGTGATCAGACGCCATCGAATCGACGCCGACCAGAGCGAAGACGGAGCTGGCGACGCACGCGGATGCGCGCATCGGATCGGGCGTGTCCGAATTAGTCAGGGTCAGTCGAAGCGCCGCACGCCAGGGCGCCCCAGAACGGCGAAAAAATGCCCCAAAATGAAGCAATTTTCGACCCATTTTCGACCATTTTTGACCAAGTCTTGACCGTTTTACACGAGGGAGTAACCGACAAAGGTGGATTCCACCTTTTGCCGTTTCTGTCGCGTCATGCCGCGTCATGTCGATGTGGGTCGGAAAAGGTGGCTTGGACCAAGCCCCTTCTGACGCCAGTTCGGTGCCATGCCACGCCACGGCCGTCTCTGTTACACCACGCCACGTCACTGAAACGGCCGTTGATGACGCCACTTGCGTCATGGCCGTTTCTCTGACTTCACGCCACGTCACCAAACCGGCCGGTTCTGGCGTCAGACTGACGTCAGAGAAACGGCTTACGTCACCAACCAGGTCGTTGTGCGTCATCGGCGTCATCATTGCATTGAAATCGTCGATTTTTGACCTGAAATTTGAACCAACTTTGCCGACCTCGTTCTCGATGAGTTTGAGCTCGTTTTTGGTCGCGATTTGACCGTGCGAGCGCGGGTCGACGTACTCGGAGTACACGAGGCCCTCGGCGCTCGGTGGGAGCGGTAGGTACGCGAGTTCGTCGACCGTGAGCGGCGCATGCGGGAAGGCGTCGGCGAAGTCGCAGTCGACGCGACCGCGGTCGCCGACCGCTTCCTCGACCGCCGCCTCGATCTCGCCGATGGCCACACCCGAGAGGCTGATCGCACTCGACTCGACGTCGGAGAACTTGAACTCCGTGCCGTGCTCGTCCTCGACGAGAATCACTCCGTGGTCATCGTCTTCTTCGAGTAGAAGAGTCGGTGATGCCGACGCGATGAGAGACGCCGTCGTCGTCGTTGTCGCGACGCGCGCCATGAGGCAGAAGAGACGCTCAGGCGCCGGCGAGTGCGACTGGGTTGAGTTGGCCGTCATGGCCTTGGCACCGCGAGCTGCGCGGCGCTCCTGCACGTCCGTGTAGAGGTCGTGATGCTCGGTCGAGTGGTCGTCCTTGCCGCACTTCGTGCAGTGGCACTGAACGGTGCACGCCGCCGTGCCGTAGCGCGCATTTGCGGTGCTGTAGTGCTTTCCGCCGCAGCGCCAGCAGATCACGTTTGAGCCGCCACCACGACCGTTGCCGCGGCCACGGCCACCACGTCCTCCGCGTCCGTCGCGACCACCACGTCCGCCCCGGCCGCCACGTCCACCTCGTCCACCGTCGAGAGCAGAGAGGGCGGTCGTGCGCGGCGCGCGCGTCGGCGGCGTCGCGTTGAGTGCGATGATTCCGGTGAGGTACGTGGTGAGTGTCTCCCACTCGCCGATCTTCGTGTCGGGCATGCGCGCGAGGTGGTAGACGTTGTTCAGCGACGGGACGCGATCGAGCACGTCCATCAACTCCTCGAAGAGGTCGTTGTCCTTGAGCTCGTCCTCGGTGCCGAGCAGCTTGAGGTCGTCGTTGTTGGCGTTGACGAACGTGATCACCTCACGCACCGCGCGAGCATCGGAGCACTTCCGGATCTCAGCGAGCAACTCCTTGCGGACCTCGCGGGCCGCCGTCTTGACGTTGCCCGTCACGTGATAGGCAACATCGGCAAAGGCGAGCGGGAAGTTGCCCTTGTGCTTCTTCATGACCCGTTGGATTTGCACGTTGTGCGTCGCGGCCTCATAGAGGAGTGCATATGCCTCAGCTGACTTGGCGGCAAACTCGTACTTGTTCGTCACTTTCCATTGCAGCGTGAGTTTGTTGACGAGCTCCACGGTGTCCTTGTCGTCCTTGGAAGCGTCAGCTTTACCGCCACCACCGCCAACCTCGGGGAACTCGGTCGGCATCGTGGAGTCGAGAGCCGCAAACATGTGCAGGCCCTTGAGGGTGAGGCAGGACGAGAAGGCGTCCATCCAGCGACCCCATCTAGCGTAGGAGACGCCTTGGGAGGGGAGCATCGGTGTCTTGCTCTTGCTGCTGAGGGTCGACATCTCAGGCATAACTACTCGGGGCGGCTGCCGAGTCACTTGTAAGCGCTTGTGGTAGTCGTCGACGTCGTCGTCGGCGCTGCGCTTCTAGGTCGATAAGGCGGATCGACACAGGCCCTTCTTCTCGAGGGTCTTGTGGTCTCGTAGGTAGCTAATCCACGAGATGCCCAGGAATGCTGCTGGGTCTTGTTGTGCTCGGGGCGGCTGCCGAGTCACTTGGCCCACTTGGGGTCGTCGCTGCTGAGGTTGCTGCGACTGCGCTCACTCAATAGCGCTTGGGGTGTTGCAACTCCAGCCCACTTGTGTGACTGGCGCCCAATAACCTCCGATGTGATCCGGCCGGTGATCAGTCGGCCGGGGCACGCCGTAGGCTGCGAAGCTGGGAAGCTGTGTGAGCTTATGGATTCGGGTCTAAAAGGGGACAGCTGGTGCCAGCTGTTGCCCAGCTGGCAGAAACACAGAAACAGATGACGTCACCATGACGTCATTGGGCCACTGGACCTAGGGGCTGTTCTATCCTGTGTTGGGCTGGCCCGCCATCGCTAGGGCGATGGCCTTCTAGCCGGGGCAAGGAGGCTAGGCAATGGGGCAGGGAGCTCTGTCTAAGCCTGTCGTACAGTGGTGGCTGAGCCTAAACTCTAGCACTCCCACTCAGAGCGAGCTGACCGGGAATGAGCTGCTTGTCGTCGCGTCGCGACGAAGGCGCCGTGGCTGTCGTTCACGCGCGCTTGACCGGGCTGATGCCCATGAGAATGTCACGGTGGATGCGGAACGTGGCGACTGGCTGGAACTTGGTGAAGAAGTCCGCGATGTTCTCGTTGGTCTTGACGTAGCGGATCTCGACGTCGCCCTTCTTGACGAGCTCGCGGACGTAGAGGTCACGCAGGTGGATGTGGCGTGTGCGCGAGGTCAGGTACGCGCGCGTCGCAATCGAGATCGCCGCCGCGTTGTCCTCGTAGATCACCGTCGGGTTGATCTTGAAGCCGCAGTCCTTGAGAACGTTGCGCACCCACGAGAGGTGGCGGCACGCCTCACTCAGGCCGATGACCTCGGCATGCGCAGAAGAGAGGACGACCGTGTCGGCCGCCTTGGTGCGGTAGGAGACGAGGTCGTTGCCGACGAAGATGGCAAAGCCGTAGCGAGGACGCCCGGTCGGGTCCTTGACGAGCTTGAGATCACCTCCGAACTCCGAGTCGACCCAGACCGTGATCTGCGCAAAGCGAGAGCTCGTAGCGCCGTGGTAGATCAGGCCCATGTTGACGGTACCGGCGACGTAGCCGATGCTGCGCTTGAGGTTCTTGAGTCCGGCGAGCGTCTTCTCCTGGCGTTCAGAGCCGAGAGCGGAGCACACGAGAGCGAGATCGGGACGGCAGCTGCAGGCGGCGTACTGTATCGAGCCGATGACCTTGGCCGGGTCGAGCCCCTCCTGGCGGTAGTCATCGTCGGCGACGATCAGGTCCTTTGGTTCTGGGTTCGTCGCGGGCGAAGTGGTCGGGTACACGCCGGTCATGCCGGTGTCCTGGAGCATGTCGTTCAGAACCGTCGGGCACGAGATCTTGAGCGAGCGAGCGGCCTTGTTGTGCTCGATGTTGAGGCCGAGCAGCTGCGTCGGCTCGCCGAGGTCCGAGATGTCGAAGCGAGAGCGGAGCGAGTCGAGGAACTCGGTCTCCCACTGCTTGTCCGTCGTGACGATGAGGAAGTCGTCGACGTGGAAGCCGATGAACATGAAGTCGTCGTGTTGATCGTCAGGACGCTGGCTCGGGTCGATCGGGCCGTTGGCGTTGCGCCAGGCGTGGAACAGGCACTGGTCGTACCCTGACTGCTGGTAGTCCTGCTCGAGCAACCAGCGGCTGATGAGCTTGTACCAGCACGCCGGGCTCTGTTTGAGGCCGTAGATTGCCTTGAGCACGCGGAACACGAGAGGACGCCCGCGGTCGTCGCGGCCGAGATCGTAGCCGGGCGGCGCGGTGACGTAGACCTCCTCGTCGAGGTCGGCCCACAGGAACGCCTGGGTCACGTCGGCCTGGCGAAGGTTGGCATCGCGGGAGTTGCCGATGCTGAGCAGCATGCGGAGCGTCGTCTTGTCCATCACCGGGGCGTAGATGTCGTCCGCGTCGAAGTTCAGGCCGTCGCGCTGCTTGAAGCCCTTCGGACATGCGCGCCACTTGAGCTTGCCCTTCGGGTCCTTCTCGGTCGGCGTCTTGACCTTGCCAACCATGATCATCGGGACCGGGACATGTCCGAGAGGAAGTGGAACGGGCTTCGAGAGCGAGCCCGAGTCGACCATGCCGTCGAACTCTGCCTTGTAAGCCTTGCGGTTCTCGTCGACGCGGTCAGCAGGTAGAGCAGCCTCGAAGTCGCGGAACGTCTTGTCGCACTTGGCGAAATCGCACTCGAGATGGTCCTTGAGCACGGGCGGAGGAGCGGTCGACTTGCGTGTGACCGTCGTGAAGGCTGTGCCGCCGGCGAGGCGATTCGAGCGTCCTCGATCGTCACGCCCGAGCGGTTTCTCGGCAGAGCAGCGAGGCCCTTCTGCTGGTACGTCGA
>NYZI01000100.1 GCA_002687115.1 Cyanobium sp. ARS6
CCGGCCCATCCACCACAAGCCCTTGTAGCTCAGCGGTAGAGCACTCCCTTGGTAAGGGAGAGGTCTCGAGTTCAAGTCTCGACAAGGGCTTCACTCAACACCCAGGCACCGGGTGTTGAGTCCGGAGGCAATCAAGAAAGGATTGCTGCTCTGGAGCCTCAACTGCTTTCGGTGGCGTCAACGCGCGATAACGCGTGGCGACAGCCGAAAAGTGCGGCTAGCACTCTAAAAACGACCAGTCCATGGCAGCAACGCCCCTCCTTCTTGCACTGGATCAGGGCACCAGCAGCTCACGCGCCGCCCTGTTCGACACGCGTGGCAACCCCGTTGCAAGCGCCAGTGCTCCCCTGGCCATCAGCTATCCAGCTGACGGATGGGTGGAACAGAGCCCCAGCGAGATCTGGGAAAGCCAGCGTCTGGCGATGGAGCGCCTGTCCCAATCCATCAGCCCGGAGCAGAGAGGCGCCGTTGTCGCCTGCGGTGTTTCCAATCAAAGGGAGACAACGGTTCTGTGGCGACGCAGCGACGGGCAGCCCTGCGGACCTGCCCTTGTCTGGCAGGACGGCCGCACAACGGACATCTGTCAGCGGTGGAAAGAGGAAGGCCTGGAGCACGAATGGCGCACCCGGACCGGACTGCTCCTGGACCCCTACTTCAGTGCCAGCAAGATCAGCTGGCTGATGCAGCATGAGGCGAGCGCCTCCAGCGCTGCCGCCAGTGATGATCTCTGCTTCGGCACGGTGGACAGCTGGTTGCTTTGGCATCTCAGCGGCCGCACAAGGCACTGCTCCGACATGAGCAATGCGAGTCGCACCCTGCTGATGGACCTCAAAAAACGAGAATGGGTCGAAGCATTCTGTGAACAGTCAGGCCTGCCCCTGAGTGCACTGCCGGAGCTGGTGCCCTGCCGTGGCGACTTCGGAGCGATCGCTTCTGGACTCCCGTTCGCAGGCGTGCCAATCCATGCTCTGCTGGGTGACCAGCAAGCCGCCACTCTTGGTCAGCTGTGTCTGGCGCAAGGGGAAGCCAAATGCACCTATGGCACTGGTGCATTTCTTGTGGTGAACACAGGCAGCAACATTCAACGCAGTGATGCTGGGTTGCTGAGCACCCTCGGCTGGACAGACGACCGAGGAGAGCCCACCTACTGCCTGGAGGGCAGCCTCTTCAACGCCGGCACGGTGGTGCAGTGGCTGCGGGACGGACTGGGAATCATCGAGACCGCTGAGGAGGTCAATCAGCTGGCACTCAGCGTCCCGGATGCAGGTGGGGTCATGCTTGTACCCGCCTTCACCGGCTGGGGGACACCCCACTGGGATCCTGCCGCTCGAGGCCTGCTGATCGGCCTGACCCGCGACAGCGGTCGCGGTCAGATCGCCCGTGCGGCGCTTGAGGGCATCGCACTTTCGGTGGCCGGCCTCGTGCAGCTGGCGGAACAGTCCATCGGCCAGGGGCTCGGGGAGCTGGCGGTGGATGGTGGTGCAGCAGCTTCGGATCCACTGCTGCAGGCCCAGGCCGACAGCACCGGGCTGAGGGTGCGACGTCCGGCCTACCTGCAGAGCACCGCCCGTGGAGTCGCACTGATGGCAGGAGTTCAGGCCGGACTGATCAACGACCTGGAGGATCTGAGATCACTCCGCGGGAATCAGGCAGACGTTTTTGAACCCTCGCTCGATTCCAAACAACGCCATGAGTGGCTTAAGCAGTGGAGCGATGCCATCTCAAGGAGCCTTCGCTGGCATGAATGACACCTGCTTCGACCTGCTTGTGATCGGCGGCGGGGCCAGTGGAGCCTGCGTGGCCTATGAGGCCATCAGCCGGGGACTCAAGGTGGCCCTGCTCGAGGGCCATGATCTGAGTGGGGGAACAAGTTCTCGCAGCACCAAGCTGCTGCATGGGGGTGTTCGTTACCTCGAACTGGCGTTCAAGACCGCCGACACCGCTCAGCTTCGCCTGGTTCGAGAAGCATTGCTGGAGCGCGGTCACTGGCTGAAACAGGCCCCGTTTCTTGCGCATCGCCTTGAACTGGCTTTGCCCACGGAAGGGCTGATCGGCCAGCTTTATTACCGATTCGGTCTGGGCATGTACGACGCCCTCTCCGGTCGTTCCGGAATCGGCAGCAGCCGGCTGCTGTCTCGATCGCTGCTGCATGAAGCGCTACCCGATCTCCGCAGCGATGTCAGCGGAGGGGTTGCCTACAGCGATGGGCAGTTTGACGATGCCAGGCTGAACCTGCTGATGGCTCTCAGCGCCGAGCAACACGGGGCGGTTGTGCGTACACGGACAACTGTTGTGGAACTGGAAAAAGACAGCCACGGAAAAGTGTGCGGAGCCATCAGCGAAAGTGCTGATGGCCGGAGAGAGCGTTGGCAAGCCCGTGTGGTGGTCAACGCCACCGGCATTCACTCCGATGCACTGAGGCGAATGGCCGAACCGGGATGTCAGGAGCGCATGCTGACCAGCCGCGGAGTGCATCTGGTTTTGAAGCAGCGTCTCTGTCCGCAACACATCGGCCTGCTGCTGCCCTCAACCGATGACGGACGAGTGCTGTTCATGCTGCCTTTCTTCGGGCGCACATTGGTGGGAACCACCGACACGCCATGCAGCCAAACGCAGGCAGCTGTTCCATCCGAACAGGAACAGAGCTACCTCCTGGACTACGTGAAGCGGTGGTTCCCGGATCTCAACAGCATTGACATCGGCAGCTGCTGGGCTGGAGGGAGACCCCTGCTCAAGCCTGCCGATGCCGATGTGAACAGCAGCCGTGTCGTCCGTGAGCATGAGGTTGAGACGCTGCCGAGCGGACTGGTGAGTGTGATGGGAGGAAAGTGGACCACCTGCCGCCCAATGGCTGTCGACACCCTCACGGCGGTTGCTGAGCAACTTGGACGGTCACTGCCACCGGCCAAGGAACTACCTCTGATCGGTTCCGACGCTGATCCCCTGCAAACCCCACGCCTGCTGATTGCACAACGGTCAACGCTCCAGGAGCTGTTGCCGAAATCCCCTCGGCAATCGGAACAGATTGAACACCTGGAGAACGGACATGGACTCAATGCGGCAGCCCTGGTCAACAGCTGGTCAGAGGAAGAGCGGGAACCTCTCAGCACGGTGATGCCGGTCTGCAGAGGAGAGCTGCGGCACGCCGTCCAGAAGGAAAAGGCGAAAAGCGTCACCGACGTGCTGGCCAGGCGAACGCGGCTGGCCATGGTCGACCGCGATGAAGCGCAACGGCTGGCCCCAGTGGTGACTGAAATCCTCGAGCAGTGCGGCCAAGGTGACAGCACCCCTCTGGAACTGAAACTCTGATCAAGGTGTACCGATCAGAACTCTCAATTCGGAATTCACTATTCAGAACCCACTGAATCAGAGGTCACATCCTCCACTTCACCGATCAGCCACCAACTGAATCCATGCGCTGGCAGATAGACGAACCAGTCCTCGGAAGCAGGCGGATATTCACATCCCCAGAAGACCTCACGGGTGCGCTCACCGCTCCAACGACTGAGGTCGAGATGCAGAGAGGCCCCTGCCGCCGAGAGGTTGGCGGCCACCAGGACCGTCATGCCGCCATCACAGCGCACATAGCTGATCACGCCGGGATGGGGACACTTCAGCAACTCGAAATCACCATGGCGCAGTGCGGGCAACAGTCGCCGGCAGGTGAGCATGCGCCGGTGCCAGTTCAGCAGCGATCCGGGAAGCTGCTTCTGAACCTCCACATTCACCACGCGGTAGTCGTAACCAGGAGCAGTGATCGGCGGCAACACCAGAAGAGGGTCAGGTGCAGTTGAGAAGCCGCCGTTGCGCGCAGGCGTCCAGGCCATGGGAGTGCGGTTGGGGTCCCGGTCCCGTAATCCCGGCCAGTCGCCCATGCCCAGCTCATCGCCGTAATACAGACAGGGCATTCCTGGAAGGCTGTAAAGCAGAGCGTGAAGAACGCGGTTGGAACCTGGGTCGCCGTTGAGCAGCGGCGCAAGGCGGCGATTGATGCCCCAGTTGAGCCAATGGCCCTGGCCCTGATGAAGACCGGCACGGATGGTCTGGATCACCTCCTCCGGAATCAGGTGACCATCACCCAGCCACAGCTCATCGTGGTTGCGCAGGGGGAGCGCCCAGCGACAGCCACTGATGACCTGCTGAGCTTTCTGCAGAGATCTGCGCAGATTGTCAACCCTGCCGCTGGCGATCGCTGCAAAGAGATGGGCGGTCAGGACAAAGTTATAGGCGCCATGGAGTTCATCTTTCAGCAGGTAGGGAGCGATTTCATCAACAGGCTGAATCGCTTCCCCCAGCAGCAGCACATCCCGACCATGGGAATCCACCCGCTGTCGCAGTCGTTTGAGAAAAGCGTGGGTTTCAGGGAGGCCTTCACAGCGCGACCCCTCCTCTTCACAGAGGAACGGCACGGCATCGAGGCGGAATCCGTCGACCCCACGATCAATCCAGAAATCCACCACATCGAGCATCGCCTCCTGAACGAAGGGATTGGCGTAGTTGAGGTCAGGCTGGTGACGCAGAAAACGGTGGAGGAAGTACTGACCTGCCACCTCATCCCATTCCCAGTTCGACGACTCGAAATGGCGGAAGAGCACCGGGGCATCGGCATAGCGATGGGGGTCATCGCTCCAGACGTAGATCTCACGTTCAGGACTTCCCTGAGGTGCCCAGCGGGCGCGCTGGAACCAGGGGTGCAGTGTGCTGGTGTGGTTCATCACCAGATCCATCACCACTTTGAGTCCCTGGGCGTGGGCTGCCGTGAGAAAACGATGAAACGCCGCGAGATCGCCAAGATCCGGATGAATCGCCTTGAAGTCGGTGATGTCATACCCACCGTCATCCAGCGGTGAGGGGTAGATCGGTGTCAGCCAGATCGCTTCCACGCCCAGCCAGCGCAGATAGGGAAGCCTGCTAGCAAGACCCTGCAGATCTCCAATCCCGTCACCATTACCGTCGCGGTAACTGCGCACGATCAGCTGGTAGATGACGGCGCCGTTCCACCACGGCTGCTGCTGACTCATCAGGCCGTTGCCTCTGATCACGGTGTAGAGGCGATCGCGGTCACCGTCATCCCCGCGCCGACCGTTCCGCAGAAGAAGCTGCGAGTATGCCCAGCACTGACAGCACGCTCATCCCCGTCATGGTCCTGGCCAACGCTGCAACCACATTCACCGACACCGACCTGGATCGCCTGCGCCAGCCCGTGCTCAAGGGCATCACCAGACCTGAGGCATGGCGACGGGAACAGCTTCAGAGGCTGCGTGAGCTGGTGACCCAGCACGAGCCTGAGATCCTCGAAGCCCTGCGCCATGACCTTGCCAAGCCCGGGCTGGAAGGCATGGCCGAGGTGGTGACCCTGCTGCAGGAGCTCAAGCTGGCTGAACGACGCCTTCGTGCCTGGATGCGACCGCGCCGGATCCGTGTACCGCTCATGCAGCGGCCTGGTCGTGCAGAAGTGATCAGGGAGCCCCTCGGATGTGTGCTGCTGATCGGCCCTTGGAATCTGCCTTTCGGTCTCACGTTGTGGCCCCTGGTGAGCGCCCTGGCGGCCGGCAACACCGCTGTGATCAAACCCTCCGAACATGCCCCTGCAACAGCAGAGCTGATCGCGCAGCTGGTGCCCGAGCACTTTGCAGACGATGTGGTGCAGGTGGTCAACGGCGATGGTGCCGTCGCCGCCCAACTGGTTCGGCAGCGCTTCGACCACATCTTCTTCACCGGTGGTGGAACGATTGGAGCCAAGGTGCTTGAGGGTGCCGCAGCCAACCTCACCCCCGTGACACTGGAGCTCGGCGGCAAGAATCCCGCAATCGTGCTGCCGGGTGCAGACCTCTCCGTCACGGCCCGCAGGCTTGTCTGGGGGAAAGGATTCAATGCCGGTCAGGCCTGTATCGCACCGGATCATCTTTTGGTTCAGCCAGATGTGCGCGAGTCTCTGCTGCAGGCCATCGCCGAGGAACGGCTGAAGCTCTATGGCAGCGATCCACTGGAGTCCGAATCGCTCGCAAGCCTGATCCATGACCGTCATTACGGCCGGCTGGAGGCGCTGCTGAAGCAGGCCGAAAGCGATGGCCGCGTGCTGCTTGGAGGTGAGTTCGATCCCGTCAGGCGCCGGATTGCTCCAACCCTGATCGACGTGCAGAACGATGAAGACCCGCTGATGGCCGATGAGCTGTTCGGACCGCTGCTACCTGTCCTGGAGATCGCAAACCTGAATGAGGCTGTTCAACGGATTCAGAAGCAGGACAAACCTCTGGCTCTTTACCTGTTCGGCGGCAGCGACAGCGACCAGGATCATCTGCTGCGCACCACCAGCTCCGGTGGCGTGTGTTTCAACGACGTGGTGATGCAGTTCGGCGTGCCGGACCTGCCCTTTGGAGGTGTGGGCGCCAGCGGAATGGGAGCCCACCATGGCGAAGCCGGTTTCAGAACCTTTTCCCATGAACGATCGGTGCTTCGGCGTCCGTTCTGGCTTGATCTGCCTCAGCGCTACCCGCCCTACACTCTGAAGCCGGAAACATTCCGTCGTCTGTTGAGCTGACCAACACAACAACAAAGGTGGGAGAGGACTGGCGCTCGCCGACAGGCACCTTATGTTTCGCCCAGCCAACGGACATGTATGCGCCGCACTCTCCTGACCGTCCTGGCCGCGATGGCCCTGACACCACTCGCCGGTCAAACCGCCAACGTGACGGTCAAGTCAGGTGAGACCCTTTCGGATATTGCGGCTCGCTACGACGTGTCTCTCAACAGCCTGATGCGGCTCAACGGCATCAGCAACTCCGACCATGTGGAGGCGGGCCAGAGCCTGAGGCTGCCGGGGAATGTTTCCGCCGGCAAAGGTCGCCACAGAGTGCAGTCAGGCGACACCCTCAGCGGCATTGCAGCGGAATACCGGGTGAGTGAACGTCAGTTGATGGCACTGAACGGTCTGTCGAGCGCTGATCACGTCGAGATCGGTCAGACCCTGAAGCTGCCAAGCAACGCGGTGCTCGCTCAGGCCAAGCCGAAAGCAACAGCCAAGCCTGTACCGATTCAGGCCAAGCCGGGTGCCATCTCCCACACCGTGGCACGAGGCCAGACCCTTTCCCAGATCGCCATGGCGTACAACATCCCCATGGCCTCACTGATCAACATCAATGCCATAACGAATCCCGACAAGGTCAACATCGGAACCCAACTGATGCTGCGCTCCAGTGAGAGCACCGGCACCACTTCAACAGCCACTTCGACAACACCTGCGGAACAGAAACCCTCTTTGATCGAAAACAAGCCTGAAGAACGGAAGCCTGCTCAGGTCAAGTCACAACCAAAGAGCGTCGAGCCTTCAACGGCCAAAACAGCGGAATCGAAACCGAAGTCAGCAAAACCGGCAACCGTGAATTCCGCAGCTGAAAAGCCCGCGGCTGAAAAAGACAAGGTTGTCAAAGCCGTGACGACAGCCAAGGCCAGTCAGACAACAACCGAGACAAGTGCCCAGCCGAAACCTGCTTCCTGGCGCTCCTATGGCCCCCTTCAGGTCGACTGGGGCAACTGGCAGTCGATGGGTGGTAGCGAGGTGGCCCCGACACTGAACAATGATGGACAGTCGCTCTACGTGGCAGTGAACTGCTCCGCTGGGAAGATCAATGCCACCGGCGCGAACGGGATGTGGAAAAACTGGATTGCGCCCCAGTCTGAATTCGAGAAGGATCTCATCAAGGATCGCTGCAAGGCGGCAACTGCAGAAGCCTGAATCCGATCAAGCGGCGTAATGCAGTGGCCAGGGTCGACGCAGAAAGCGCCGGCCGCTCTCCTTCAGGTACAGGCGCTGACTGCCGTCATCGGTTTCGTGGATCAACTCCTCCTGGACCAGCCGCCGCGTCAGCCATCCCCAGTGCGCCGAACGACCCTCTTCGGCGTTGAGCCTTTCACTCAATCTGCGGGCATCCGTGCCGTGAACCTCCGCCAGCAACTCCAGAACAGCCTTGGCTTCATCTGACCAGTCCTGCCTCGAGCCACTGGACAGACAACGATCACAGCGGCCACAGGGAGGCACCAGCTCACCGACAGACAGCAACAGAGCTTGTTCTCTGCAGGTTTCTCCTTCAGCCACAGCCTCCATACGGCGCAACTGCTGCTGTGCCAGTTCAATCCGACGTGATTCCTCGACAGCATCGCTGGCGGATGACCGGCGCAGAGCGCTCTGCATCGCCCATCCAAGGCTGGTGCGATCTCTCGGTGAGAACAACACCAGACACTGGGCAGGCTTGCCATCACGCCCCGCACGTCCTGACTCCTGCAGATAACCCTCCGGAGTACTGGGCAGGTCCAGATGCAGAACCAGACCGACATCAGCTCGGTCGACACCCATGCCGAAAGCCACAGTGGCCACCAGCACAGGATGCTGCGCTCCCAGGAAATGCTCCAGAGCCCGATGACGAACGTCAGGCTCAAGACCGGCGTGATAAGCGATGGCCTGAATCCCGTTGGCCCGGAGCCTCTCGGTCCAACGCTCCACAGAAACACGCGTACGGGCGTAAATCAGACAGGCGCCGCGGGCTTTCTGCAAGGCATCAACCACGTCCCGCAGAGGATCCCCGACACGTCGGCGCATGCAGTAGTGCAGGTTGTCACGTCGGGCCGATCCCACCTGAATCAGCGGCCGCCTGAGATGCAGAAGGCGCAGGATATCCGCCCTGACACGGGGAGCTGCCGTGGCACTGAGGGCCACCAGAGGAACCCCTGGGCAAAGTGCTCGCAACTCACCCAGCCGGCGATAGTCAGGACGGAAGTCGTGGCCCCAGGCGCTGATGCAGTGGGCCTCATCAACCGCGAGCGCCACCAGTTGTCCCGTGGCTGCATGCTCCTGCAGAACGGATCGGGTGGCTTCACCCTGGAGACGCTCGGGCGCGAGATACAGCAGCCGCAAGGATCCTTCGCCGAGCTGAGAGAGCGTCTTCCGGCGCTGAGCCAGCTCGATTCCTCCGTGAAGACAGGCTGCCGTGATACCACGACGTCTCAACTGCAGGACCTGATCCTCCATCAGGGCCACCAGTGGAGAAATCACCACCACAAGCCCTGACCTCACCAGAGCAGGCAACTGATAACAGAGCGACTTACCTCCACCCGTTGGCAGAACCGCAAGGCAGTCCTGCCCCTGCAACAGGCATTCCACGACGGGCCGCTGCCCTGGCCGGAAGTCGGACCAGCCGTAATGGCGCTTGAGCGCATCCAGCAGCAGGTCCAAGGCACTCCACAGATGGTGTGCACAGCCTACCGAGCCCTAGATCTAGGGCATCGGAGGAGGATCCAGCTGATCCGGTGATTCCTCAACCAACTGCAGTCTCACCCGCTTGCCCCCGGCCAGCTCGCCTAAGGAGACCCGAAGCGTTGCACCGCTGAGGCTCTGCAGTGCCGAGAGCACATCCCGCAGATACGGGGTGCTGCTGCCGCTTTCCACCCAGAGCCGTTCCTGCAACCCTCCCAGTCGTCGCCAGGACGTGTGCAGCTTGAGCACGGCCGATTCAAGAGACTGGGCCTGACCGACTGCATCAGCCAGCAATCCGAGTGCATCCAACCGCTGCGCTTCCTGCATCGCCTTCTCCAGATCCAGCTCGCCCTGCTGAAAGGCACGAACAGCGACGCTGGATTCCGTGGCTTTGGTGATCCA
>NYZI01000101.1 GCA_002687115.1 Cyanobium sp. ARS6
AGCCAGAGTGGAAATGGAAGCGGCGGCGAGAGCGCCGGCTGCAAAACGGGTGAACACGGACGGCGAGAAAAGACGTCTTTTTAATCATATCCGTAGGAAAAAGAGTTGCCAACAAAACGGGGGCTGAAAACGCAAATGAGGACAAATTCGCCTCAAAAGGACCACTCAAACAAGACTCATGAATCTCAATGGATGCATGGATCTCGGAGTGAAGCGTCTCGATTGATTCGCGCGTTACGTGAAGTCCGTCCCGAGAAGCATCGGTTTCACTTGAATCCAAAGTTATCTGATTTGAACGAGTCAATCGCCTTATCAGGAAACTGATGCTGTTTCAGGTTGCATCCAGCAGCAGAAGCTCAAACAGTCAGACCTGAAGTTGACACTGACCACGATCCAGATACTCCTGATACTTGGGCTGTGCTCAAGCCTGTACTTCCGGGAGGGTGGATGACAGCGAAAACAAGCGGTGGGGGTTTCGAAAAAACGACTGTTCACGCAATGCAGAGAAGACAGTTCTGCAGAAAAATCTTTTTGGAGACGACAACTCCAAAGCGCCATGCCCCCTGAGATCTCAACTGAGCAGCAACCTCCAGATCAAGATTGCGATGCATGGCACTGCGAAGTGTGGAGCTCACCTCCCAGAAACCCAGGTCTTCTGCGATGGAGCCTTGCTGCCACTTGATTGCAGCCTCCTTGACCAGCCATCGATCAAGAACCTGTTGTCGCAGCTGATCCCCTTCCAATTCAATCAACTCACTCTGCTCAGACTCAGTGAAGAATCGGCGCACCAAGGCCTTTGCAGCCTGAAGTTTCCTGTCCCCACGCTCCAGATCCACACCGATGGGTTGCTGAGACCAACCCAACAGACAAGCATCAGCGCAATGACTGAGACTTACATATCCCCACCCGTCGCGAAGACGCGGTGGCGCAGATGGAGGTGCCTGCAACGGCACCTGGAGAGGTGAAGAGCCATGCAGCGTGGCCAGACAATTTCGCATCCAGCTTCGCGATGCCAGGAACAGCTGGGCACGGGTCCCTGGAATTCCTGAGGCCCAGTCACGCTCCTGCTGGCTCACCGCAAGCACTTCAGTCGGAGCATCAGGCCTGATCTGCTGCATCCACAACGCGGTTACGCTTCCGCCGACAGTGCGGCTACTCATGACTCTGCAGATCGGCGATCCCGCCCCTGACTTCACACTTCCCGATGAAAACGGCACGCCCATCACACTTTCGTCTCTGAAAGGACAACGCGTGGTGATCTATTTCTATCCGAAAGACGCGACTCCCGGCTGCACAAAGGAAGCGTGCAATTTCCGCGACCGCTGGAGCGACCTCAAGGCCCATGGCATCAAGGTGCTGGGCATCAGCAAAGACAACGCCGCATCCCATGCGCGCTTCATCGCCAAACAGGAGCTTCCCTTCACCCTGCTGACCGACGCGGAGCCCTGCGCAGTGGCCAGCAGCTATGAGAGCTATGGCCTGAAGAAATTCATGGGTCGTGAGTTCATGGGAATGATGCGTCACACCTTTGTGGTGGATGCGGAGGGAAAGCTTGAACTGATCTACAGAAAGGTCAAAGCCGATTCAATGGCTGATCAAGTGCTGAGCGATCTTGGACTGGGCTGACCAGCTTGACCATCGTCTGCATTACAAGATCAGGGGCATGATTCAGAGCAAGCCCCTGATTTCGTAAAGATTGCACTAGTAAAGGAGCATCACCCCCGCACAGCCAGAGCGAAGAGGGATCGAGTTCCTGAGCTCTGACGATCAGACCGGCGAGACTTTCGAGCACGCCCCGGCGCATCGCCGAACATGGAGTTCTTGGGAATGACATCCCATCGCAGAGGTCCTCATTCCATTCGTCAGGAACTGACAGCGCTTCGGTTCCTTCTGCCATAGCCAGCAACTGCAGCCTGAATCCGGCAGCAAGCCAGCCACCATGGAATCCGCCATCGCCTGTCACGCGCGTGAGGCTGAGAACGGTTCCTGCATCAACAACCATCAGCGGACCAGTTCCTGCAGATAGATCCCAGGCACCCCATGCCGCCAGCGCCCTGTCAATGCCAAGCCATGGCGGCATATCCCTGAGCGGAATTGCATCAAGGCAGAGACGGCTGTCTGGGCTGAGGACCGAATCGTCAGGCACGCGTCCTACAGCCGCCCAAGAACACAGCGAAGCAGAATCAGTCAGCAGTGAAGGCTCCGGCTGGGAGTGGCTGTAGCTCCATGAGCCGCTCCGGGATCGCTCAGCCCAGTGCCAGCGACTGTTTCCAATCAGCAGACAGCGCTGCTCAGACCGCATGGTCAGATGCCATCGCCCATGACTCCAGGCACATGGATTCCGCACTCCTGACGCTGGCCGCCGAAGCGAGTGCTGCGGCCATCGGACTCAAGACCGTCAGGCGCACTGGAATGCCAGTCTCCGACTGTGGAGTAGCCCTGATCAAAAAGAGGATGCTGCGGCAGATCATGCTCCTGCATGTAATAGAAAACATCTCGCTTGGTCCAGCTCAACAAAGGGCGCAGAGACAGGCGATCGCGGATCGGATCAATCACAGTCATGGTCTTGCGCAGTTCGGTCTGGCCGTGCCGGACTCCACTGGCCCAGCACGACACTCCCCGTTCGGTGAGCGCGACCTCGAGCGGCTCCACCTTGCGTAGCTGCAGATACAGATCCAGGTCCTGCTCTCTGCCGGTCTCCCAGAGCTTGCCGTGCAGTGCCTCCATACGGGCGGGAGACATGGAGGACTGCGCCACCACGAGCTCATGACCCAGTCGTTCACAGAGAGTGGTGGCGTAGCGGTAGGTCTCCGCAGGCAGATATCCCGTATCAACCCAGATCACAGGCACGTTCTCCGCTCCGGAGAGGCAGCTGAGCATGTGCAGCAGCACCGACGATTGGATGCCGAAACTGGTCGTGACCGCGAAACCGCCACCGAATCGATTCAGCGCCCACTGCAGACGTTGCAGAGGATTCATCGGATCCAACTCTGCTCGCATGGTTTCAAGCCCGTCAGACGCCGTCCCCGAATTCACACCATCAGCGGTGCTGATCATGTCTGTGGTGCTCTGGCTCATGCACCCATCCTCCAATGCCGAGGTGACCACAGGTCTGCCTATGGTTTCAACACGCTCAACAGAATGCCTTGGCTTCTCCTGCAACCGGTCAAGTGAAACCGATTGTGGTGATCGGCGGTGGATTCGCCGGATTAACAACAGCACTCGAGTTCAGTCGTCTGCATCCTCGACCAGCGGTCGTGCTGATCGAACCCCGTGACCGCTTCGTGTTCGTGCCTCTGCTTTACGAGCTGATGAGCGGAGAGCTCAAGGGATGGGAGGTTGCTCCTGATTATGCGTCCCTTCTCCAGGGGCGTGGGATCAGTCATCTGCAGGATCGAGTGAGTTCCATCGACCTGGATTCCAGAAGCGTCACCACTGCCTCTGGACAATCGCTGCACTACAGCCAGCTGGTGATGGCCACAGGTGCTCAACCCGACGATTTCGGGATTCCGGGAGTGCGCGAGAACGCACTGCAATTCCACACGCTGACCGATCTGCAACCTCTTCAGGAAAGACTCCAGCAGCTGCGACGGCGACCATCCGGCACAGGATCACTGATCATTGCCGGCGCCGGCGCCACAGGGGTCGAACTGGCGTGCAAGGTCGTGGACATTCTCAATGGGGCTGCCAGTGTGCAACTCATTGAGCTGGGCGATCAGATCCTGCCGAGATCCAAAGCCTTCAACAGGGAGCAGGCCGAAAAAGCACTGCACAAACGGGGGGTCACCATCCAGCTCAACACCAGAGTTGAGTCGGTTTCAGCAACATCCGTAACGCTAAGCGGACAAGAGGGCACCCGTGAGTTGCTCCATGACGGACTGGTCTGGACTGCGGGCAGCCGCCCCACGCTTCCTGATCTCTCCCCGAGCATGGAGCTCCACAGAGGACGGGTGCCCGTGACAGAGGGGCTGCGTCTGCCGGCCTATCCGGATGTTCTCGTGCTTGGTGACATCGCTGTTGATCCCGATCGGGATGAGCTGAACAGCTGGCCTCATTCCGCGCAGGCAGCAATTCAGCAGGGGCAGTTTGCTGCCAGAGGACTGCAGGCGAAGCTCCGGAACGAGGATGACAGTGCTTTTTCCTTCAAGGATCTCGGCGAAATGCTCAGCCTTGGTGTGGGCGATGCCACCGTCACCGGTCTGGGACTGACCCTGGCGGGCCCTCTGGCTTTCAAGCTGCGCAGGCTCACCTACCTGACGCGACTTCCTGGGCTCTCGCTTGGTCTTCGTGCAGCCGGAGCCTGGCTGATCAGTCCTTGAGACAGGCTCATCTGGCAGGGAGAACCAGGGGACTGCGTCCATCGCAGCTCAAGCAGCTGGAGCGCCTCAGCCACCGTCGCCACCCCGATGATTCCGGTGCTGACGTTTTCACGCTGGAACGGCTTGCCGAACTGGCTTTGAAACTTGAGGAAACGCTGCATCTGCTGATCGACAACCGCGGTGTCTGCCGCCTGCTCTGGATTGGGCCACTCGGAGAATCCGATCGACTGGACCGTCATCTTCCAGGCGGCTCCAGGCGCCGTTCAAGGGAATGGCGCCTGATCAGCGCATTGCATGGACGCCGTTCACCGGATCTGGTGCCTGATGGCCGCGATGCGGTGATCGCCCTGGATGTTCAGCCCGAGTCATGGCTGCGCTACCAGGCCGTGACCTCTCGAGGTGGAACTCGCAGCGGGTCACTTTGGGTTCCAGAGCCCATGGCGGACTGCGGCTGGACCTGCAGTGAAACTGGCGATCTGCCGATGTTGTGCAGCTGCCAAAGCCATGGAAGCCATGCCGATCCGGTTGGCGAACCTTTTGAGGCAATGCAGCAGCACCCCACAACAGTGGAGCAGGTGCTGCTGCTCACTCTCACCGGCACAGACCAGGCAAGGAACGAGCGTGAACTGGCCGAACTTGAAGGACTGACGCGCAGTGCCGGTGCCAGAACGGTTGCCGTCTGCCGACAGCGTCAGGGACAGATCAATCCTCAGACACTCTGGGGCACCGGCAAGCTGCAGGAAGCGGCCTTGGACATCCGCAAGCACGGTGCAACGCTGGTCATCACCGACAGAGAACTGACACCTGTTCAGGCGAGAAACCTGGAGAGACTGCTGGACTGCCCGGTGATGGATCGGAGTGAGCTGATCCTCGACATCTTTGCCCAGAGAGCCTCCAGTGCTGCTGGACGCCTTCAGGTCGAACTGGCCCAGCTTCGCTACAGACTGCCGAGGCTTGCGGGGCGCGGATTGAGCCTGTCTCGGCAGGGGGGTGGCATTGGCACCCGCGGACCAGGTGAAACCCAGCTTGAGAAAGACAGGCGTGCCATCAGCAGACGCATCGACCACCTGGACAGGGAATTGGGCCAGCTGGGAGCACACCGAGCCCGGCTAAGGGAGCGACGCCAGGACATTCCCGGTGTCGCGCTTGTCGGCTACACGAATGCCGGCAAGTCATCACTGCTCAATGCGCTCTGTGATCGCACGCCGGGAGGAGCTGTGCAGGCAGAAAACATTCTGTTTGCGACCCTCGATCCCACCACACGTCGACTCTGCCTGCCGAGGGCCGGCGCCGCACCCCGCGAGCTGTTGATCACCGACACAGTGGGATTCATCCGTGAACTGCCGGCCCCTCTGATGCAGGCCTTCATGGCCACATTGGAGGAAACGCGCAATGCGAACCAGCTGCTGCTGGTGGTGGATCTCGGAGATCCCGACTGGCAGGGCCAGCTCAAGGCCGTTCACTCAATCCTCGATGGTCTTGGCTGTGAACAGCCAAGACAGGTGGTGGCGAACCAGATCGACCGATGCCTCGCAGGAGCCCTGGAACGGATCCGTGAACTGGAGCCTGAAGCCCTGTATGTCTCCGCCACCCTTGGGACAGGCCTGAAGGGTCTGCGATCATGGCTGGAACAGACGTTCTGGGAGTCCACACCAGAAGCAGTCAGCCCACCTCTTCCGGAGCCGACAGGCGCGCCCCCCAATGGTTGAGCTCGTTGCCGCTCTGCAGAACGGAGACGCTCAGATCACTCTTGCAGTGCTGATGCTTGCGGTGGTGCTGTTCATCAACGGCGCAATGGCACCCGAGCTGGTGGGGCTGCTCAGTGTGTCCCTGCTGATGATCGGAGGAGTGCTGACCCCAATGCAGGCCCTGAGCGGGTTCGGAAGCCCGGCACTGATCACTCTGATGGGTTTGTTCGCCGTTTCCGCAGCCCTGTTCCGCAGCGGCGCACTTGATCGACTGCGGGAACTGATTGCGTCCGAACGCATTAACAGTCCCAGGCGCATAGTCGGGTTGCTGGGCCTTGTGGTGGCACCGATCTCCGGGGTGGTGCCCAACACCCCGATCGTCGCCAGCCTGCTGCCGGTGCTTGAAAGCTGGTGCCAGAAGCGAGGGATCGCGCCATCAAGGGTGCTGCTTCCTCTTTCATTCGCCACACTGCTCGGGGGAACACTCACGCTGCTCGGCAGCTCTGTGAATCTGCTGGCCAGTGACATCAGCCAGCAACTTGGCTTCGGGTCTCTGGATCTCTTCAGTTTCAGCGCTATCGGAGTGCCGGTGTGGCTGGCCGGAGCGAGCTACATGCTGTTGGCGCCTCGCGCGTTGCTTCCGGACAGGAAGACAACCGATGACCAGCTCAGCAGCAATCAGTCACTGACTGGGTACTTCACAGAAGTGACCATCCCAAGCTCGTCCTCCCTGATCGGACAGACACTCCGGCACAGCCGGCTGCAACGTCGCTTTGATGTGGACGTTCTCGAACTTCAGAGAGGTGGGGAACGAATCCTTCCTCCACTGGCCGATCGTTGCATCGAAGCCGAGGATCGCCTGCTGCTGAGGGTCACCCGCACAGATCTGCTTCGTCTGCAACAGGACCACACCATTCAGCTCGCCTCAGCCAGTGAGGCTTCCACGGATCAGCTCGCCGTTGTCAACACCGAACAAGCCGCCGGCGAAGGGGTCGTCGGTCAGAAAACGGTGGAAGTGCTGCTGCCAGCTGGATCCACGCTGGCCGGTGCCAGCCTGCGGGAACTGCGCTTTCGGCAACGACACAACGCAACGGTGCTTGCACTCCGCCGAGGTCAGCAGACGGTTCAGGAACGACTCGGTCAGGCCGTGCTGCGTGAGGGCGATGTTCTGTTGCTCCAAGCTCCGCTGGATGCCATCAGGGGGCTTCAGGCCAGTAATGATCTGCTTGTACTTGACCAGCTTGAGAACGATCTGCCCACCGTTCGGCGCAAGCCTCAAGCCGTCACGATCACGGCGCTGATGCTCTTGGTGCCCACGCTCACCGACGTTCCGCTGGTCGCAGCGGTGCTTCTGGCGGTAGTGCTGCTGGTCCTGACCGGATGCCTGAGAACGGGAGAAGTCCAACGCTCGATCAGGCTGGACGTGATTCTTCTGCTCGGATCTCTTTCCAGCTTCAGTGTGGCTCTTCAGACCAGCGGACTGGCCGACGCCATGGCATCCGCAATGGAGCGAACCCTGCTGAACTGTCCTCCTTACTGGGGTCTCCTGGTGATTTTTCTGGCGACCAACCTGATCACCAGCGTGATGAGCAACGCCGCATCGGTCGCTCTGCTGATCCCTGTGGCCACCCAGCTGGCGCCTTCTCTGAGCGTCCCACCCCAGGCTCTGTTGCTGACCGTGCTGTTCGGAGCCAGTCAATCGTTCCTGACTCCCATGGGATATCAGACCAACCTGATGGTGTTCGGACCAGGCCGTTACCGCTTTTTCGATGTGGCTCGCTACGGAGCCGGTCTCACAGTGTTGATGACCTTCCTGGTTCCAGGACTGATCCTTGCCCAGTCTGGAGGGGGCTGAGCACATGGCACTCCCTCGGGCCATTCATCGCACTCAGGCTTGGTACAGACGCCTCACCGTGCCCCAGTTCACGGTCGTGACGGGATTGCTGGTGATCACCATCGGGACAGTGCTGCTGTCCAGCCCGCTCTGCTCCAGCAAGAGTGTCGGGCTCTGGGAAGCGCTGTTCACAGCCACGTCAGCGGTCACCGTGACAGGCCTGACCGTGATCGACGTCGGTCGGGATCTCACCATCGTTGGTCAGGCCGTTCTGGCATTCATGATCCTGGTGGGAGGTCTCGGCCTGATGGCGATCACGACTTTCCTTCAGGGATTCGTGGTGCGTGGAGCCTCACTGAAGCGTCGTCTGGACCGTGGCCAGGCCCTTGATCAGTTCGGGGTGGGTGGGGTCGGAGGCACGTTCAGAAGCATCGCCCTCACTGCTGCAGTACTGATCGTCATCGGAGCTGTTGTTCTCTACACCTACGGCTTTTCAGATCTTCCTGCTGGTGGAGAAAGGCTTTGGGCAGCGCTGTTTCACAGCATCTCGGCCTACAACAACGCTGGATTCGGCCTCTGGAACGACAGCCTTGAGAGCTACCGGACGAATCGGGTGGTGAATGCTGTGATCATGCTGCTGATCGTTCTGGGAGGACTCGGCTGGCGTGTGACCAGTGATCTCTGGAGCAATCGGCAACGTCTCAAGCGCCGCAATCTCAGTCTTCACACACGCCTGGTGCTGAGAACATCCATTCTCCTCATCCTGATCGGGACCTTCGGACTGCTGCTGACCGAATCCTTATCCAAGGGGCACATCCTCACGACAATGGGGTGGCCAGAACGACTGATGAGCGCCTTGTTCGAATCAGTGAGCGCCAGAACAGCCGGCTTCACCACAGTTCCGCTCTCTGAGCACAGTGTTTCCGACTCAGGGTTGTTACTGCTGATGGCCCTGATGTTCATCGGCGCCAGCCCAGGAGGGACTGGAGGGGGCATCAAAACAACCACGGTTGCAGCACTGATGGCAGCCACCCGATCCACACTTCGCGGTCAGGACGATGTCGTCATCCGTCACCGTCAGATTTCAGACAAGGTCGTGCTGAGGGCCGTAAGCATCGTGATGGCCTCTTTGATGTTTGTGCTCGTGATGGCGCTGCTCCTGGCCCTCACCATCAATCAGAACAGCGAAGATCCGGTCACCTTCCTGGAACTTCTGTTCACCTGCATCTCGGCCTTCGCCACCGTGGGAATGGACCTCGGCGTGACCGAACATCTCGGGCGGTTCGGGCAACTGATTCTGGTGGTGGGAATGTTTGTTGGCCGTCTTGGAATACTGCTGCTGCTGAGTGCCATCTGGGAGAGCTTCGACCGCAACCAGCTGCAGCGCCAGAATCGGATCGGTTATCCCCGTGAGGATCTCTATGTCTGAACGAAGCTCGATGGGACTGATGGCATGAGGGAGTGGTGGCACTGGTCGCCTGCTGAAGACGGCGACCCCCGCAGCTTCGGAATCGTGGGCGTGGGTCGCTTTGGCAGTGCTGTTTGCCGCCAGCTGATGCAGAGCGGCGCTGACGTGCTTGCCGTGGATCGTTCCTCGAAAGCAATCGAGGAGCTCAGGCAGCTTGAGCCCTCCATCGAAGCAAGGGTTCTGGACTGCACCGACGAGGAATCACTCAGGGAAGCCGGAATCCTCGACATGGACACCGTTGTCGTGGCCATCAGCGAACCGATCGAAGCCAGCATCACAGCCACCCTGATTGCCAAAGACAGCGAGGGCACTCGCGTGCGTCGGGTGATTGCGCGCGCGACGAGCGATCTGCACGAGAAGATGCTGAAACGTGTTGGTGCCGACCGCGTGGTGTTTCCCTCGCGGATGCAGGGAGAGCGACTTGGTCTTGAGCTGGTTCGCCCCAATCTGATGGAACGACTGGAGCTTGACGAGCTCAATTCGATCGAGGAGATCAAGGTGCCGGAGCGCTTTGTGGGTCAATCACTGCGCGATCTCAATCTGCGCAAGAACTACCGGGTCAATGTGCTGGCAGCGGGACCCGCTGCAGACCTGATGGTCAATCCACCCGCATCACACGTTCTGAATGAAGGCCACGTTCTTGTGGTGATGGGCTTGACCGATGACCTTCAGAACCTTCCCAGGACCTGAGCGGAATCATGCGCGTTCTCGGGTTGATGAGCGGCACAAGCGCCGATGGAGTGGATGCGGTTCTTGCTGAGTTCAGCGGGCCATCGACAACCCCACGCTGGAGCCTGATCCACAACGTCTCATGCCCTTATCCCTCAGACCTGCGCAGGCGAATGCTCGCGATGGCCCAGGGGGAGGCCACGCCTGCAGCGGCCATTCTGGAACTCGCTGAAGCGATCACGGAACAGCAGGCAGACGCTGCAGAAGCCTGTGACCCTGATCGTTCAGCCAGCCTCGTCGGCTGTCACGGTCAGACGATCTGGCACCGCCCTCCTGAAAGCGACGCAACAGGAAGGCTCCGACGTGGGTGCAGCTGGCAGATGCTTCAGGGGCCTCTGCTCGCACAGATGCTGGAGCGACCTGTCATTCACGATTTCCGTGCCGCCGACCTCGCACTGGGAGGTCAGGGGGCACCTCTGGTGCCCATGGCGGATGCTGCTCTCATGGGCAGGATCGACGGCTGGCGCGCTCTGCTGAACCTTGGAGGCATCGCCAACATCACGTTGATTCCCCCATCGCGGGGGCCCGATCGGAAGCGACCTGTGCTCGGCTGGGACTGCGGCCCAGCCAACAGCCTGATCGACCTGGCGATGGAAGCTTTCAGCGATGGGCGGGAGCGCTGCGACAGGGACGGACGTATGGCGGAACTTGGGCGGGTGATGGATGAGCCTCTGGCGAACTGGCTGCGTGAGCCTTATTTCCTCCAGAGAGCACCGAAGTCAACCGGACGGGAGTTGTTTGGGCGAAAGGATCTGGAACGGAGACTCAGTGAACTTCAACCGGCCTGCCGCGAAGACCAGATGGCCACACTCACAGCCTTCACAGCCGCTGTGGTGGCGAGGGATCTGCAGCAGCTAAGCCATTTCAACCTTCCACTGCCGGTGGAAATGGTGGTGGCGGGAGGAGGCCGACGCAACAAAACTCTGATGCGGGAACTGCAGTCGCGTTGCCTTGGCCTGAGAGTGCTCCCCAGCGACAACCTGAATCTTCCCTGCGAGTCGCGCGAAGCTCTGGTGTTTGCACTGCTGGCCTGGTGGCATCACCGCCGGCATCCCGGCAATGCACCCTCAATCACAGGGGCTGAACACAGCTGTGTTCTTGGAGTTCGTGCCGAACCGGCTTGAACAGTCTCAGCCAAGTCCCAATCGAAAGGATCAGCCTGGACGATGCAGTCTCAATCTCCTGGGAGCTCCCCGGAGTCGACGAGGCTGCTGAGCCTCCAGTGCTGAGCGCAGTCGCTCAGTAGAAGTAGGAGCTGGCGCCATTGAGGAACCGGTCTGTTCCAGGCGCAGGACGCCTTGCTGAATCAAAACCTTGGCCATGTTGCTGACGGTTCTGCACTCCTGTTCGGCCAAGGCCGTAAGCCGATGACAGAGCTCTTCAGGCAAGACCACCTGAATCCGCGGCGATTTCGGCTTCCCGCTGGATGAGGTTTGGCGGGTCGCCACGAACCATGAGGCAGAGGTACCTAAAAGTGTACAGAGATGCGCAAGGGTAGTATCCAGCACTATGATGTGCTCATCGAATCATTTCCAGACGCTCGGCTCATCACCCCAGGACTGCTCATCAACGATTCCGCCAGGACTGCCATGCCCCGTACAACCAGCCAGGCCTCCAGCACCCGCCCGGCAGCCCCACGTAACCGCAGGGCTGCAGCTTCACGTCGATCCAGACGTGCCGCTGAAAACAGCGACGTGCTCGTGTCGGCTGTGATCAGCTCCTATCTGCTGACCCACCTGCACCATGTGCTGCAGCGAGCCGAATACGGCGCAGTCCAGGAGGGGAGGATGTCCCAGGCAGCCAACTATGCCCAGCTGCGCAAAGTTCTCTGCATGGATGCTCGCAGCATGCAGGACGCCTCGGCATCAGGCCTCAAGGAAGCCGATCTCGACCAGGCCGCCTAAAAAACAGAAGCAGAGAGCCCATGGGCACGCGACGAAGGCATGGATAGGGTTTGCACAGATGTCGGTGCGTCATGAGCAATGCAGCAGAGCTGTACGCGAAGATCGAACAGGACCGGGATCTGACACGTGCCCTGTTCAGACAGGCTTTACAGAACCCAGATGGAGCCATTCAGGCCATCTGTCAGATGGGAGAGAAGATGAACCTTCCAGTGACAGACAGCGAGGTCAAGACATACATCAATGGTCTGGATGACGAACTCAGCAAACAGTGGCTGATCAAAGCGAGGGGCGGTCTTTGATCATTTGGCTGGACTTGGTGGGTGAAGTCGGCACAGGCTGACGTTCCCTGCTGCCACCTCCTCCGGCCCAGCTGAAGAACAACCAGTAACTCACCAGAGCCAGCCCTGCGGCCACCACCAGGGCGGCGACCTGCTCCAGCCTTCGCATCAAC
>NYZI01000102.1 GCA_002687115.1 Cyanobium sp. ARS6
CCGCTTCCCCGAACGCCAGAGGCACCATCGCCAGTGAGATCAGGGCCATTCCGCCACTCCAGAACGCCGAGCTCGCCAGCAGCAGGCACCCGACCACAAACGCGCCCAGCCCAACGCCCAGGCCAAAACGCAGGCTGCGGCGGGCGACCCAGTTACCGACCGGCCACTGCAGCAGCACCAGAAGCGTGAGCTGCAGGGCGATGAGGGCGCCGCTTCCTGCTTCGCTCACGGCAGGTCGCGACAGGCCTCCGCGAACCAGTTCAAGAGGGAGAGCGCTCTGCCTCAGGGCAATCATTCCCGTGGCCACGATGCTGATGGCCAGAACCGGCAGCAGTGGGGTCAGCCAGCGCCATCCCTCCTCCATCGGATCACTGACACTGGACTGCTCCTGATCCTGGTCGAGTTGCAACAGGGCAGCGCGGCCATCGGGCAGGGGGCGCCAGCTGAGCACCAGCAGCATCACGGCCACGGCAACAGCTTCCACCACATACACCGTGCGGATCAGTCCCAGAGCTGTGACGATTGCACCGATCAGGGCGCCGGAGGCGACACCAAGCGCATCAGCACTGCGAGCCAGGGCGTAACCGCGGCTGGATTTAAATCCGGCACAGCTGAGTGGCACGGCCAGCTCGATGGCGGGGAAGTAAAGCCCTGCAGCCAGACCGATCAGCAGCTGTCCTGTCAGATAGCCACCAAATCCCTTGGCCTGCAGCAGCACGAGATCGGCCATGAAGGCCAGCACGGCGGCGGCACGCACCGGCCAGGAGCAGCACAGGCCCCGATCAAGAAGCACTCCGCTTAACAGTCGGGCTGCGGTTCCGATCAGAGCCGCTGCCGCCAGCCCTTGCCCCACCTGCGTGGCAGAGAAGCTGGCCTGGTGAAACACGATGGGTGTCATGTAGATGACACCACCGGCACCCAGCGAGGCCAGGAGCCGGATCGAAGCCACTTCCTGCAAAGGTGCGGGAAACTGGTTCCACCAATGAACTGGCTTAGGCCTTGCGAAGACGCTCAACAGGACAACGGTTTGCCGTAGGACTGATTTGCAGTCTGATGCTCTGTGCCCTTTCACCGCGACCAGCGCGTACAGCCGCCGAGTTGGTTGTCCGTCTGGATGGGATGGATCTGCCTTTGTCGATCTCCGATCTGGGTGGCTGGATCCGCGGACAAGGATCCGATTCATCGGAACTGAGCGTCTGGCTGAATCTGCTTGAGGAGGAAAGCCGTCAGGGAGTGATTGATCTGCTCAAGGCCCCGCTGATCAACGACCGCAGCATGGCCAGGCAGATTCTCAACAGCTGGGCAGGCCGTCGTTTGCTGGATCAGGTCAGTGACCTGGTGTTGGTTGATGACGACACAACGGGGCAGACCGTGCAGATGACGCTTGAGTCGCTGCTCGCAAAGCGCCCTGAGGTGTCCACCCTTGACCTTCTGGAGGCGCTGCCTGCGCAGCGCGTCAGACTGGATCTCGATGCCCTGCTTCCGGTTGCCAGCAGCTGGAGGCTTCAGTTGCAACGGCAGCAGGCTCTGGTCAAAACCCTCAATCAACTCCCAGTTTCATCGCTCACTCAGGGCATCAATCCTGAGGATGGGGCCAAGGTCGCCTCTGATAGCGCGCTGCAGCAACTCACCCTGCCGGTTGAGCATCGCGATCAGCCGCTGCAGCTCCAGCTTTGGCGCCCGACTCCTTCCGATGGTCTTCAGCGCAGTCACTGGCTGGTGCTCATGCCGGGTCTTGGTGGCAGTCCGGATCATTTCCGCTGGCTGGGTCGGGCACTCAGTCATCAGGGCTGGCCGGTTCTTGTCCTTGAGCATCCAGGCAGTGATGCGCTCGCCGTACAGGCACTACTGGAAGGACGACAACCGCCACCGGGTGCTGAGGTTCTGCCTGATCGGCTGAGAGATCTGTCAGCGGTCCTGGCCGCTCGCCGGAGGGAAGTGTTCGAGCTCCCCGGGACCCGTCTGGTGCTGGGTGGGCATTCTCTCGGAGCACTCACAGCACTGCTCGCGTCCGGTGCCAGGCCGGAAAAGGGCCTCGCGCGACGTTGCGGCCAGGATCTTGATGATCTTCCGATCAGCAATCTGTCCAGACTTCTTCAGTGTCAGATCGAGGACGTGATCCTTCCAGAGGTGAGTCCCCCCCAGGAGCTGGCCGGTGTGGTGGGACTCAACAGCTTCGGCAGCTTGCTCTGGCCCCGACAGATACCCCTGTCGGCAGATGTCGCAGTCTTTTTGAGCGGAGGGACTCTCGATCTGATCACGCCTCCACTCAGTGAGCAGCTGGGACTGCTCAGGTCATTGCCAGCCAATCCTGCAACCCGTGCCGTGCTTGTGGAAGGCGCCAGCCATTTCTCGCCCGTGCGCGTAGAGGGGCAGAGTGGCGGCGGGCAGGGTGAAGATGTTTTCCAGCTCGGCGAGGAACTGGTTGGAGTTCAGCCTCTGAGGGTTCAGGCTCAACTGGAACGCGAAATCGTGCGCTTCCTCATCGATCTGGAGGCTGGTCGTGTGTCGAGTTCCCAGAAGGGCGGGGTTGAACATCTGCAGGTGGGGGATCTCCATCTGCATCGTCTGGATCAAACCGGTGCAGCCCGCTTCGTGGATTGAAGCCCAGGGTCGTCTTGATGGCGCCGCTCAGTATCGAACCCTTGGATCGAGAAGGGCGACGAGAAGATCCACGGCCACACTGACGAGCACCACCAGAGCGGCGATCACCACCACAATTCCCTGAACCACCGGGTAGTCGCGCTGATTGATGCTTTCCTGCAGGCGCAGTGCGATGCCTGGCCAGGAGAACGTCACCTCAATCAGCAGTGCGCCCCCAATCAGTGAGGCGACGGTGATTCCGGCGATCGTGAGCACAGGCAACAGCGCATTGGGCAGTGCATGCCGAAGAATCACCTGGGTTTCACTCAACCCTCTGCTTCGGGCGGCCTCCACGTAGTCGGAGCGAAGACTGCGATTGAGGTTCAGGCGCAGTGCGTTGGTGAAGACACCGCTCAGGAGCAGTCCGAGAGTGCATGCCGGCAGCACCAGGTGACGCAGGGCACCCTGAAGTGCCTCCCAGTTCCCGCTGATGACACTGTCGGCAATCAGAAAGCCGCTGCCATCAGGAGTGATCATTCCAGGTGGGAAACGACCTCCAACCGGCAGCCAGCCCAGGGTCACGGCAAACAGCAGCTGGGCCAGCATGGCCACCCAGAAGGGGGGTAGTGCGTAGGTCCCGATGCCATAGAAGCGACCAGCCAAATCGATTTTTCCTTCGGATCGGGCAATGGCCGTGAAACCCACCGCCAGACCTGTCACCGCTGCAACAATCAGGGCGGTGACACTTAATTCCAGGCTTGCCGGAAGTGCTTCGCGGATGATCCGACTCACGGGCTCCTGATTGATCAGTGCCTCGCCGAGGTCGCCGTGCACCAGTGCCCAGAGAAAGTCCAGATATTGCTGGACCAGGGATTGATCCAACCCAAGACGTGCTCTCAGTGCTGCCTTGGCCGCTTCCGGCGCCCGGCTGCCCAGCACAGCGTCCACCGGGTCACCGGGAGCCACCCTCAGCAGCAGAAACACCAGGGTCGCGATCAGCCAGAGCATCACCGGTGCGAGGGCCAACCGTGTTCCCGTGTAGCGAAGCAGCTCGCGACTTCGTCCCATCAGCGCACCCCCTGTAACCGGGCCAGAAGCAGCTGACCGTTGCCATCGAATTCCGGGGTGGCCAGTGCTGTGCTGCTCCAGGCTCTGGGCGTCACCAGCCAGACAGGGATATATGCAGCACCTGCGGCAGCCATTCGCTCAACGCTTTCCAGATCGCGCAGTCGATCATCTCCCCTGCTGCGGTCCGATTGCAGCAGGGTTTGTTCCAAGCCTGGTGCTGTCCAGAAGCTGCCGCTGATGGCGGCTTCTCCACGTTTGCAGACGGATCCTTCCGATTCCCTGCAGCTGAGCAGAGGTGCCAGGTAAGCCTCGGGGTCTGGATAGGCGCCGCGCCAGTCGAGCATCACGGCCTGGAAAGCACCTTCTCCAAGCTGCCGGTACACAGTCGTGGATTCCACGCCGTCAAGTTTGAGGGACAGGCAATCGGCCAGGTCGCGTTTGATCTGGGCTTGCCAGGTGAGTGCCATCAGACGGTCTGCGGGCACATTCGATCGGTAGGTGAACGGAAGATGCAACACCCTCCCATTGCAGTAGCCAGCCTGGATGAACAGGTTTCTGGCTCGGGCAGCGTCATGCCTTGGCCAGGGTTCGATATTTCCCCCCGGCAGGCCGGGAGGAACCAGTGAAAGCAGCGGTGGCCGCAACCCGCGGCTCACCCTCTCGTTAATCAGGTCTCGGTCCAGGCTCAGAGCCAGAGCCTGTCGCAGGACTGGATTCTGAAGTGGTGGTGTGTTGCTCAGCAGCGTGATGTACCCGATCACCAGAGCCGGGCCTTGCCCTTCCCTCAGCCGTCCCTCGCTGGCCATGCGATTCAGCGCCAGGCGCTGGTCTTCGTCGATCGAGTCAGAGAGCAGCACATCCACTTCGCCACTGCGCATCGCTCCGAACAGGGCGGTGGAGTTGCTGAGATAGATCAGATCCAGACCGGCGTTGCTGGGTAAGGGCCCCCAGTACCGTTTGAAAGGTTCCAGACGCTGCTGTACAGCGCGGAAACTGGTCAGCCTGTAGGGCCCCGTGCCGATGAAACGGTCGTTGAGAAACCTGTCCTGATGATCCTCATAGGCCTTTGGCGAGACAGGCGTCAGGTTGGTTGCTGTGAGCAGATTCTCAAGGGAGCTCGAGGGTCGGCTCAAGCGCAGTCGTAACTGGTAGGTGTCGGGAGTTTCAACTGCGGTAATGCGATCCCCGACCACATAGTTGAGGGTGCCGATCTCCAGAAAACGTCGCAGGCTGAAGGCCATTGCCTCCGCATCGAAGCGAGTGCCGTCATGGAAGAGCACGTCCTTCCGCAGGGGGATCGTGACGGTGCGGCCGTCATCACTGATCTCCGGCAGTGCTGCCGCCAGGGCCGGCTTCAATTCACCCTGCGCAGTTCTTTTGTAGAGCGTGTCTCCGAGAGCGCTCAGTAGCTGCAGAGCGCCGAAGGTGCTTGCCTGTGCAGGATCCAGGGAGGTGATGCGCCCTGCACTGGCCACCGTGATCCGATCACTGCGCCTGCCTGGTTGACAGGCCCCTTGGCTGACGCAGAGTGCCAGGGCTGCAGTGAGTGGCAGCAGGTGTTTCAAGTGCCGTCTCAGGTAGGCCAGGCCTGACATTCTGGATGAATTGATCACGCCACTGGAGTCAGACGAAGCCATTAAAGGCCCCGCGTCCTAGTCGGAAACAGAGGGTGACTTGATCTGGTTGAGAGGGACTTCGAAAACCGGTGAGCCCTGGGGCTTCAGGGGCCACTGGCGCACCCAGCAGCGGTCGTGGTCACCATCAATGCCGATGACCTGGAAAAGGCCGGCATCGCTGCGCAACGTGATGCAGTCTCCTTGGTGGAGCCTCATGACGGATCGGGATTCCGACTGATTGCAGCGTTGCCCCTGAAGAACTGTGAGATCGTTCGGCATGAACGTTTTGCAGCATGAATCCGCGAATGCGAACCGAAGCTGTGATGGTTCTTACAACTGTGCCTCATCCGGGGGGCTCTCTGCCAGGTGCTGCGACGACACGCTGAACCGCACACGTCCTCCCGATGTACTCAGAAGCAGCTGAAATGGGCAGCCAGAGAGCGGACTCCCGGCAGAGAGGCAATGGCTTGCAGGGCGTTCTGCATCGCTCCGTTGCCGACTTCATGGGTGATCACAACAATTTCAGCTCCCTCGTCGCAGGCATCGAACTGGACGATGGACTGGATGGAGACGCCCTGTTCTCCGAAGCAGCTGCCAATCCTGCCGATGACTCCGGGAGTGTCTTCCGTGTTGAAGCGCACGTAATTGCGCTGTCGGATCCGGCTGGAATCCACCAGGTGGCAGGAACGCCAGCTGCTGGCTGCCAGCAGTGGGTCAAGGCCGCCATCGCTGCTGCTGAGCTGGCGTATTCCGGCGATATTGAGAATGTCAGCCACCACTGCAGAGGCGGTTGGGCCTGATCCGGCGCCGGGGCCGTAAAACATCACCCGGCCGATTGGATCGCCTTCCACAAGGATGGCGTTGTTGACACCGTTGACCCCGGCGAGGGGGTGATCCTTCGGCACCAGTGTGGGTTGGACGCGAACACCAAGGGGCAGGGATCCAATGGGGTCGCCATCGCTTTCCAGGCGTTCTGCAACGGCAAGAAGTTTCACCCCGTATCCGAGTTGTGTCGCATAGTCCACATCCCGACCCTGCAGATTGGATATGCCAGTTGTTGGAACGGCACTGCGCTCGATGGGGCCGCCAAAGGCCAGTCCGGCAAGGATGGCGATCTTGTCCGCTGCGTCATGGCCGTCAACATCGGCCGCTGGATCCGCTTCCGCATAACCCAGCTCTTGGGCTTCCTTCAGCACGGCGTGGTAGTCGGCTCCTTCGTCGGCCATCCGACTGAGGATGTAGTTGGTGGTGCCGTTGATGATGCCGCTCACGCGCTCAATGCGATTGCTCCCAAGCGACTGTTTGAGCGGTTCGATGATTGGAATGCCCCCACCGACGGCCGCTTCGATCAGCACGTAGACACCAGCAGCAGCTGCTGCTGCTGCGATTTCCTCACCGTGTCTGGCGATCACGGCCTTGTTGGCGGTCACGACTGATTTCCCGGCCGAGATGGCTCTCATGATCAGGGTGCGCGCCGGTTCGATGCCGCCGATCACCTCAACAACCAAATGCACGTCTGGGTCATCCACCACCTCATTGGGATCAGTGGTCAAACGTTCGGTGGGGATGTCAACAGGCCGACTGCGCTGAAGATCGCGAACAGCCACGCGAACCAGCTCAAGATCGGCGGTCAGAGGATGGCGGCCTTCCGGACTGCTCAGAATTCCTGCCACTCCCGCGCCGACGGTGCCGAGGCCAAGCAGGCCGATGCCGATCCTTGTCGCCATGGAGCGGGTCCGTTAACTGCGATGAGGGCATGACTTTAGGCAGCGATCGGTCCGCAGCTTGCGATCAACCCGTTTCGCTAAGAGCACTGGCCTGCTGCTGCATCATCCGCAGGATGTTGAGGAATCCATTCGCCCGAGATGGTGTGAGGCTGGCTTGGAGGCCAGTTGCGGCGATGAAACCTGGGTCAACGGCCATCACCTGTGCCGGGGTGAGGTCGCGAAGTCCCTTGATCAGCAGAGCCAACAGTCCCTTGGTGATCAGGGCATCCGAATCCCCCTGCCATTGGAGGCGGCCATCCACCAGCTCTGATGCGATGAAGACCTGGGACACACACCCCTTGACCTTGCGCTCCTCCGTCTGCAGCTCAGCAGGCATTGAAGGCAGCTTTTTGGAGAGCCAGAGCACATACTCATAGCGCTTGCGCGGATCTGAAGTGCTGTTAAGCCGCTCGGCGAGTTGATCAAGTGCCTCGCTGCCGTAGCGAGTCGTGGAGCTGCCTGGGTCAGCCATGGCCGGGTCAGCGTGAGCGAATCCCGCGCACCCTAACCATCAGCCCCACGATGCCGACCAACGCTGGTGCCATGGCCCAGTTCAGGTTGTCTCTGCCGCCTGGTCCCATCACCACTTCGTCCAGATTGACCTGTCCCTGTTGAAGCGGAAGGGTGAGGTAGTCGCGATGACCAGGTCCACCATCCACCTGCAGGTCCACCAGGCCATCTGCAAGTTCTGGGAGGGTCACCTCGAGCTTGCCGTCTGCATCAATACGTCCGAGTTCCTTTCCGGGTGTGCCGTCAGCCTGCAGCAGCCTCACCACGGCTCCTTCCACTGGTTCTCCGGTGGAGAAGCTGCTCGTGAGTTCGAGTTGTCCCTCGAGATAGCGAAGGCTGCTTTCAACACCATGGGCCTCGGTCTTCAAGGGCTGCGTGAGTGCGAGCCCCAGTAACGCAGTGGCCATCAGTGCGATACGGGATGAGATGGCCATGGCATTCCTGTCGTCGGGACTTCCATCCTGCGGGAAATTGACCGGTTGATCCAGTGCCGTTTCACGCGAATCTTCATCTGTGCCGGCGATGTCTGCAAACAGCCTTGATTCAGCAACCACTGCAATGGAAACCGTTTTCGCAGACCCAACCCTCAAAAGGTCTGTCCCATGGGTCATTGGGCAGTGGCTTCTGGCTCACGCATGCCTCCGGCAGCACAAGAAGAGCGGGGACATCACACCAGCCGGACCTGCTGCGAAGGCGGTCGTAGTACCCCCCGCCGTAGCCCAGTCGCAAACCCATACGGTCCACTGCAAGGGCAGGGACCAGCAGCAGAGACAGCTCATCAGCCTTGAGAACGGATTGCCGCGCTGGAGCTGGGATGCCACAGGCGTCCTTGACCAGGGGGGCTTCTGTCCAGCATCCGTAGGTCATCTGGCCTTTGCCATCGGCGATAGGCAGGGCGGTTCGCAGTCCGAATTCGACAAGAAGATCCCCGCGCAGTGGCCTCAGGTCCACTTCTCCGGGGAGTGGCCAGTAGAGGCCGATGAGCGCGCTGAGTTCACCCCGTTGATGACGTCGCCTGAGTTCGAGCTTGAGCTGATCACGGATCCGTTGCTGCAGGGCCGGTTCTGTGGTCAGAACCTGGAGTCTTCTGGTTCTGAACAACCTGCGCAGTTCCGGTTTCGATACACCCTCGAACGTCGGCATCAGGGCAGGAGTCCCCAGCGACCCATCAGCGGAAATCGCAGTGTCAGCTTTTCGGAATCCGCTGGCCAGATCTGATTCAGCTCTTCCGAGAGGGTGTTGATCAGTGAGCAGACCTTGTCATCGCTATCATTTTGCTGGCTGGCCCGTCTGAGCGCTGACCAGGTGCTGATGAATCCCAGCAGGTCGGTTCGCGTCCAGTGCTCGGTGATGTGTAACCCCTGGGGCAGTGGTTGATCGCAGGCCGGAAATTCGAGATCGGCGTAGCAGTTGTCCACATGGCTGCGTTGCGGTGGCCAGAACTGATTCAGCCGCTCGTGGTAGAGCGTGTTGAGCCAGATTTGCAAGTCCTCAGGTGCTCCCTGGATTGGTTCATAGCCCAGCCAGACCAACAGTCCCCCAGGTCGCATCACACGATGCACCTCTCGGTTGAAGCGCTCCAGATCCAGCCAGTGAATGGCAGCGGCGACAAGCACAGCATCCATGCTGCCGCTGTTCAGATCGGATTGTTCCGCTGCTCCCTGCCGGTAGTGAATGCGAGAACTGGGTTTCGCTGCAGCAATCTGCCCAGGGCTGAGATCTGTGGCTTCAACGTGATTGAACCAGCGGGACAACCCGATGGAGGCCTGACCACTGCCGCAGGCTGCATCCCAACACTGATTCAAAGCCGGAGCCTGGTCTGCCAACCAGGCGAAGAATGCGTCCGGGTAGTGGGGTCTGCAACGCGCGTAGTCAACCGCTACGGAATCAAACCAACCTTTATCCGCTGGTGTCATCAGCCGCTGAACGGCAGCGATGCCGCCGGCAGTTGGAACAAAGGAGGACTGTTCATTTCAGATATGACTCAATGCCTGGAGTTGGTCGATGCTTTTCCAGAGGAGCCTGGTGGCGCTTCTGGGACATCCGGTTTCAGTTGTCTGCAAAGGTGCACTCGAGCAGTGCAGCTGTCAGCAACGTCTTCATGTCCTGAAGATTGCTCTGCTCGACAGGATCTCCGCCAGACCATCGGTCGAGCTGATGACTGACTGCACCAAGCAGCAGTCGCAGTCCTGCTGCATTGAGCGTGAGATCGATCGTGCTCTCGGTCCGGTCCATCACAGCCCCATCAGGCGTTGCAACCTTTGTGATTCTGCACCCTCCACATCGATCAAGAAAAGAGATCTCTGACACATTCCCTCCGGTTGGGCAGGATTTCCCACTGACCCAACCAGCAGGTCAGCTGTTGAATATGAGCATTGGCTGCGGCCAAAGCAGAATATTCAGGGCTGCAAATTGTTATTAGAAAGAGGTCAATGATGCACTGTTCTATGAATTTTTCATTTGAATCCAAATTGGATTGAAAAGTCAGGCCTGACGAGGCTCAGCGTTGAAAAGCTGAACGACTGATTGGTATTCAGGGGGCTGGAATGTTTCTTTGATCAGCTTGCATGCCGTTTCATTGTGGTAAGCCCCGCCAGCAGCTTTGTCGGGACGGTTTGTTGTGAACAGACTGATTGTCATCCTTTTTACAGCCTTAATTGATCACCCAAGAGCCTGCGGCTCCAATGTCCCCTCTTTTTCGATGTCTGCTGTGTGGTCAGTCAATTGAGCGTTCCAAGCGCTCTTACTGGAAACGCAGAGGTCACCTGCTCTGCTCCGCTTGCCTAGACCGGATTGATTGCGGCGAAAATGGTCAGGTAGGTGATCCAGCCTTCCATCAGGCTCCTCAATCATGATGAAGGCTTTTGAGGTCGCTGGAGCCTGGTCTGAAGCGAAATGTCAGTGTCATTTGTATGGCAGCGTTGAAAACATTGCTGCTGAGCTTGGAGACCCGGTTTTAGTAACGTCGCAAGACATTTAATAGAAACAGTGTTTTTAACGATTAACGCGTTTTTATACACAGCGTTCCTGGCATTTGTTGTTGTTCAGGCAGTTCGTTTGATGCGTCTATCTCTGAAAGCTCAGGACAGAACTGGTCTTAAAACCACTCATCCGGAACTGTTCGACCAAAACGGCAGTGTGACCAAAGAAAAATTGTTGGTCGTCAGATTTGACAGACCGAAACCGGTGCTTCCCTCGTAAGTGTTCAGATCACAATCCCGACCGGAGATCTCTCTTTCTGACGTTTGCTGAACCGGTTCCCTCGAAGAGGGCATAATGTCGTCATGGTCAAGATTATCTGGCTGCTGGCTACGGTCTATTTCATGAGTCGACTTGTGAAACGACTCATGTCCTCCATGCAAGATATCAGGAACGAGGAACCTGATGCGAGTGATGCGGTGATTGACGTCGAAGCCGAGTGAGGCTGAGTTCCTCGGCATTTTTTGTGGATCCTTTCGCTGCCGCCATTGAATGGTGTGGTGACAACCGGATATCGAAACCAGGCATTCCAATTTCTTTGCAGGAGTTGTCCGTTGCCGTTGCATCCTGGGGAACTTTCGCTTCCTGGCGATTCATCGCGACATCTTGAATCAATGCCAGCGGCAGTAGCTGTCTGGCTTCTGACGAAGCCATGAACTCCCATAACCATTGAAAGGACATCAACAGGAAGCTCTCCCTCATCTGTTTCATGATCCATTGATTACTACTTGCAAGCTCAGCATCTCCATGAGGAACTCAATGATTTCCAGGAATTAAAGGGGATTGCTTGATGTTTCACGCTTTCATGTTTTTTGACCCCAGGCCCCCCAGCTCTTGAATCAGGCCTCTTCAGTCATCAATCTCTTGAATCTGATACTGGATGCCTTGTCTGCAGCCAATTCGAGAATTCTTAGGATTTTTTGTTTTTCTTAGGGTGCAGTCTCCACGGTCGAGGGGGTGCACACGCCAAATTGATATGTAATAAAGTTTGATCGCAGTGTCACCCTCTGAGATCCCCCTGACCATTGAACAGCAGTTTCGAGTTGAACGTGCCTGCCGAAAGATCGACGAGTGCAACGATGTTGATGCTCTCAAGCAACTCTCGAAAGCGCTTATTGTCACTGCAGCCAGGGAGCGAGCTTTTTCACGGGTCGTGATGGAACGTCTCAATGGATAGAGCATTCGTTGCCCATGATTCCAGCAGATGCACTGATTTGTTTAGTGCTCTTTTCACTCGCTCTGCAGTAGCTGTTGTTGTTCACATTGATGAAACAAATCTGTTCCACTTCAACCAGGCCAAGTTCGGCCGATTGAATGCCTAAAGCATCCAGCTTTCGTTAACGATCTTTTCGCTGGTTAACGTTCTTCATCCTTTCGGCTGTCTTCAGCTGTCTGCAAGCATCCATATGCGTAGTTTTTGGTCCACCCATACCTCGGACCATGCGTCAGATCAATTTCACCCTGATCTTTGTCTTTGGTCTGGGAATGGTGTATTTCACGTTGGAAAACACGGCTGCAACGACCGTTCATGTGCTGCCGGGCCTTGAGTACACCACTCCTCTAGCCGCCTTGCTGCTGTTGTCTGCTGGACTTGGTGCCACTTCGGCCTGGCTGTTCGCTGCATGGAGCGGGATGCTCAACAGTGTGGATCGTCTCCATCAATCCGGCGATTTTGAAGCCCAGCAAGTGCGCATCCAGGAATTGGAAACTGATCTCAACCGTTATCGAACAACTGTTGAAACGCAGCTGGGTCTTCTTCCTGCATCGATCCCTGAACATGAATCGGAAACAGGTTCAGCGGTGCCGTCGTCCAGCTCAGATTGAACTCTCATGCCATTGCCTTTGTCCTCCCGGCAATCCTCTGGGAATTGTCGGACAGTTTGCTGTGTCCAGTGATTGCCGCCTTCTGATGTCGGATGGCTCCGCTGACGCAGAGTAGAAACACAGGCCGCCTGCGCACTGCTCTGAGGAATGACCGTTCCAGTGCAACATCAGTTTCGGTCAAAAGACAGTTCCAATCAAAAGACGGTGTCACGTTCGATCGTCAAATCTCTGGCTTCCAAGTGGAGCAGGTTCACTTGTCACCTGACAATGCAACAGCAGCAGCGCACAATTCATAGGTGCATGCAATCTGAATGAGCCCCACTTACCTGATCACCACGCCCGTTGAGGAGGATGTGCTTTGGAAAGTCAAAGCCGATAATAAAGAGGCTGCGATCAAAAACCTCTCGGAGCACTGCGCAGACCTCAAGAAGACCCCGGACGCAGTCACAATCTGCTCTTTTCAAAAAGGCATCGCCTATCGAGGGTTGCCAGACGAAACGCAGGATATCCAGCAGATGTCGATCCGGTTTGCTTCTGACAATCCTCATCGTTGCGTTGTTTTTGATGAAATTGAAGAGAACGAAGATTGAGAAGATCTGATTCAATTCATTCCAGGTTCTGAAAAGCAGGGCAGTTTGGTAGTACTGATCAATCTCCCGACAAAACATCTCACACCAATCACACCCCGCCAAGTGCGGGGTTTTTTATTGCTGCAGTAACGCCATCAGCTGAAGATCTCAGTCGTTTGCGGGAGGCTGCTGACTTGCTCATTCAAAACAGCTTCGACGATGCCGTGTAAATAAGCAGCTCGACGAAGTTTTCTCATCGTTAAAGATTTAGGATTGAGTGTGCTCATGGAATTAAGAATCATTTGAAGTGCGATCAAATTTTCTGTGCGATTCATAGCAATGGTGTCGGTTGAACTCACCATCTCTGGAATCAGCACCTGGCTTGATGGTTTGTCTCAAGTAAGGCTGTGATGTTGCTCACAGTCCAATCACATCGATGCAGGGATGTGCGTCACGAGATCAGCTTTGACCCAGCGGATCACCCCAGAGTCCACGTCGGCAACCTGGAACAGGTTGTGATGCTTGGGTCTCTTGCCGCTCTGCAGCAGTGGATCACCTGGCCCAACTCCCAATCCTTTGCGTGTGGCTCTCCAGTTTGGTAATCGTGTCTCACGATCACCGTTCCGTCATACCTGGAGCAATGTCCAGGAAGGTCAGACGCCCTGACTCGGGTGAGCTGTAAACCCTGTGGTCAATCGACATGTACGGGCAACCAGGACACCAGTGCCAGCAGCGGACGTAAACGGCAAAAGTCAAAAAACGCCAGCGCGTGAGGGCTGCACCAAAACCCACACCAATCCAGCTGCACCGCAGACGGCTTGAATGCTTATTTGATGCAACTCCGATGAATTCCTGCACACGCAGGCTGAAAACGACGCTGCACGGCAAGCACCGTTGCAGACAGTTGATTGATGGCGGTATCGCTGCCGTGTACTGGGTGGACTTATACGGGCAGAAGATGTAGCTATCCGCACCACAACGTACCCCAGCAAATTTCTAGAACATAGTTATCGATTGTTCTTTCTGTGGAAATCCATACCGCTCACGCTGAACCGATTGGCGAATTCATCCTCGAGGGTACTCATAAGCCATTCCGGGCCTTAGCTTGCCCAATTGGTCCCAGCTGCCGACTCATGCATTCAAAAGAATCGAGTAAAGAAAATGATCAAAGGCAATAACCACTTCAGCCAGAGATAAAGACCTTCGCAAGTTCATGTATGACCCTTTCGGGCAGGCAACTTTCTTGTCGCCATATATACACTTCGCAAACGGTATTCAATAGCTCGGAAATAATTGTAAACCAGAGTCATCTTTATTGAAGGCGCTATCGTCACGCATGGAATTCTTTATTGGAATCGCACTATTGCTGCCCATATCAGCATTGGCGATTCAGGCTTATGAGACGGATTTTGATGATGATCGTTGTGACTTTCTTTGAAAATCTCTGTTGATGATTGATGTCTCGCTTCCGAAAACAAGCATTTCCGGAACTGAGGAGTCCACTGACCGCTGAATTGAACAGATTCCCTGCTTTAGGGAATGCGCCTTCGCCACCCTTTCAGCGGCGTTGCTTTGCCTTTAACTAATAATTGATGTGCTCAATCGTGCCAGGTATTGAAGGCTGATTTGTGAGCCTTTGAGGATGGCTGAAGAAATAAAATCCCCTGCAATTGCAAGAGCTTTGGGTTAGGGCCTGCAATATGAATGCCTTAAATAGCACCACCATACAAATGATTTGGACAAAATTCAGTCATTGCATTGCTTCATAGACGCCGGTATCGGCAACACCTGATTTCAACGACCGGTTGTCATAACCACCATTCAGCCCGTACATCCAACTGCGATCGCCATTGAGCCAGCGATAGCCAATACGCGTTGAGGTGCTGACGGTGGCGCCAGCAACTTCTGTGTTGATGATGCTGCTATCTCCTCCACGGTCAGCGAAGTTGGCGTTGATCAGGGCATCTACGAACCAGACGCTGTGGTCGCCAACAGAGAGAGGCAGGAAACCGCCGATTCCTGCCTGGTTCGGCG
>NYZI01000103.1 GCA_002687115.1 Cyanobium sp. ARS6
GCCTTGAAAAAGCCGAGTCCAAGACCAAAACCTTTGGGCTTGTCTTCCAGAAATGTGATGGCCAGCTCAAAATCCATCAGTCCTTCCTGCTCGATGAGATCACTTGGCAGCTGCCCCTCACGCTGTTCCAGATAGCGAGCATGAATCTGTTGTTTGTTCTCACCCAGAAACGTGACAATTTCGCTGAGCAGGTGATCACGCCACTCATCCTTGTGGCTTTGTGGCACTGAAGTTTCAGCCAAGGCTCCGGATCACAGGTCGGGCCCGACGCTAACGGCGACAGGCAGCCTGTTTCCTAGCGTTGAGACCTGATCGCGGCCATCACTTGCAGCGCCAAGCTCCAACACCAGCCGATGCCACCCGGGCGATTCATCACGGGGAGAGCTTTGCGGAGGAAACGGGCACCGTGATGCCGCCGATCTACTCCACATCGACATTTGCACACGGAAACCCCGGTGGTTTCGATTACACCCGTTCAGGCAATCCCAACTTCCGCATCCTGGAAGGCGTGCTCGCTTCGGTGGAGCACTGTGAACATGCCACCGTGTTCGGCTCGGGAGTGAGCGCGATCACAGCAATTGCCTCAAGTCTCAGCCAGGGAGATCTGGTGCTCTGCGAGGAAAACCTCTACGGCTGCACCGTGCGCTTGTTTGAACAGGTTTTCGCCAAATTCGGGATCCGCACCGAGTGGGTGGATTTCACTTCACCCGAGGCTGTCTCAAGCATTGCGGCTCGAAAGCCCGCCATGGTCTGGCTGGAAAGCCCCACCAACCCACTGCTCAAGGTGATCGATCTGAGGCAGGTCTGCGCGGCCGCCAAGGCCATCGATGTTCCCGTTGTGGTGGACAACACCTTCGCCACCGCCCTTGTTCAACGCCCGCTGCAGCTTGGAGCCACCCTCTCACTCACGAGCACAACCAAATACATCAACGGGCACTCCGACGCCCTCGGCGGCGCGGTCTGCACCGACGATCCGACCTGGCAACGGAAGATGGTGTTCGCCCAGAAAGCCCTTGGCCTGCAGCCTTCACCGTTCGACTGCTGGCTGATCACCCGCGGCATCAAGACCCTGCCTCTGCGTCTCAGACAACAAATGGCCAATGCGGCCGCCCTGGCGGATCATCTCGCCGACCATGCCCAGGTGAACTGGGTGCGATACCCCCATCGCCGCGATCACCCCCAACACGTGACTGCGATGCAGCAGATGAGCGCAGGCGGCGCCATCGTCACCATTGGAGTGGAGGCCGGCCGCGAGCAGGCCTATGCCGTGTGCAAGGCCCTGCACTGGTTCACCATGGCCGAAAGCCTCGGCGGCGTGGAGAGCCTGATCTGCCATCCCGCCACGATGACGCACGCATCGGTATCGACAGAGGTCAAACAGAAGCTGGGTATCAGCGATGGCCTGATCCGTCTTTCCGTGGGCTGTGAAGACGCCTCGGATCTGGTAGCAGATCTCGACCAGGCACTTTGCTTGCTCCGATGAGTACGCGCGACCTGCTCCGAGATCCCTGCTGGCAAGGCAGCGATCTCGGCCACCCTCTTCCCGATGCCACCCATGCCGTTTCGGTGGCATTGCCTCGATGGAACGATGTCATTGCCTACGAGGAACAGGATCCAGCCTGCCGCGCGGCTCTGCGTGCGGTCTATCCCCGATTCGGTCAGCATCCGCTGGTGGCGGAGTTGGCCGAACGCGCACTGACTGCGTCCGACATTGCCACCTCCAGGGGAGCGAGCAGCTGGCCGTATCCGAACCGCGCAACGGCTGAAGCCGCTCTCGCTCACTGCAGGAAAACGAGGCCTGCAGGAGAAACAGAGCTCACCGGGATTCATGGAGTCACCTGCCTGATTGCCGATGCGGCCAGCACTCCTGCCGCGAAAGCCTTCTGGCAACACACGGGCCTTGGAGCGTCCTCCAGGCAGGCTGCCATCGCCCTCGGTCAAGAGCAGAACGCCAGCGCTTCCGCAGTGGAGAACGCTCGCAGCAAAGTGCTTCGGCGGCTGACGCGGATTTATAGCTGCGAAGGAGATGCGATCAGCCTGCACCCATCAGGCATGTCGGCTCTGCACCGAGCACTTCAACTGATTTCAAGCATTCGGCCCGACAGGCCTGTGCTGCAGATCGGTTTTCCCTATGTGGATGTGCTCAAGCTGCCCCAGGTGGTCTTCAACGGAGCCGAACTGCTGCTGGAAGACAGTGCGGCCAGCGTGAGCGCCGCCCTGGAGCGCATGCAACCTTCAGCAGTGGTGGTGGAGCTGCCCGGCAACCCCCTGCTGCGTTGCATTGATCTGCCAACAATCGCCGAGCTTGCCCACCGGCAGGGCATCCCTGTGATTGCCGACGACACCATCGGCTCCGGGGTCAACATCAACGCGTTGCCCCACGCCGACCTGGTGTTCAGCTCGCTCACCAAAAGCTTCGCCGGCCGTGGGGATGTTCTTGCAGGAAGTCTGGTGCTGAGTCACCACTCGCCCTGGAGAGATCAGCTCGCTGCAGCAGCTCGTTCCCTGAGACCACTGGCGGGTCTCGCTGACAACGATCTCATCGCCCTCGACCAGGGCAGTGCAGACGTGATCGAACGGGTGCATCAGCTCAATCGCAACACGCTTTTGATGGCTGAACGCCTTCGCGATCACCCCGCCGTGAAGACGGTGTTTCATCCCGGTGAATGCAGACACTTCAAGGCTCTGCAACGTCCCGGTGCAGGCCATGGTTGTCTGCTGTCCTTTGAACTCAAAGGAGGCACGCAGGCAGCGCGGCAGGTCTACGACGCACTGGCGGTCTGCAAGGGTCCGAGTCTCGGCACAAGCTTCACGCTGGTCTGCCCCTACGTGCTGCTCGCTCATTACGAGGAGCTGGCCTGGGCGAAACGCTGCGACGTGCCATCCCATCTGCTGCGCGTTTCCGTGGGGCTGGAAGAACCACAGGATCTCTGGGAGCGGTTCCTGCAGGCTCTGGAGAGCGCATGAGCAAATCGACGGTTGGCTGACGGCCCAGGTGGCCTCAGCCGACTTGTTATCTGATGCGTTGCACGCTGCTTGATTGACAGAGTTTGAACAAGCTCTTAAGAGCAAGACACCTGAGAGAGAGAGTCTCACTAAACTGCCAAAACTGGCCATTTCTCTACTTCCTCATGTCCCGCGTTTACGCCGATAACAGCCAGGCCATCGGTAATACCCCCCTGGTGCGTCTGAACCATGTCACCAAGGATTGCAAAGCCACCGTTCTCGCCAAGATCGAGGGCCGTAATCCCGCTTACAGCGTGAAGTGCCGCATCGGCGCCAACATGATCTGGGATGCGGAGAAGCGTGGTGAACTCACCGAAGGCAAGGTGATCGTTGAGCCCACATCAGGCAACACCGGCGTTGCTCTCGCCTTCACCGCAGCGGCTCGCGGTTACAAGCTCATCCTCACCATGCCCGAGTCGATGTCGATCGAACGTCGTCGCGTGATGGCTGTTCTCGGAGCTGAGATCGTCCTCACCGAAGCCGCCAAGGGCATGCCAGGCGCCATCGCCAAAGCCAAGGAGATCGCCGCAACCGACCCCGGCAAATATTTCATGCCTGGTCAGTTCGAGAATCCCGCCAACCCCGAGATTCACGAAAAGACCACTGGTCCTGAGATCTGGAACGACTGCGACGGAGCCATTGACGTTCTCGTGGCCGGCGTGGGCACCGGCGGCACCATCACCGGCGTCTCCCGTTACATCAAGAACGGCAAAGGCAAGGCGATTGAATCCGTTGCCGTGGAGCCCAGCCACAGCCCGGTGATCACCCAGACCATGAACGGTGAGGAGGTGAAGCCAGGTCCACACAAGATCCAAGGGATCGGCGCCGGCTTCATTCCCAAGAACCTCGACCTCTCGGTGGTCGACAAGGTGGAGCAGGTCACCAACGACGAGTCGGTCGAAATGGCTCTGCGTCTGGCCAAGGAAGAGGGCCTGCTGGTGGGCATCTCCTGCGGAGCCGCAGCTGCCGCCGCCATTCGTCTGGCCAAGCAGGATGCCTACGCAGGCAAGACCATTGTGGTCGTTCTCCCCGATCTGGCGGAGCGCTACCTCTCTTCGGTGATGTTCGCCGACGTTCCGACAGGGATCATTGAGCAACCCGTCACCGCCTGAAGCAAAGCGGTGGCAAGCCAGTCAGCCCCGGATCACCGGGGCTTTTTTCATGCCTGGCTGTTGAGCCAGCTCAGGGCGTCACGTCTGGAAGCACTGCATCCGGAGCGATCCACATGGCATCACCGTAGGAATAGAAGCGATAGTCCTCCCGGATGGCGATCTCGTAGAGCTCAAGCAATCTGCTGCGTCCGATCAGAGCGCTGACCAGCAGAAGCAACGAGCTCTTGGGCAGGTGAAAGTTGGTCAGCAGACCCTGCACCACTCGAAAACGAAAACCGGGCTGGATCACCAGATCAACGGGACCCTTCAGAGGTTGCAGGCTGCCGCCTGCAGCAGCGGCAGCACCCTCCAGTGCCCGCACGCTCGTGGTACCCACAGCAATCACACGCCCTCCTCGCCGGCGGCACGCGACTACAGCACTCACCAGCTCAGGAGTCACCTCCACCCATTCGCTGTGCAGACTCAGATCGGTGAGATCTTCGGTCTCTACCGGCCGGAATGTGCCCAAGCCAACGTGCAGGGTCACCGTGGCCAGCTGAACGCCACGGCCGCGGATCGCCTTCAACAGCTCATCACTGAGGTGAAGGCCCGCCGTTGGAGCAGCAACAGCGCCTGGCCGGGAGGCATAGCGGGTCTGATAACGCTCTTGATCCGACTGGTCATGGCGTGTGATGTAGGGCGGTAACGGCACCTCGCCGTAGCGCGACAGGAGCGTTTCGATCGCTGCAGCATCGATGTAATCCACTGGGAACTGAATGATGCGGCCGCCACTGGCACCATCCGCGGCGACCACCTTCAGAGGAATGGGCTCCTGTTCAAGGGCTTCGAGCCAGATCTGATCACCGGGCTTCAATTTCTTGCCGGGTCTGGCCAGACAGAGCCAGCGGCCTTCGCCGCGAGGCTCCAGCACCAGAAGCTCCGCCAGACCGCCACCGGAACGCCTCACCCTCAGACGCGCCCGCAGCACACGCGTGTCGTTGACCACCAGCAGGTCGCCGGAACGGAGTTCCTCCTGCCAGTCCCACACCTGACGATGCATCAGATCCTGCGCAGGCCTGCTCAGGGCAGGTGCCATCAGCAGTCGGGCTGCATGGCGAGGCTCCATGGGTGCCTGGGCGATGCGCTCCTCGGGCAGGCGGTAGTCGTAGGAGCTGAGTTGAAGATCCCTTGGATCCACCACAACGCTTGAGCGTGATCAATCCATGCTGCCTGAGGGCAACCTGCCGTCCTCGCTGGCGAAGCGAGGAACGAAATAGCGCACAATCGAGAACACCCTGCTCTGGTCGGTGGAAAGCGCCTCAAACAGACTGCTTGAGCGCTGGTTGAGCAGAGCCACATCCAGTCGGTCCCTGGGAATGGCCACAGGCATGACCACCGTGGTGGTGCGCTCGGGATGCTGTTGCTCCTGCTCCATCACGAAGTCACAGAAAGGATCCAGCAGCGAGCTGTATGGGCTGTCGAGCAGCACCAGCTCGAGAGCACCGGTGTCTGTGCCCGCATAGCGATCCCACATCTGGCTGAGCTTGCCGGCGTCCTCTCCCTTCTGCACCACCATCACCGCCGTGACCGAATCGGCGAACGAACAGGCGTAGCGCAACGCCTCAAAAGACGGCTGCGTCACACTCGCCACCCAGACAATCGCATGGTGACCGGTGGGTGGATCACGGGGAACCAGCTTCAGTGACGACCCATCAGGGTCCAGGGCGAGAGCAGCGAAGATCTCCCGGTAGCGCCGGCGAATCAAAGCCAGTCCCCAGACCAGCAGGGGGATGGCAATCACCACGGTCCAGGCCCCCTCATCAAATTTGCTCACCACAATCACCACCAGCACAACGAAAGTGGTGATCGATCCGAGCGCATTCATGGCCATCCGCCCCTGCCAGCTCTCTCCGCGAAGCTTCCACCAGCGACAGACCAGGCCCAACTGCGACAGCGTGAAGGCGGTGAAAACGCCAAGGGCATAGAGATTCACCGCCACTGTGGTGTCACCCCGGCAGATCACGATGATCAGCGCCGTGATCGCCACGAGAACACCGATCCCATTCTGGTAAACGAGCCGATCACCCAGCAGCTTCATCTGCACAGGCAGGCAGTGGTCTTCCGCCAGCATCGCCGCCAGACGAGGGAATCCTGAGAAAGCCGTGTTCGCTGCCAGTACCAGAATCAGCAGCGTTGAGATCTGCAGGATCCAGTACAGAACACTGCCGTCGCCGAACACGCGCTGGCCGATCTGAGCCAACACGGTGATATCGGGATTAGGTGCGACTCCATAGATGAAGCCCATGGTGCTGACCGCAAGGAACATGGTCGACAGCAGAACAGCCATCACCAGCAGGGTCTTGCGGGCATTGGCGGGAGCAGGCTCCTGGAAAACCTGAACACCATTGGCGATGGCTTGAATACCGGTCATCGCTGAGCAGCCGGAGCTGAACGCCCGGAGAATCAGGAACAGGCCGATTGGCTGCAGCGCAGCCGTGAGCGGAGGGGCTTCGGGACTCCAGCCGTGATGAAAGGTGAGGTCCTTGAGCCCAGCAACCGTGAGCAGAAGAATCATCACCACGAAGGAATAGGTGGGAATCGAGAACACCCGACCCGCCTCCCTGACTCCGCGCAGGTTGGCCCAGCCCACAAACACGAGCAACATCAGGGCGATCGGAACCTCGTAGGCCAGCAGGGATGGATCCAGCGACGACAGCGCCTGGGTTCCCGCCATCAGGCTGACGGCAGCCGTGAGGGTGTAGTCGATCAGCAGAGCAGCGGCTGCCACCAATCCCACATTGCGTCCGAGATTGTCACGGGCCACCACATAGGAACCGCCGCCATTGGGATAGGCCGAGATCGCCTGCCTGTACGACAGCACCACGATCGTGATCAAAGCGATGATCGCCACGGTGATCGGCAGGGAGAGCCTCAGAGCGGCACTGCCTCCCAGGATCAGAACGCCAAGCGCAGCTTCGGTGGCATAGGCCACGGATGACAGAGCATCCGAGGAGAGGATGGGCAGCGCCTGAAGATTGGGAAGTCGCTCATCCTTGGCACTGGAACGTGGCAGTGGACGGCCAAGCAGGCGTGAAAAGGACGGAACAGACACAGAGCGACCATCACCGCTTCAAGAGTGGCAAGGTTCGCTGTGCTCGGCAGATGAGTGTCGTCCGCTGACCTGGTTCAGATCGCCAGACTTTCAGGACGGTTTTCAATCAATTCCGTCAGATCCTTGAGGAAGGCAGCCCCGTCGGCGCCGTAGATCACACGGTGATCCGCCGTGAGATTGACCTGCATCTGCCGCTTCACCGAGATGGACCCATCCTTTCCAGCCACAACGGCAGGTCTTGAAGCGGCCACCGCGAGAATTGCACCAGTGCCGGGAGGAAGGATGGCATCGAAGCGATCCACCCCGAACATGCCCAGATTGGAGAGTGTGAAGGTTCCTGTGCTGTATTCCTCAGGCTGCAGCTGTTTGCTGCGCGAGCGCTTCACCAGATCCCCCCACTGACGGGACAGCTCATACAGATCGGTTCGATCGGCATGACGCAGCACTGGAGTGATCAAGCCACCGTCTTCCATCGCCACGGCAACAGCCACATTCACCTCGGCGGGATAGCTCATGCCCGCAGCAGTGGTTGCAGCATTCACCTGCGGATGCCGGGCCAGTGTGACCGCAACGGCTTTGGCCAGAAGAGCCGTCATCGTGACGCCCTTGGGCTTCACCTGCTTGTAGAACGCATCGAGTTGGTCGGTGGTGATCGTGTAACCCACCCGGAAACAGGGAACAGCGAGGCTGGCTTCCATGTTGCGGTTCACCGCGCCCTGGAGCGTGTTGAAAGGCACGGTGTCGCCAGGACGGCCAAAGCTGTTTCCGGCAGGGGAGCTGGGAGCCTGGACGGCATTAGCTGTTCCAGCGCTCACTGCAGCGGTGGTGCCTTCCCCGACCAGGGGCACACTGACGGGACGACCGGCGGCGCGCTCCACGTCCTCGGCCTGAATTCGACCATTGGGACCACTGCCGCGGATCCCAGCAAGGTCGACCCCCATCTGAGAGGCCAGTTTCTTGGCCCTGGGGCTCACAATCAGCCGACCGTTGCTGGGGGCTGCGACGGCCGGAGCTGGAGCTGATGCAGCAGCTGGTGCAGCGGCAATGGGAGCTGGAGACGGGGCAGAGGCGGGCGCGGGCGGTGCAGGAGTGGGCGGTGCTGTCGGCGCGCTGGTTGGAGCTGCAGGAGCGGCCTGGGCCGATCCACCTCCACCCGGTGACTTGGCCTGAGCCTCGGCGAGCTCAGCCTCGGTCTCGACGATCAGGCCGATGGTCTCGCCCACAGGAGCTGTGCTGCCGGCGGGCATCAAAACAGTGGCCAGGTAACCCTCGTTGAAGGATTCGACATCCATGTCGGCCTTGTCAGACTCGACCACAAGCACGGACTCGCCTCGGCCAACCTTGTCGCCGGGGTTTTTGAGCCACTCAACGATCTTCCCCTCCGTCATCGTGGAGCTGAGGGCAGGCATGAAGATGTCGTGGGTTGCCAAAACCGTCTCCAGAGGGGCTGACTAGAAAAA
>NYZI01000104.1 GCA_002687115.1 Cyanobium sp. ARS6
ACTGTTCAGTTGCACCACCGATTCCCAGTAGTTGGCCACCTCAGGAAGCCCAAAATGCCTACAGAGATACACAAGATTGAGGATGTCTTTCTGAAAGCAACTGCCACCAAAGCCCGGACCAGCCTGCAAAAATTTTGAACCAATGCGGCTATCAGTGCCAATCGCCCGGGCCACCTCACGCACATCAGCGCCCGTGGCTTCACAGAGGGCCGCAACGGAATTGATCGAGCTGATCCTTTGGGCCAAAAAGGCGTTGGCCGTGAGCTTGGAGAGCTCACTGCTCCAGAGGTTGGTGCGCAGGATTCGCTCCTGCGGCACCCAATGGCCATACACCGATGCCAAGGCCTCGATGGCCTCAGGATGTTCCCCGCCGATGAGAACCCTGTCGGGTGATTCAAGGTCAGGGATCGCGGTGCCTTCCGCCAAAAACTCAGGGTTGGACAGCACCGCAAAACTACGTTGAGCTCCATCAGCAGATTGCTCCGAAGCAGAGAGAATGGCCTTCACCGCTTCCGCGGTGCGCACCGGCAGGGTGCTCTTCTCCACCACAATCGTGTGGCCCGTTGCCGATTTGGCCACCTGCCTGGCACAGGCTTCCACCCAGCGCAAATCGCTGGCCTGCCCGGCACCAAGCCCTTTGGTTTTGGTGGGTGTGTTCACCGAGATGAACACCATGTCTGCAGCGGCGATCGCATCATCCACAGCCGTTGAGAAATGCAGGTTGCGACCTCGCGCACGCCCCACTACGGCATCTAGGCCTGGTTCGTACACCGGCAACTTGCCCAGATCGCTGTGATTCCAGGCATCAATACGGGTCTGATTGATATCAACAACGGTGACCTGAACTTCAGGACAGCGATCAGCAATCACCGACATAGTCGGTCCACCCACATAACCGGCACCAATGCAGCAGATCGAATGAATAGAAGCGTCAGACATTAAGGTTTGGAGCTTAGCCATCAAATGCAGGAAGGTTATCGCTGATCACAATGAGCGAACCGCATCTAAATATTGGTCTGGAGGATGGCCACTACTGCATCCGGATCATTCAGCACCAAACAACTCTCCTCGCCCTCGGCCAACAACGGCTTAAGACGCAACTGACCGGCTTCAGCTTCCTCATCCCCATCACCGCAGCCCAGGCAGAGCCACTGCGATCGGCTCGCTTGAACTGCTTGCAAAAGGCAGTACCGGAACCATCCAATTCAACGAACAGACCAGCAGGCCGCAACTGCCTGGCTGAGACCAAAGCCAGATTTTCCGCTTGCTCGACGCGGTTGAACAGATACAGATGCGGAACAGGCATAGCCGTCAGCCGGGCCGCTGCTCCATAAGGGTTAGCCGCTCCCTCCAGCACCAGCCTCTCCATCCCCAGTGCACAAATCTCTGCAGCAGTTGGTGGCATGCCAGGCTGTTGCACCAAGCAGTGGTAGCGACCGCCTCCGCATCACTGCGAGCGCTGCTCACCCCACCGCCGGAGTTGACGAAGTTTATGACAAGTTAAGCAACAGTATTGGGACCATCAGGGTGTAGGCCAGCGAGAGGGGCCAACCAAAACGGAAAAAATCCAAGAAATGATAGCGGCCAGGGGCATAGACCATCAAGTTGGTTTGATAGCCAATCGGCGAGAGAAAACTTTGACTGGCAGCAAACACCACAGCGGTGGCAAACAACATCGGCTGCTGCTCCAAGCCGGTGGCCACAGCAGCAGCGATCGGTAAAACCAGGGCTACGGCAGCCGCATTGCTGAGCAGTTCAGTGGCCACCAGGGTGATCGCATAGATCACCAGCAAGGCTCCAAAAGCGGAGCTGTGTTGGAGCAACGTGAGCAGGCTGGAGGCCGCCTGATCAGCAAGCCCCGTTTTCTGCAGGGCCACACTGAAGCTGTACAAACCACCCAGCAGCAGATACAAATCCCAGCGAATCGAACGCAGAGCCGTTCCGGCATCGAGGCAGTTGCCGATCACCAACACCGCCACACCCACGAGCACAGCGGCGACGAGGGGCATCACCTTGAAGCCGGCGAGCAGCAGCACGGCCAACATCACGCTGATCGCCAAAGCCTTGCGGTGCGTGGAGGGCAGATCGTCGTCGAGCTGATCCAGCACCACCAGATCACTGGCTTGCTGCAGTCCTCGCAAAGCATCAAGCGGAGCTTGCAGCAGCAGCATGTCTCCCTCTCTCAGCACCACCCGTCCCAGGCGATCACGCAGGGTGCTGTTGGCCCTGTTCACCGCCAACACCGTGGCATTAAAACGTTGGCGAAAGCGCAGCTCACGCAGCGTGGCACCTGCCAAAAAGGAACCGGAAGGCACCAACACTTCGGTGTGGCGGATGTGGGGGAGCTCTTCTGCGAGAAGGGTGCCGGCTAAATCCACCATCCGGTCTTGCTGCAAGCGCAACAGCTCCTGACGGCTGCAGCGCAACAGCAAGCGATCAGACGCTTGCAAACGCAACTGCGCCAGAGGAGGCTGAAGTCGTTGCCCATCGCGATGCACATCGAGCACATCCACATCAAATCGACGTTGCAGCCTGCTTGCATACAGGGTGACGCCGCACAGCGGCGAAAGGGTTGGGATCACCACCTCGGTGAGGTACCCATCTCGGCTCAAGGCCTGAAGATTGTCATCCCTTTGATCACCGCGATCGGGCAAGAAGCGACCAGCAATCACCAGATAGCAGGCACCGATCAGCCATACCGGAATACCGATCGCAGTGAATGAAAACAGCCCATAGGAGCCATAGCCCAGGCGCGTCACCAGATCACTGGCGAGCAAGCTTGTGGACGTGCCAATCAGGGTGATCGTGCCGCCAATCAGAGTGGCAAAGGACAAGGGCATCAACACTCGCGAGGGGCTGATCCCACGGCGTTGACACCAACCCTGCACCACCGGCAGCAAGATCGCCACAATCGGAGTGTTGGGAATGAACCCGGAGATCGGAGCCACCACAAATCCCAACACCAGCATCAACTGGCTGGGATTACGGATCCGGGGGGAGGCCAGCAATTCCCGCAACCGATCCAAGGCTCCGCTGTGGAGCAAGCCATTGGAGAGCACAAACAAACCCACCAAGGTGATCAAGGCAGGACTGCCGAAACCAGCGAGGGCTTCCGTTGGCGTGAGCACGCCTGTGGCCATCAGCAAGCCTGCAGCCAACAAGGCAACCAGTTCCGGTGCAAGCCAACCGCCAACGAAACATGCGATTGCCAGCACCAGTAACAACAAGGTGATCAGAGCGCTCAAGACGTCCTCACCGACATCAGCGTCGAACATCTCGACGGGGCAAGGAGAACGAAATTCTGCATACGAGATGAGAGCGTATCCAATGGATCAAAGCAAGCAGCTCATGCACAGACAAGGCTCGTTGTCAGGCCTGTCCGACCCCATCGTTGCCTCTCTATGTGCAGTGAATGCATTGGCTTCCATGGCAGACGCTGATGTGCGCTGGTTGCAGCGTCTTGAGAATGACGAATGAGCACTGGCTACCCTCAAATTAGCGCTTACTCTTACAAACAGCCGCCCACTCAGCGAGCTGAAGCAGCAGGGCTTGATTCAAGCCTTTGAATTCACCAACAAACTCAGCTGGCTTCTGTTGAAAGACTTCCTGGTTGATCAAGGTGTCAGAGGCATCAGCGACTCCCGAGATGCCGTTCGGGAAGTAGTAGCGAAAGACCTATTGCCTGCCGGCAAAGAACGCAACTGGATGACAATGATCTGCATCCGCAACCTCAAAAGCCACACCTACAACCCCGCTCTTGCAGACGACATGATTGGTCTCGACAGTGAGGACTGGGCTCAGTTGCCTGAGAGCGATTCGGCGATCTGGCGCAATGCTGCCAATCCCCATCCCGCGGCTGGCGGAGATTCCATGAAAGTCGGGCCGATGCATAGCTGCGCCAAGCCCAGAACGACCTTGAGCATGCTCAGTTGGCGAAAAACAACGGTTTTTTGCCCAAGCTTGTTTTATGTTTCATATGTAGCTGGGAAAAGCTTAAAAAGTGCATTGCTGGAATAGGGGCTGGAGCCGCCCTAGACGCACGTGCTTAACGACCTGGTGGAACGGCTACAACAGACAGGTCTGGAAACTCAGAAATTAGAAGCACTGCCGCTGAGGAGCCTCAGCCGCATGGCGATCCAATCCAGCTACCCGATGGATGTCACCCTGCCCTTTGAATTGTTCGACCCAGATGAAACTGATCAAGCCCTGACAACGGCACAAGAAGTAATGACCATTCTCAAAGCGTTGGATCAAAAGGGCTGAATGCTGAAGCAGGGTGAACAGCTTGAAGACAATAAGATGAAACTGAAGCAATCTTGCTGACAGAGTCACTTTTGATCATGAGCCTTCCGTTGAAAATCACCATATCTGGCACTGCAAGAAGCCAATGTTCACCAAGCATCGACTGAAATATATAGCCCGCCGATTGCACCTACTGCAGATAGCCTCATGGACCTATGAGCTCTACCGGCTGATCCGCAAACCCAATACCCATGGAAGTCTCGTTGCGATCTGGCTGAGCAACCAATTGCTAATGGTGCAAACCAGCTACCGAAGAGGCTACGGCTTACCGGGCGGAGGTATTCAAGCTGGAGAAAGTGCACGTGATGCAGCTGTACGTGAACTTCATGAAGAACTGGGACTTGCGATCGAAAGCAACTGGTTGCAGGATCCATGGACCATCTCAGAAAGACAACCGGGTGGGCTCAACACAGTGACGATCTTTGCCTTGCTGTGGGATCAACACCTAATCAATTCAATTCATGCAGCAAGTCGACCACCGATAGAAATTGATCAGCTAGAAATCATTGCCACAACTTGGATGAGCAGGGAACAAGCGCTGGATCAACATCTTCCAAACCACTTGCGCCAATATCTGGAGGACTATGAAGTTAAGCCCAAAACTCTTGAGTTGTGATCACATCCGTCCCTGCAAACGATAAAGGAGCGTGCCAGCGGTTTCACGCAACGCCAGGCGATTGCGGGTGCGGCTATTGAGCTGTGGAGAAATAGCCATGGGCATAACTTTAAGCCCCTGACCGGCAAAGGCATGGGCAGCACGGGGAAGTTGCCAGGGGTCGGTAATCAATAGCACCGGTGCCTCTGGATGGTTTCTTTGGAGCCAAGCATTAGTGCGCGTGGCGTTTTGCCAGGTGGTTCGGGCGCAGGAATCACCAGCTACACGCTCCGCTGGTGCACCAAGTTTCACAACCCGCTGAGCCGTCGAAAGGCGATCACCAGACACATAAACGGCCTCCACCTTGTGATCGTTCAAAAGTTGGGCAGCCTTCCTGGAAGTTGCCCTACCAATTTTCGCTCCACGACCCAATAACACTGCAACAGGCCGAGGTGCATCCTCAGCACGCTCAAACGTCTGTGGCAGCTGGGATGAAAGCCAGACGCTGAGCCATTGGGTGGCCAGTGGAGAATAAATAATATTCACCGACAGAACCGCACTGATCACAATCAACGAGCGATTCAACCAAGACAATCGAATCGACAGCACAACAGTTAACGCTGTAATTAACAGGCCAGCGAATAATGAAAGCAGCCAAGGAGTGAAGAGCACATAGAGCAAAGGCTCGCGCCAACTGAACCAAACCAAGGAAATTGGTTTGCAATCGATCCATTCAATAGGCATTTCCTGAGCGAAGACGCAGGAAGGTTTTGATCAAGATCTTGATATCGAGCTTGAGGCTCCAGTCACGTTGATAGGCCAAATCGGCATAAATGCGATTTTCCATGTCAGAAAGGTTACGCGTTTCGCCCCGCCAGCCACTCACTTGAGCCAAACCGGTAATCCCAGGCTTGTAGGCATGACGCTGCATGTAGCCAGGAATCACTTTGCGGTATAGCTCGTTGTGTTGCACAGCATGGGGCCTGGGCCCGACAAGGCTCATATCTCCTTTTAAGACATTAAAAATTTGAGGGAGTTCATCTAAACTCCATTTTCTAAGAAACGATCCAACAGGCGTGATGCGCGGATCATCAGCCGTGGCCTGCTTCACCACTTGCTGATCGGCAGTGTCGAGCACACGCATGCTGCGAAATTTGAAACATTTGAACCGCTTTCCATCAAGGCCATAACGATCCTGCATGTAAAAGACAGGGCCTGGACTGGAAAGCTTCACAGCAATCGCAATCACCAGGAGCAACGGAGCAATCAAGACCACGCCGATGCCAGTGAGAAAAAGATCAAAACTGCGCTTCAGTTGGCGGTCAAGCAGACTTCGCTCACTTCCCCAGAGATCAATGCAGGGCTGTGTGCCGATGCTGTCGACCGTGAAGCGCATCGTGGGATGCGCCCAGTGCGGTGCATAAACAATCGGGATGGAACAATCTCCAAATAATTGAATCATCTGATCCATCCCCAGGCCATCACGGGTGACGTGACTAAACACCAGGCGGTCAACATCGCGAATTTTCAACCAATCACGTAGCTCTCGCAAGCCACCAGAACAGCTGGGCAGATTCTGCGAGTGTTGATCCGGGCGCATTGGTACTGGCGAAAACCAAGCAATAACCTGATACCCCATCCATGTGTTGCTGGCGATCTGCTCAGCAAAAGCCTCAGCCGCATCAGGGAGACCCCAATAGACAATTGTGCGGCTGTTACCTCCCTGACTTCGATGCCATCGCAACCACTTACGCAGCAAAACGTGATTGGACAACAACCACAACCAACCACTGAAGGCCCAGAGGCTGCTACTGAGACGCGAAAACGATGCCGAACTCTTGCTGAGGAAAGCTGCTGTTAGCAGAAGACTCAGCACAAGCAACCAGGAGGTGGTAATCCGACGGATCAGCACTCGCAGACTGCGGTGGCGATAGCTGGTATAAAGCCCGGCACGGGAAAGAATCAGGAGCACCGTCAGAGGCACCAGAACCCAGAAAGGCAACCAGGCATCACTTCCACCCCCCTTACCCCCTAAGTCAAACAATAAGAACAGCAGCGTGAGCACGAGAGGATCGAGCAGACGCTGCAGGCGGGCAATGTCCTGGCCATGAAGGCGTAACAAACCTCCCCAGGGTGAGAGCTTCAAGGAATTGGAGCTTTGATGGAGCAAAACTATTCAACCGTGCAAAGCGAAAAGCTGCTGTTCAAAACGCTGCAGAACGGCATCTTTGCTAAAATGGCTAGAGGCGAGTTGACGAGCTAACACGCCGCATTGAGCCCGCAGCTCGGCGCTTTCGATCAACTCATGCAAGGCATCCGCAAAGGCTGCGGCATCGCCGGGTGGCACACAGCGCCCGGCGTTGCCGGCCAGCAAGGACAATTCACTGCCCTCCGGTGAACTGGCCACAAGAGGGCGACCGCTGGCGAGAATACCCAGAAGTTTGGAGGGGAGCACCAGATCAGCGGCGCCGGCTTTCTGAGGAAGCAGATGGATATCAGCAGCATTAAGCCAATCGTCCATCCGTTCTGCTGGCTGCAGGGGCAGGTGGCGGACCTGGGGCAGACCGGCGGTGGCATGGATGAGCTCTTCCTTGGTAGGACCTTCGCCAGCTAGGAGCCACACCAGGTTGGGCTGAGCGCTGAGTCGTTGGATCACCTCAGCGAGCATCTCCAGGCCCTGCTTCTTGTTCATCGAGCCCGAATAGAGGAGCACGATCTGATCAGGGGTGATGCCGAACTCACGCCGGTAGGAGTTCTGCTGGCGAGCAGATCCCAGCTGCGGACAGATCGCGTCGAGGTCGACCCAGTTGGGCAACAGCAAACTGCGGGAAGGAGCCACACCTTTGGTGCCCAGTTTTTGCACCATGGCGGTGCTGATGCTGCTCACACGATCAAAGCTGCGTAGTGTGCGGCGCTCCCAGGTTTCTGCCAAGGAACGGAGCAGCCGGCCCTTAAGCAGGCCAAGCTCAAAGGCAGCATCGAGCTCGAAATCCTGTATGTGAAGCCAAGTGAGCGTACGACTACCGCAGAGGCGCCCAAGCCAAATAGCAGCGGGGGCACAGAAGAAAGCTGGCGCCACGGTGATCACCACATCAGGCCGCCTGCGACGTTGCAACAGCAGGGGCCCAAGGCTGGAAAGTGCGAAGCTGGCGAGATGCAGCAAGCGCTTGAGCCCGCTGGGCTGGCGTGGCACCCAGAGAGGACAGCGTCGCACCCGAACCCCTTCACGCTGCTCCAGGCTAAAGCGGTTGTAATGACCTGCTGCGATCTGCCAGGCGGGGAAATAAGGCGGCGCTGTGATCACACGCACGCTATGGCCACGGGCCGCTAACCAACGGGCGAGTTCACCGCTGTATTTGCCGATGCCAACCGGTTCCGGCGCGTAATTGAGGCCGTAAAGAAGGATGTTCAAAGCAACAGACAGAAGCCAACAAAAACAACACTCAAGCGGGGAAATCCCATGAGGATTGAAAACAAGACAACCAAGTGCGGTTGTTGTACGAATTTCAACAGAAAAAGGACAAGCGGAGGATCAGTACAGCTGGCGGCTATGAGGACGAGGAATCGCCTTTGGAGGACAGAGAGATTACGCCATACACCTGCTCGATGCGAACGACAATGGATTCGGCTGCAAGCATGAGATCAAAAGGGTC
>NYZI01000105.1 GCA_002687115.1 Cyanobium sp. ARS6
CAGCCATTTTTTGATAGCTGGATAGGATTGATCAGTTTTCATTTGCTTGCCAACAGCGTTGAGCTCTTCAAATGCATTATTGGCTCCAGCCGTCCATAGTAATTCCCCAGGATCAGATGACAGGCCGATTTTGTAACCGCTGGCGCTGAGTTTTTCGAGCTCTTGAATGGTGCTAGGTGGTTTTTTTATTTTTGTATTGTCGTAACATGCCACTTGAGCACTTCTTATCCATGGAGCAAAAATATATTCTCCATCTGCATTCGTGGCCCAATCATATGCAGTGCCATAAATACTCTGAAAATACTTTTTGTCTGGAAGTGTCGCTGTGAGACCGCGACTCATGTATTCAAAGGCGACGAACATATCCACGGCTATTAAGTCCGGTCCAAGGTTCAGATCAGTGTCTTTTGAAATTTGCTCAAGAATCTCACTTGATGGATAGGTGATGTAAACAATACGCGTTTCAGGATTTGAGCGTTCAAATGGCTTGGCGTATTTGTCTAGCAACCCCTCCACAAAAGTCTGAGTTTTTTTAAATGAACGTTTGGGTGCTGAGTACGTAATGAATAGTGTATTTGGTGCCTTTATGCTGCTGCAGCCGAACAGTGAGATCGTTAGTAAACCTGCGGCAGCCCTGCCAAGTATCTTTAGCCTGCGAGCCGAAGGCATGGATTTGCCCCTCAAACTCCATTATTTTAGCCCTATTCTTTCTGTATTTCATCCAAGTCTTTTGTGAGAGTTGTGCTTTGGCAAGGAATGATCTGCTCAGCTTGATAGGTTTTACCCAATCCAGCAAAGGCTTCTATTGCATTTCTGGTTTGGTTCTTGTCTCTTTTGCTCTTTAAGCCGGTTAGTCGCCGGATTCAAGTTTCAGCATTGTTGCCTGGTGATTGATAAAGCGTCATGCAGTCAAAGGCAAAATCAGCGCCACTGTTTTGAACAATTCCGGCGATTTCAAGAAAAATGGATTGTTGAATATCAAGCCAGTCTTTCCATACAGTTGTTTTCGTGAAGCAATAAACCATCATGTTAATCGATGATGAATCCCATTCGTTGAAGTTAACCAGGATAGTCTGGCTTTGGTCGATGTCTGGATGCTGCTGAAGATGCTGGCGTACTTCTTTGGTGATGCTGTCAATTTTACCTAAATCTTCATAGCGCAGGCTGATATTGGCACGAATTCTGCGGTTATACATCTCTCCTGGGTTTTCAATCGGGTTCGTCGCGAATACGGAATTCGGGATATAAAGCGGCCTGCGGTCGAAGGTGCGAATTCGGGTGTAATACCAGCCGATGGATTCAACAGTTCCTTCGAGGCTGTCGGCGTTGATCCAATCACCTTCTCTGAATGGGCGATTGAAGAACAGCATGAAGCCCGAGAGAAAGTTCTGGCTGATCTGTTGGGTTGCGAATGAGATACCGATGCCTGCGCCGCCGAGCATGGTGGCGATGGCTCCCGATGGAACACCGAAGGTCACCATTAGTGTTGCAGTGGCAATCATCAGCACGGCAATGGTGAACAGCCTGCTCATCACATTGATCAGCATGGATTCATCCTGTTGATCCTCGATCTGGATCCATCGCCTCATCGATGCAGACTTCAGTACGGTCTGGCCGATGTTCAATACAGCCCAGGTGATGCTGGCGATTACCAGAGTTTTGGAGATCTTATTCACCTCAGGCTGAGCCAGAAATCCCAGCTCAAGCCTCTCGTTCAGCTGATGGATGATCCAGCTGGCATAGAATGAAATTCCCAGCCCAAACAGCACGGGCCTCCGCACTGTCGCGGCAAGGCGACTGCCCATGTTGCGGCCATGGCGTCCCAGGAACTGAAGCAGTAGCCATGCGCCAATAAGCGCCAGTGTGCCCACCAGCAACCCTGTATTGGTTTGAAGGAATTGAAGGTGATAGCTCATGGGAGCCTGAGGCTCAGGCATGAGACTCGTGCGTCGCAGAAGAGAACCTAGCTCATGCTCTCGGCAGCATCTTGATCAATCACCTGCTCAGCTTGCAGCTGGGGCCTGAGGCTTTTCTGTGTGTTGGGCGGCCACTCCATCGGGTAGATCTGGCGCTGAGGGAAGGGAATGGTGATGTTGTCTTTCTCGAAGCGCTTCCAGATCGCGCGACGAAGATCACTTGCCACATTGAAAGCATCGAGAGGGTCTGCCACCCAGAACAACATCTTGTAGTTGATCGATGACTCGGCAAATTCGGTGACGAATGCCGCAGAAGGTGGGTATTTTTTCACCTTGGGATGATCAGCTGCGAGCTCAAGCAGAATGTCGATGATTTTGTCAGGATCATGCTGATAGGCAACGCCAACGATCACGCTGTCGCGTCTTGAGGTTTCATTGGCTGTGTAAGAAGTTGCCTCCTGGGTGAAGAAGCTCTGATTGGGTATCAGCAGCTCGGCGCCATCACGACCCCGCCTAAGGTAAGTGGCACGAAGACTTAATTTCCGAACCGTGCAGGGGTCACCGTTGATCATCAGGATCTCTCCCGGCCGCACTGATCCTTCAAATAACAGCCAGATGCTGCTGATGAAGTTGGAGATGATTTCTTTGGTGCCGAAACCAATCCCTACTGATAGCCCACCTGCGATGGCAACAAAGGCATTGCCGTTGATGCCGATGTAATAAGCCACACCCATTATGCCGATGCCGATCACGCTGTAGCGGAACAGCAACTCAAGTCCGCGCTGGTTGCGTTTCTCGATCCCAAAAACGACACCGCTGAGCCATGCCATCAGGGCTGCTGGCCTGGATGCAATTGTCACGATCAGGTAAATGGCGACGATGGCGGTGTAGATCTTGCCAAGAGTGATTTCAACTCCGAAGAAATTGGCGACGCCAATCCTCGCGAGGTTTTCCCGGCTACCCAGCAGGCTCAGCAACGACAACGTTGCTGAGAATGCATAGATCGGTTTGAAAATGGTTTCCACTTCTCCAATTGGGAAGCGGGGATTAGTTTTCTCTACCAACATTTTCAAGGGAGTGAACAGATTCCAGCCCAGCCAGAGCAGCCCGAAATAACGCAGCAATCCATAGGGAATCTTCAGTAACGCGAAGACTCCAGCCATCAGCAGAACCACTGCAGGGCCAATCAGCACGCGAACAGCATCTGGAACACGTTGATGCAACCCTGCCCTATTAAGCATGCGCTGGAAGCGTTGATTGCGTCTCAAAAGGATGCTGCGCGTGCGCGCGATCAGGAGAACAACGAGCACCAGCAGCAGCTGTATGAGGACTGGCCAGCGCTGTACAAACGCAACCCAGCTGACCATTTCGACCAGAATTTCTCCAGGAGCCACTGTGATCAGGAGATCGGAGAAGGCTGAGGAAGTCATCAGGATGGGCGCATGATCGCTTGAATTTTTTCAGAGGCCCTGGCAGGAGTTATCGCCTGGAAGATCACTTCATTGAGGATGTTCTGGATGGTTTTGGCGAGTTTTGGATTTGCATCTATGGCAGCGACAATTTCGTCGCCAACTTTGATTTCCTGTTTGGCTTTGAATAAGTAGAGGTTTTCGATTCCAGGAATTTGGCGGTTGATGATCGTTGCAGCTGCAGGATTCACTGGGTAATTGGTTCGATAACGCAGAGCCCAGGTCTTCTGGGCCCATGGTTGAACGATGAATTGCATTAGCTCTTCAGCGGTTTGACGCTGGCGCGGACTGGAATTGCGGCCCAGACCCCACACCTGAAGTTTGCTGATGGGTGAGGCCGAGGCTGCGGGTCCAGCGGGCAAAGAGGTAATTCCAAGATTGCCTTTCATGGCTTCCCTCAGTTCTGGCAACTGCGAGGTCCAGCAGCTGATCCAGTGGAGTTGGCCACTGATCAGCTGCTTGCGAAGTGTGGCTTGATCCCTAAGGAACATCACGTTCTGCTGATAGCTGGCGTCTCGGAGCCAGCTCAGCCAGCTGACCAATCGCTGGGTTTGTTGTTCAGTGGGTTGCTTGCCGCGCAGGGAGCTCACCAATGCACTGCCGGCCTTGAATCCGCTCATGCTCCAGTAGAGGTCTTCAAAATTCTGGGTGATGCCAAACACCTGACCAGCACTGCTTTGTTTCGACATGAGTGCCAGCGATGATGGCGGCTCCTTGAGTTTGCGTTTGTCGAAACAGGCGAGTTGGATGGACTGGGAGACCGGAAGACCTGTGACCTCGCCACGGGAGTTGATGACTCGCTGCAGCAAGCCTGGTGCGATGGCGTTGCGTTGCTCTGGCGTGACGGGTACCGGATCGAGCAGCTTCGCTTGGGATAGTTCCTGGATTACACGGGCATCGCCCGTGACCAGATCCGGTCCAAGTCCGCTGATGGTCTGTCGTTCCAGTTCAGATTCGACGGCAGCTTCCGAATAAAGAGAGGGTTGAATGCGCAGTCCTGGAACCACATCCCGTAAGTTGTTTTGAAAGCTGCGAAGACGCTCACGGCTCCTGCCACTGTTAACAGGAGTCACACTTTCGTTGGTCGGCAGAACGCTTGCGACCCGAAGTAGTCGTATCGGGGTTCGTCCTCCGCCGCCGCAGGAGCTCAGCAGCCCAGTTGCGCAGAAAAGTCCTATGAACAGCAGCTGCCGACACACAGGTTGTCCCGAGAGAGGAGGGGTCATCAGCCGTTCATCTCAGTGTTCGGTGATTGATTAAGTGGAGGGGCATTGCTTGAGCCCGCCAAGTCTCATCGATCGTGGATAGGTGTGCTGCTCAACACAACCACGCTAAGGCCTTGCGTGGGTTTGTTCATTGAGCTGGTGTCAGGTGTTGTTTGAGCCACTTCGGTGTGGTTGCGTTGTCGCTGCGTCCCATGGAACGGTGATGGCACCGATGGTTGAAGGATGGAAGCAATCGCTCAGCTGATCGACACCGAGGCTCTTCTGGCATGGCTGGAGTCAACCACGGGAGCCCTGTTGTTTATTCCTCTTTATGCCATCTGGGTGACTCTGCTGCTGCCAGGGATCTGGGCTTCGATGCTGGCCGGAGCCTTGTATGGCCCCTGGTTGGGAAGCCTGCTTGTGTTTGCCGGGGCGAGCCTGGGTGCCGAGGCTGCGTTTCTGCTGGGCAGGCACTGGCTCAGGGGCTGGGCGCAACAGCGACTGAGCCGTTTCCCGAAGCTGCTGGCGATTGAGAAGGCCGTCAGCAGGGAGGGGTTCCGTTTGGTGTTGCTGACGCGCCTGTCACCAGCGTTCCCATTCTCTTTGCTGAACCTGGCTTACGGACTCAGTGAGGTGAGTCTGCGGGATTACAACCTTGGCTTGATCGGGATCATTCCCGGCACGATTCTGTTCTGTGCTCTAGGTGCTCTGGCCGGCAGTGCCGCAAGGTTCGGCGAAGTGCTGGCCGGAGAGACTTCAGCGCAAGCCTGGGTTCTTCGGGTTGTGGGCGTGCTGGCCACGGTTGGAGTTGTGTGGCTGGTGGGACGTTCCGCTCGCAAAGCCCTTCAGGACGCAGGTGCTGATGCTCAGGATCCTGAGATCTGATCCGGATCAGGCAGTTGCCAGTCACGCAGAGCGGCGATCCCGACAAACCAATAAAGCCTGGCTTTGGCTGTGAAGCCTCTGCGGCTGCTGAGCTCGGTGTATTTGGCCCGACCGCACTCCGTTTTGATCCACCTGAAGATGGGGGGACGATCTCTCTCCGCATTGGTCATGACTTGATCATTGAGTCGATGGCAGCGCTGAGCTGTCGCTGAATTTATTGATCTGATTGGGAATCACGCTGATCGTGACCTTGGTGTCATCAAGGTTGAACTCTTCCTTGGAGCTGCGCACGATGGTTTCGGAGAGTTCATTGGCCAGGCCTTCGTTCAGAACGCCCTTCGGTGCGCTCAGAACCAGGTCCACGCTGGCCTTGTTGTTGATCACCCGCACATTGCTGAACAGCAGCCGCACCCTTTGCCACAGATAGGGGTTCTTGCTGGTGATTTTCAGTTGATTGACCTGACCGGCCTTGAAGGTGTCGAATCTGCTGACAATTTCCTGCCTGACGCTGAAGTCGTGCAGGGCGGAAGAGAGAGGGATGCACAACAAACCAAGCAGAGCCAGCCACACAAGCAGATTGCGCCAGCACTGAACAACGCTGCCGTAGCGCTGCACAAGGAAGATGAACAAGCTCGCCACCGTGATTCCGATCAGGTTGACCACGAACAGCAGGAAGGAACCTTCGGAGATCTGATTGGTGAGGCCGGCCACAGTGCCGCGACCAAACACCGCCACCACCTCATTGCCCATGCTCAGGCCGATGCCGCAGACGCACAGTGGTGGAACCAGTGCCACGGCGATGGCGACTCCGGCCAGTGAATTGGACAGCCTTTCGCGGGTCATGCTGAAGGAACCAGCCACGGCGGCCGCCACGGCAACGCCCAGGTCAATCAGGTTGGGCGCCGTTCGGGAGGTCATCTCCCGATTCACCTCACTCACATCCAGCAGTAACGACAACAAAGCTGCGGTGGCGATCACGGCGATCACACCGATCACCACAGTCATCAATGAGCGCTTCGCCAGCTTGTTGTTGCTGATCGAGAGGGCGAAAGCGAGGCTGAGGATCGGATCCATCAGTGGCGCCACGATCATGGCTCCGATCACCACTGCTGTGCTGTTGGAGATCAGTCCAAGCGTGGCGATCACCGCCGCGCACAGCAGCAGCACGAAGAAGCCGAGTGACGGCTTGGAGGATTCAATTCGGGCCTGGTAGAGCTCCTTGCGTGGAATGCGGTTCTCGAGGTTGATCTGCCATTCGCCGGACAGATTGTCCAGAACGCTGTGAAGGGGAGTTGACGAGTCCACAGGCCTAGATGCTGGGCATGATGACTGCTTCAGTCTCCGCCATCGCAATCATCGAGGGGATGTTTTGATCACCGACAAACGTTTTCAGCTTTCGATCGGTTCGAGCAAAGCGATCAGTCCGGCTTCATCGATCACCCTGATGCCCAGCTTGTTGGCCTTTTCCAGCTTGCTGCCAGCCTCTTCGCCCGCGAGTACGAAGGACGTCTTTTTGCTGACGGAGCCACTGACCTTGCCTCCTGCCGCTTCAATCAGCTCCTTCGCCTGAGCTCGGCTCATCGATGGAAGTGTGCCGGTGATGACCACGGTCTGACCGGACAGCGTCCCGTCCTCATCGCTGCGGCTTGCAAGGTCCTTGCGCTCCTGCTCTGTGGCGGCCAGTGAGAGCCCGACCTCCCTCAGCTGCTGAACCAGCGCCTGATTGGCTCTGGTGCTGAACCATTGCTGCAGGCTCTGGGTGATCTCCTGACCAATGCCATGCAGCTCAGTGATCACCTCAGGGTGATCAACGGCTGTCTGGGCGAGCGTGCTGACATCTGGAAATGCGGCTGCCAGGGCTTTGGCGTTGACTTCGCCCACGTGGTGGACGCCGAGTGCGTAAAGCTGGCGAGCCCATGGCTTGGAGCGGGATGCGTCGATGGCAGTCACGAGGTTTTCGGCGCTTTTCTCACCCATCCGTTCCAGGCTGCTGAGCAGTGCCACATCCAGGCGGTACAGATCGGAGACTGAGCGCACCAGACCTCGCTCCACCAGTTGCTCGATCAACTTCCCGCCCAATCCCTCCACATCGAGGGCACCTTTGCCGACCCAGTGGCGCAGAGCGCCTTGCAGGATCGCCGGGCAGCTGATGTTCACGCAGCGGGTTGCGGCTTCACCGTTTTCCCTGACCAGGTCGGAGTTGCAACTGGGGCACTGATAGGGCAGATCAAGCGGTAAAGCTCCTTCAGGTCTGAGCTCGGGAAGCACTCGCAGCACCTCAGGGATGATCTCGCCGGCCTTGCGCACAACGATGGTGTCGCCGCTGTGGAGATCCAGTTCCGCCAGTCGGTCGGCGTTGTGCAGGGTGGCGCGACTGACATTCGTGCCGGCCAGGGCAACGGGTTCGAATTCCGCCACGGGAGTAATCACCCCGGTGCGGCCCACCTGACAGGTCAGGCGCAGTAGCCGGCTCGGCGCTTCCTCGGCCGGGTATTTCAGTGCAATGGCCCACCGCGGCGCTTTCTGCGTGAAGCCCGCACTCTCCTGAAGACGCAGGTCGTCGAGTTTCACCACCACCCCGTCAGTGGCGTAATCAAGGTCGTGACGCCGGCTGTCCCAGACGTTGAAGAAGGTCTCCACCGCCGCGAGATCCGGCAGCAGTGCTGCGTTGGGATTCACCCGGAAACCTGCGTTGCGGAGCCAGCTGAGGCTTTCCCACTGGCTGGTTGGTCGCAGACCGACCCAGTCATCGGGCAGGTGCACTGTGTACGCGAAGAAATCCAGTCGACGTGATGCCACCACTTTCGGATCGAGCTGACGCAGGGTGCCTGCACAGGCGTTGCGGGGGTTTGCGAACAGCGGTTCATCCCGCGCTGCCCGGTCGGCATTGATGGCAGCAAAGGTGCGATCAGGAATCAGGGCCTCGCCACGCACTTCAACCCATGCCGGTGGGTGATCGAGGTGCAGTCGCAGAGGAATCGAAGCGATGGTGCGCACATTCGCAGTGATCTCCTCACCCTTTTCGCCGTCCCCGCGGGTGGTGCCCCTGGTCAGCAGCCCGTTCTCGTAACTGAGGGCGAGGGCATTGCCATCGATCTTGAGTTCCCCAACCATGGGCAGCGCCGGCAGGGGAGCTTCAGCACGTGGTTCTTTGTCGAGCACCTTCAGCAGGCGGGCGTACCAGCTGCGCAGCTCTTCAGGGCTGAAGGCATTGTCGAGACTGAACAGCGGGATGCGGTGAGCCACGCTGGTGAATCCTTCGGAGGGCGTTCCTCCCACCCGCTGAGTCGGGCTGTCTGCCATCACCAGCTCAGGATGAGCAGTCTCCAGATCAAGCAGTTCGCGGTAGAGCCTGTCGTAGACCGAATCCTCAAGCTCCGGGGCATCCAGCACGTAATAGGCATGGGCCGCTCGGGTGAGCAGCTGCCTCAGTTCTGCGGCGCGTTCGCTGTCCTGATTCGATGCGGTTTTCGAGGCCGGCGCAGTCACGGTCGGAACGACTCAGCTCTGGACAGTGGCGATCCGCTCGATTTTCCAGCTGTCCTCCACCTTGGTGAAGGTGAAGTCGAGAGGCATTTCCTCCTTGCTTTCAGCGATCAGCTTCACGGTGAGAATCATGTTCCCCTCCTGCAGGCGAGGTCGGCCTGATTTGAGGTTTCTGTAGCGGTTGAGCTTCAACCCAGCCAGGAAACGAATGAACTGCTGGCGGTTGACGTGCTGCCGGTACGACTTGGTGGTGAGCAGATAAGCCGCGTCAACGCGCCCCGCTGCCACCTGGGTGAAAAATTGCTTGATCAGCGGGTTGATGCCGCGGGCGCTCAGCACCAGCTTGACCGCGGTGACCGTCCAATAGAGAAGCAGGGCTCCTCCGCCGGCCAGCAGGGCCTTGCTTCCGATCTCCCGCACCAGACCCAGATCCATCAGCTGTTTCCAAGTGAGTGCAGAGTCTGACTGACGAACCGCTGGATGGAGGCAGACTGGGCCGACATCATTGCTTGAGACCTTCGCCGTTCATGCCGCTTGAGCCTCTGCTCCCTCTGTTTCATCGCCTGAATAGGGAGCATTTCGAGGGAGCCCTCTGCCAAGGACATCAGCCTCTGATGGCATTGCGATGGAGTGATGGTCGCTTGCGGCGCACGGCTGGTCTTTACAGACGAGGGCCTGCAGTGGCTCCACCGTTCGGGCGTGAAATTGTTCTGTCAAGACCGTTGCTGGATCCCCTGCCCAGAGAGGCCACTGAAAGCACGCTCTGTCACGAGATGATCCATGCCTGGGTGGACCTTGTGCTGAAGCGAGAGGAGGGGCACGGACCCTGCTTTCGGCATCGCATGCATCTGATCAATGCTGCGCAGTCGCGTTTTGAGGTCAGTGTTCGCCATCGCTTTCCCGTGCCGCAGAGTTCCCCGCGCTGGATTGCGATCTGTCCCCGTTGCGGACACCAGACCCCTTATCGCCGCAGGATGCGTCAAGCGGCCTGTCGATTGTGCTGCGATCGGCATCATGGGGGTCGCTGGAATGCCAGTTGTCTGCTTCGCTACGAACCAGCAGCGGAGGTCAGCTGAGCGGGATGGAGGTTTTTCTCTGGGTGCTGGAAGCCGGTGGCGTTTCGATCGTTCTGATTGGTCTGCAACGGGAACGCTGGTTACAGCACAGACGTCGGTAACGTCTGGTTATGGATTCACGTCGACAACGTGCGCAGCGCAGTCCTGATGCCCTGGATCGGCGGCTTGACCGATGGCTGGATACCGGACGTCAGCTTGTTGATGGTGTCTCCGGAGCCAGGCCGGGCCGTCGCAACACGGACCGTCAGGACGGCTCTTCCCGGCTGGATGCGATGGGTCGTTGGGTCGGTGACCGAATCGACTGGTTGCTGGACGAAGAGGATGACTGGCGTGAGGTGGCTGAGCAGCCTCAGGGTTTGAATTCGGCTCGTTCGGCGCCTGAAGGCGTCTCGTCATCAGTTGAGCAATCCGTTCCCGCACGACGCAAACGTCCACTTCAGGCGCTCTCCCGCCGACAGCCGGTGTTGCCACCGCCGGTGGTCTCGAAACCATCTGCGCAGTCGCCAGAAGAAGACGATGTCTGGCCGGAAGACAATAGTTTCCGGGTAGAGCGCTGGAAGCGTTCCGCCAGTCGTGATGTCGAGGCGGATTCCGGCTCTTCGTCAACCTCTCGGGCGTCGTCCCGTCGACCTTTGCCGCGTTCCAGTCGCCGTCGGGATTGAGCGACAGCATTTCTACCTATGATTAGTGTCGTTGCATCAACAACATGAGCAATCTTGTGGTGATTGGTTTCCCCAAGGTTGAGGAAGCTGAGCAGGTTCGTCTTGAGCTGGTTGCGATCCAGGAAGAGCATCTGATCACCCTCGAGGACGCTGTGGTTCTCGAACACGGCAGTGACGGTCACGTGCACCTTCGCCAGGCCATCAACATGACAGCCGCAGGTGCCATGGGCGGAAGCTTCTGGGGACTGCTGATCGGACTGATCTTCGCCAACCCGCTGCTTGGCGTGGCAGCGGGTGCCAGTGCCGGTGCGGCTTCGGGAGCCCTCAGCGACATTGGCATCAACGACAAGTTCCTCAAGGAGCTGACCGAAACCCTGCCTCAGGGAAGTGCAGCACTGGCTCTTCTCGTCAAGGATTCAACGCCTGATCGTGTGATTGAGCGCTTGCGTCGTCATCTGCCCAATGCCCGCTTGATACACACCAGCCTCAGCCATACGGATGAGGAGACGCTCAAGGAACAGCTGGAGCAGGCTCGCAAGAAAGCAGAAGCCCTGCGGATGGCCTGATCTTGCGGTTTCAGTGCCGGTTGCTGAGCGGCCGGCACACCTGATAACGACAGCCGCGCTGGCTCAGCTGGCGGTTCACGTCTTCCACCAGATCGGTGGGAAGTTCTTCGGCCATCTGATCTGCCGTAGTGGTGATTGATGGTGATCCTGCAGTCATTGCTTCGAGAAGGTCTGTCCACTGGCCGATGTGCTCGGAGCGGGTCACTGGCCGGTACCCCTTTTTCTTCAGCAGATCCGCACAGACATTGGCGTTCCACAGCGCTGAGCGTCCGTGCTTCTTCGGCATGTGTTGATCAACTGCTCCCGCTTCAACCGCAGCGTCAGTGGGGTGTCCCTGCCTGTCCCGCCATCCCTGATGTTCGAGGGCTCGAGCGCAGTGGATCGAGGAAATGCCGAAACTGCGGCCGAGATCGTTGAGGGTTATCCAGGTGGAGGTCTCCATGGAGCCATTGCCGATGTGGCCATGATTGCTCCAGCACAGGAGCCGGCAAGTTGTCAAGTGAAAATCCGCATCAAACGCTGATTTTCTTCATGACGTTGCATGAAGCGGCCGTCTCGGTGCTTCACCCAGCCAGCGTTCGAGAGCGGGGCTGAACACCTCACGGATCACGGTGAGTTCCCTGCCCTGCCTGAAAAAGCGATAGTGACGGCTCCAGAAAGGTCCTCGTTCGCTGAACCCTTTTTCCAGCCAGGGATCCGTCACCAGTGCCAGTCCATCCACTTCACGGAAGAGTTCCGAGCGCCCCTGCGTGAGACTGAGCCAGATCGGCTGTTCACGGTTGCTGAGATTGCGCTCAGCTTCATCCTGGTTCCACCAGCTTTCGGCCCAGGCCAACGTGATGTCACCGCAGTTCAACCAGACCTGGCGGCGCAGCAGGGGGGGTGCCAGTTCCTGAACCTCGGCTGGCCGTGGTCCACCGCTTGCATCGCTGAGGTTGGTGTCCGCGTCCATCGCGATCAGGTTCACCTGCACGCTGTGGCCTGTCAGTAAACGCAGGTGTCTGGTGGGGCTCCCGTCTCCCAGCAGCATCAATCGCCAGGGACCAGGCAGCCAGCCAGGTTCCTCTCCCGCCAGAACGGAGGAAGTGGGGGCTTCCCACAGCACGGACGGGGAGGGGATCAGGGCGCTCATCGTGGTCAGAAGGCCCCTCCGACACTGAGGAGTTGTGTCATCCCGTTGCGCTCAATCACTGCACCGTTGGAGCTGACGCTTTGCAGAGTCCAGCCACTGTTACCGATCGATTCGCCGGGAACAGTGGAGAGGGAGAGTTCGCCGAGTTGAAAGATGGCCGAGCCCTCACTGTTACCGGCGTGAACCACACCGACCAACAGAGGTTGCGGTGTTGCTGCTGATCCTTGATCGGTCTTGGAGGTGGTGCCGGTGACCTCCTCTGAAGGCAGTGGAACCGTGATCGGTTCAAGTTGTGTCGCCGAAGCGTTCGGAAGTGCGGTGATCTTCAGTTCATCTGCTGTTGCGGTCTCTGCGGTCAGTGGCTGCGCGGCTGTCTTCGTTGGAGTTTGCCGATCGGGCCGGCCTTGTTCGTTCTTGCCGGCAGCTGGTGGGTTTCTGCGCAGTCGGTCGATCAACGCAAGGTTTGCTTCTCTCTGCAGCGCCTGCTGGGTGAGCCTCCAGTGGAGCAGCAGTCCGCTGCTGCCCAGAACAGCAATCAGGCCAATGGCGGCAAGGCTGACCTGCGGCCAGGACAGGCCTGGTTGAAATTGTTTGTTGGCTTCTTGTTGTTTTGTCTGTGGATTGACCTGCACCTGAACGGTTTTCAGGATGTTGTCATCGTCGTTGAACACACGGTCGAGAATCTGTTCGGCGCGGAGGCTCCAGTAGGCACTGGACGTGGGGATGCGAGGAGGCAATGCAGACCAGTGATTGCGTCAACGCTATCGAGCGTTCACGCTTGAGGCGAGCGGGGTGCGCTTCTGGTCGCGGCGTTGTTGCAGCTCCAGCCAGACCAGCAGAGCGGTCAGATCAGCCTGGCTGACGCCGGGGATCTGGCTGGCCTGTCCCAGTGTGAGCGGCCGCACGTCGGTCAGTTTTTCGCGTGCTTCACGCGACAAGGTGCTGATCGTGGCGTAGTCGATACCAGCGGGCATTTTGCGTTTGCCCTGGCGTCTCACCTGGTCGATCTGCTGCTGCTGTCTCTGCAGATAGCCGCTGTATTTGATGTCGATCTCAGCTCCTTCCCGCACCGGCAGTGGCAGATCCGCATCGGCCAGGCCGTGACGCACAAGATCTGCAGCGTGCATGCCTGGCCGGCGCAGCAGATCAGCCAGGGTGATGGATCCTTTGATCGGTGCGCCGGTCTCCGCTTCCACCGCTGGTGCCACCGGGTCACTCGCCTTGAGCCGTTGGCTGCGCAGCCGCTGTTTTTCGTTTTCGATGCCATCAAGCTTCTGCTCAAACAGCTGCCACCGGCGCTCATCGATCAGGCCGAGTTCCCGCCCCAGTGGTGTCAGGCGTCGGTCGGCGTTGTCACCGCGAAGCACGAGACGGTATTCACTGCGGCTGGTCAGGACCCTGTAGGGCTCACGCAGGTCCTTACTCACCAGATCATCAATCATTGTGCCGATGTAGCTGCTCTCTCGGGAGAAGTGCACTGCTTCCTGACTGCGGACGCGCCGAGCGGCATTGAGTCCGGCGACCAGGCCCTGAGCAGCGGCCTCTTCATAGCCGGTGGTGCCGTTGAGCTGGCCTGCGCTGAAAAGCCCCTCCACGCGTTTGGTTTCCAGCGATGGCAGCAGTTGAGTGGCTGGCAGGTAGTCGTAATCGACTGAATAAGCCGGTCTCAGCATCACGCAGTGTTCGAGTCCTGGGAGGCTGCGCAGCAACTGAAGCTGGATGGGCTCGGGGAGCCCGGTGGAGAACCCCTGCACGTAGATCTCCGGAGTGTCACGACCTTCGGGTTCCAGAAAGATCTGATGGCTGTCCTTGTCGGCAAAGCGAACGATCTTGTCTTCGATTGAGGGGCAGTAGCGGGGTCCCTTGCTGTCGATCACACCGCCGTAGATCGCGGTGAGGTGCAGGTTGTCCTGGATCAGCTGATGGGTTGCAGCTGTGGTGCGTGTGATGTGACAGCTCATCTGCTCGCCGCTGCTCCAGGACCCAGGGTCAAAAGAAAAGAAGCGGTCTGCGGCGTCGCTGGGCTGCTCCTCCAGCTGATCGAGGGCGATGCTGCGTCGGTCGACACGCGCCGGGGTGCCGGTTTTAAGCCGGTCGGTGTGGAACCCAAGCTGTTGGAGTGCCTCGGTGAGCCCCTCGGCAGCCTGCTCTCCGGCACGGCCAGCGGCCATCGACTGATGCCCGACCCAGATCCGTCCCCCGAGAAAGGTTCCGGCGGTGAGCACCACGGCTTTGGCGCCATAAATGCTGCCGAAATAGGTGCGTACGCCGGTGATCCGGGCCGCTGCTCCATGGCTTGGATCCCAGGATTCGCCGCCGCCGCTCGGATCACCTTCAATCTCCAAGCCGGTGACCATGGCTTCGCGCAGAGCCAGGTTGGGGGTGTGCTGCAGCAGTTGCAGCATCTGGCGCGAGTACTGCCGTTTATCGGTCTGGGCACGCAGGGCCCAGACGGCAGGGCCGCGGCTGGCGTTGAGGATTCGCTTCTGAATGGCTGTGGCATCGGCGAGGCGCCCAATCACTCCGCCGAGAGCATCCACTTCATGCACCAGCTGGCTTTTGGCGGGTCCACCCACGGCTGGGTTACAGGGCTGCCAGGCGATGCGGTCGAGGTTGAGGGTGAACAACGCCGTGTTCAGCCCCAGGCGAGCAGCAGTCATGGCGGCTTCGCAGCCTGCATGGCCCCCTCCCACGACGATCAGGTCGAAGACTTCGGTTGGGGGTGTGCCGGCGGTCATTGCTCCATTCTCCGATGCCGCAGTGTTGTTTGCTTGCCGGCGATCATTCAAAGAATGTTTTCCGATGAGCCCCAGTTCCCGTTTTGCCTGATCAGGCCGCCAGGTTGCGGAAGCGAGTGAACTGGGGCTCGAACAGCAGCTTGACGGTGCCCACCGGTCCGTTGCGGTGTTTGGTCACGATCACTTCGGTGATGCCACGGTCGGGAGTTTCCGGGTTGTAGTACTCATCGCGGTAGATCATCAGCACCAGATCGGCGTCCTGTTCAATCGATCCCGATTCCCGCAGGTCGCTGAGCATCGGACGTTTGTTGGTGCGCGATTCCACGCCACGGCTGAGCTGCGAGAGGGCGATCACCGGCACGTTCAGTTCCCTTGCCATGCCCTTGAGAGCTCTTGTGATCCGTGAAATTTCCTGCACGCGGTTGTCGGGACTGGAACCTTCCATCA
>NYZI01000106.1 GCA_002687115.1 Cyanobium sp. ARS6
GCGATGGTGACCAGGCTTCCTGGCGAGAGCAGATCGTTCATGCGGCATTGGAAGTGGCGCCATTCTGACCGTGCGGGGTTCAGGATGGATGAACCTGCGGCCGCAGTTGATGGACAGCACCCGATCGCAAGACCTGGACCAGAGTTCAATGGAGGATTCAACAGCCCTGATCCAGCAGCTTGAGCAGGACAGGGCCTGGTTGCTGGAACAGATCGACCGGGGTCGATGGCAGGAATTCCGCCTGGATCTGGCGGCACTCGAGAGGGAGCTCGGGCAGCTGCTTCAGCGTGCCTCCGAGCATTTCAGTGACGGCGACGATCGGCCCTGAGAGGATCGGCGCTGAAAGGTGTTTCCGCGGCTCAGAAGGGGATGTCGTCAGTGTCCGGTACCAGAGGCGAGGTGTTCCACTGCGCTGCAGGCTCCTTCGCAGGGGAGGGTGCCGCAGCGGCGGCAGCTGGCGCCTGCTTAGCGGGGGAGGGCATCTGAGCTGCGGCGGCATCGCTTCCCCCCACAGGGTGGAGCCGGGCAAGGGTGAATTCGGCCCGCTTCTCCTTGGTGCCATCCTGACGGGGCACCGTGTTCATCCTCAGCCTGCCTTCGATCAGCAGCCGCTGACCCACCTGCACCCGATTCTGGAGGTCCTGGGCAAGATTGCCCCATCCGACCACTTTCAGCTGGCCTCTTGGGTCATCCGGGCGCAACGCATCAAAACCCACCTCCATCTCCGCGATCGGTGTCTGGTTGTCCTGGGTGTAACGCAAGGTGGGAGCCTGAAGAACATCCACCTCAATTACGCAGTGATTCATCCTCGGCCTGGTCGGTGAGCGCCATCCTGATGCACCGCTGGCGTAATCGCCTGACTCATGTGCTGATCTTCGCCGGTACAGGTGAAGGCCCTTCCATCGCACTGGCGCTGCTGGAGGCAGGTCATCGCGTCAGCGTCAGCGTTGTCAGTGCAGCTGCATCGAGGGCCTATGGGGGTATGCCGCTGGATGCACTGCAGGTGGGTCCTTTCCCGTCCCCGGAGTCAATCAGTGATTACCTGGCGGCTCGGGCGGTATCGCATGTGGTGGATGCGACGCATCCCTTTGCGATGACAATCAGCACCGAGCTCCGTTCGGCCTGCTTCGGCAGCAATCTGCCGCTGATGCGATTCGAGCGTCCTGACCACGCGGTGTTTGAAGGTTCAGTTCTGGAAACGGTGGGTGATCTCGCCGGATGTGCACTGTCAGGCCATCGTCTGCTTCTCGCTGTTGGGGCGCGGCAGCTGGCCGCCGCCGCCACCGCTGCCAGGCTCGCCGGAGCTCGGGTTCACGCCCGGGTGCTTCCCACTCCTGAAGCTATTCGTCTTGCCGGCCTCGCGGGCTTGTGTGGGGAGCAGCTGGCTGTGTTGAGACCAGCCAGTGGAGAACGCACCGGTGGCTTGGAGGCCGCCCTCTGTCGTCGCTGGCAGATCACCGATGTGCTCTGTCGGCAGTCGGGTGGATCTGCAGATCAAGTCTGGAGTGAGCTGTCCAGTACAGGTTCTGTCAGGCTCTGGAAGCTGAAACGCCCCAACCCGATGCCCAACGTTGAGGTGGTTCATAGCGTGAACCAGTTGTGTCGACGGCTTGATGCCCATGTCAACGGACCTGAGCCTGGTGCTCACCACGGAGGCTGATCAGTCCAAGGCAGAGGCCCTTGCTGAGCAATTGATCACGGGGCGGTTGGCGGCCTGCGTCACCTTGATGCCCGTGCAGTCCTGTTATCGCTGGCAGGGGGAGATCGAGCGTTCGCAGGAAGTGCAGCTGATCATCAAGACGAGCCCTCAGCGCCTGGAGCAGCTTCTTGCTTCTCTCGAAGCCATTCACAGCTACGACACTCCCGAAATCCTCCACCTGGCAGCTCGGGCGGGAGCTGCCTACGGGGCGTGGGCGCTGGATGCCCTCAGTTCAGATGACTCTTCATCAGATCCGGCAGAGAGACCTGGGAGCGAGCACCAAGCTGGGTGACGATCTGACCGGCGCAAAGAGCTCCCAGCTGTCCGCAGCGCTCCAGAGAATCGCCCTGGGTGAAGGCATGCAGAAATCCTCCGGCGTAAAGATCACCGGCACCGGTGGTGTCAACCAGTTCGCCGAGCCCATAGATGCCGATGTCCCAGCGCTGATCGCCGCTGAGCACGACCGATCCATCGCTTCCGCGGGTGACCGCCGTCACTGAGCAACAACCGCGTACCTTCTCGATGGCGGTGTCGAAGTCTTCTGTTTCATAGAGGGATTTGATCTCCACTTCGTTGGCGAACAGCACATCGACATGACCGTTCACCAGCTCAAGAAAGCTCTCTCTGTGGCGATCCACACAGAAGCCATCGGAGAGGGACAGAGCGACCTTTCCGCCGGCGGCACGACAAGCCTCCGCGGCCGCGATGAAGGCCCGCTTGGCTGCCGGGCTGTCCCAGAGATACCCCTCGAGATAGAGCACTTTCGTCTCCTTCACCATCGAGAGGTCGAGATCCTCCGGTTCAAGCTGCGTTGAGGCTCCGAGGAAGGTGCACATCGTGCGCTCTGCGTCCGGCGTCACGTAGATGAGACAGCGTGCGGTGGTGGCGCCAGTGGTTGCGGAGGGTGTCTCAAACCGAGTGCCCACTGCACGAATGTCGTGACTGAAGATCGATCCAAGCTGGTCATCACGCACCCGACCGATGAACCCTGTTCGCCCACCAAGCTGAGCGATGCCGACCATGGTGTTGGCGACTGATCCGCCGGAGGTTTCCAGTCCAGGACCACTGGATGTGTAAAGCGCTTCCGCCTGCTGTTCATCGATCAGGCACATCCCCCCTTTCTGCAGACCGTGCTCACTGAGAAAACCGTCCTTGGTCTGCACCAACACATCCACAATGGCGTTGCCGATTCCGACGACATCCAGGGAGGCGTTGGGCTGGAAACGGGAGGAAGCGGCCATGAACAAGGTGCATCGACTGCGGCAGTCTTACGCCCTGACGGGCTCTGCCGTTATCAGGCGCTGAGAAGTGCCCGTTTTGGACCGTGAATCGGATCCTCAACAACAATGGTCTGATCGCGACCTGCGCCCAGTGAGACGATGGCGATCGGGACCTCCATCAGATCGGCCAGGAAGCGCAGGTAGGCCATGGCTTTCTCAGGGAGGTCCTCAAGCGTGCGGCATTCAGCGGTGGAACACTGCCAGCCCGGGAGTGTCTCGAAAATCGGTTGACAGCGTGCGAAGGCCTCTGCACAGGAGGGGAAGTGTTCGATTCTTTCCCCATCAAGTGCATAGGCCACACAAACCTGAAGTTCGTCGAGTTCGTCCAGCACGTCGAGTTTGGTCACGGCCAGGCAATCAAGACCGTTGACACCGACTGCGTAACGTCCGATCACACCGTCGAACCAGCCGCAGCGGCGGCGGCGGCCGGTGGTGGTGCCGAACTCTCCACCCCGGTCGCAGAGATGATCATTGAGGCTGCCGTCGAGTTCGGTGGGAAACGGCCCTTCTCCAACTCTGGTGGTGTAGGCCTTGGCCACGCCGATCACCCGGTCGATCAGGGTCGGGCCCACGCCAGCCCCGATGCAGGCACCACCGGAGACGGGGTTGGAGGACGTGACGTAGGGATAGGTGCCATGGTCCAGGTCGAGCAGTGTGCCCTGAGCGCCCTCGAACAGGATGTTTTGACGAGCGCGTGCGGCCTGGTGAATCTCCCGGGTGCAGTCCACCACATGGGGGGCCAGCCGTTTGCCATAGGCCAGATATTCACTGATCACCGCTTCTGAGTCGAGCGGCTCCACGCCGTATATGGTCTGCAGAAGCTGATTCTTTTCGTTCAGTGGGCCTTCAAGGCGATCGCGCAGTCTCGCCTCGTCGAGAATGTCGATGACGCGGATTCCGCTGCGCTGGGATTTGTCCGCGTAGGTCGGACCAATGCCCCGGCCCGTGGTGCCGATGCGCCGATCGCCTCGCTGCTTTTCCATCGCCTGATCGAGCAGGCGGTGGTAGGGCATGGTCACGTGCGCTGTTGAGGAGAGCTTCAGCCCGGCAATGTCGATTCCGTTCTCGATCAGCATGTCGAGCTCGCCGAGCATCACCTTGGGATCAACCACCGTGCCGGAGCCGATCAGGCAAACGGTGTCGGGATAGAGAATTCCAGAGGGGATCAAGTGGAGCTTGAGAACCTGATCGTCCACAACGATGGTGTGGCCTGCGTTGACGCCGCCCTGATAGCGGACGACGACATCGGCGGAACGGCTGAGGAGATCTGTGATCTTTCCTTTCCCTTCGTCACCCCACTGCGCACCGATGACGACAACATTGGCCAAAGACACTGCGGCCCGAAGCCGCCATTCTGCACAATCCGGAACTCTCTCAGATCCACCTGCCTGAGGTCAAAGAGAGTTGCGAAATTGTGATTGGAACCTGAAAAGCCTGGCGGGGTCTGATGCTCAGGTGCCACGAAGAGCGGCTTTCTCGGCTTTGCTCAGCTCTTTTTCAACGCGAGTGCGCAGTGCTTCAGGCACCGGCCGATTGGTGTAGGTGTTGTAGTGACCCTGCAGAGAATTCAAGGCTGTCTGCATGGTGGTGAAGGAGCTGAGACCATTCACCTGGGGCCTGGGCCGATACCTCGACATGTAGTCATTGATGAGGTCGTGGGCTTCCTGTTCCGAGGTCTGGAGACCTTCCGCATCTGAAGGCAGTGAAAGCGTGGTCTGAAGAGAGTGAACGACTGCCACTGTGTCTTCGATGTAGTCACCGGTCAGGGTTGAAACGGCGTCGCCGCAAGCGGTGAGCAACAGGGAGAGACCAAGGCAGAGGGCCAGGGTGAATCCCCTGAGTTGTCGGCTGAGGCGTTGCAGCGCTATTCGCATGGCAGGAAAAGTTTGAGGAACTTTAAGGCGGAGCAGACTTCGATCAGGTGCCCCCCTGGACGGCCACGAGCACGGAGTTCAGCGCGTCTTGATGCGACATGGTGCTGTTGGACCGGCTGGAACGCTCCACCACTTCGACCCGTCCGGCTTCGGCTTCGCGACCGACAACGATTCTCCAGGGGATTCCGATCAGATCGGCATCTTTGAATTTGACTCCGGCACGCTCGCTTCGGTCATCCAGGAGGGCATCAACTCCTGCGGATTGCAGTGATCCGTAAAGAGACTCTCCCAAGTCCAGCTGTGTCGAGTCCTGCACATTCGCGATAACCACGATCACCTGGAAGGGCGCAATGTTCACTGGCCAGCAGATTCCCGCTTCATCGTGATGCTGTTCCACTGCTGCCTGGGCAAGGCGAGAGATGCCGATGCCGTAGCAGCCCATCAGCAGCGACGCCTGCTTGCCGTCCTTGTCGGTGAAGCGGGCCTCCAGAGCGTCGGAGTATTTGCTGCCGAGCTGGAAGATGTGACCCACCTCGATGCCTCTCCTCTCCTCAAGGATCTGTTCCTGGTTGTGGAGGGAGCGATCACCGGCCTTGGCATTGCGCAGATCAGCTTCGATCTGAGCGGGCATCGAGCTCCACGTCGCTCCCCAGCGATGCTGGTCGGCGCTGTTGGCGCCACAGACGAAGCGGTCAAGATTGAGGGCGGTTGGATCCGCCAGGCGGACAAACCGTTTTTCCCAGCTTCGAACATCCTGCAGTGAGCAGTCTTCAAGATCAGGGCCGATGGAGCCGAAGGGCAGCGGAGAGAGCCCCTGCTGCCGGAGCTGCTCTGGGTTGATTGGTGCAATCTCCAGTGCGGGGGACCCCATGCGCTGGGTCACGGCATTGGTCAATTTGACGTCGTTCAGCTCCTGGTCCCCTCGCAGGCTGACCAGCAGCGGTTGCTTTCGGCCATCGTCGAGGCGGGCCAGCAGCACCAGCACCTTGACGGTCTGAGATGGGGAGAGGCCGTTGGCAGCGCAGAGATCCTCAATCGTTGCCTGACCTGGCGTGTCAAGGTTTCGTTCCTCGCCCGGAGGCAGTGTCTCTGCAACTGATGGAAGCGACACCGCTTTCTCCTGATTGGCGGCATAGCTCCCATCCGGCGTGGAGAGAATCAGGTCTTCGCCCGCATTCGCCATCACCATGAATTCCTGGGATGCGGCTCCTCCGATGGCGCCGCTGTCGGCATCCACCGCAACGGCGTTCAGACCGCAGCGCTTGAAGATGCGGGCATAGGCCCCGGCCATCAGTGCATAGGTCTTCTCCAGATCCTTTTCATCAGCGTGAAAGGAGTAGGCGTCCTTCATGATGAATTCCCGACTGCGCATCAGACCGAAGCGGGGCCTGATCTCGTCGCGGAATTTGGTCTGTATCTGATAAAGCGTGACCGGAAGCTGTTTATAGGAGCGCAGCAGATCGCCGGCCAGCACGGTGACGATTTCTTCGTGAGTTGGGCCAAGGCCCACCTGCCGGCCCTGGCGATCCTCCAGATGAAACATGATTCCCTCGCCGGCTGTATAGCCCTGCCAGCGACCGCTGCGTTCCCATGGTTCCGCGGGTTGAAGCTGAGGAAGCAGCGTCTCGAGTGCACCGAGGCTGTCAAGCTCGTCACGAACGATGGTGTTGATCTTGCTCAGCACGCGCCACATCAAGGGGAGGTAGGCGTAGAGGCCAGGCCCAACACGTCTGATGTAACCACCGCGAACAAGTAATTGATGAGATGGAATCTCAGCGTCTGCGGGAACGTTCCTTAACGTCACCAGCGACAGGCGGGAGACGCGCATGACGGCAATAAATAGGTGGGGTCAGGAAGCTATCACCGCCAAGAAAACGGTCGATCCGGGAACTGTCACTTTTGCTGTGATCGATGCTGGCGTCCTGAGTCTCAGCTGCTATGTTCAGCAAATTCCAAGCTGTCCCAGGGCTGTCTCATGTTTCCTCGGCCGATAGAAGTTTCAGTGCCGGCCGTAAGCGAATCCTCGGATTTTCGGAGTGATGCTGCATCTGTACTTTCGCAGTCAGAAGCACTTGTTGGAATCGATGATGTTCAGAAGTCGTTGAATCGATCTCGTGCATCCGTATATCGCTACACCAATACTGATCCGCGCAACCTCAACCCAGTTTTCAACCCTCGTAAACTCAATCCTGAATACAGGAGCGATCAAAAGGATCCCCTTCTTTTTCATCCCAACGAGGTAGCTCGTTTCGCCAAGGACGTGCTGAGGATCAAGGAGGTCACCGTTGAGGTCCTCAATTCGCCTTCCACA
>NYZI01000107.1 GCA_002687115.1 Cyanobium sp. ARS6
CACGAGATGGGTGCTACAATAATTCTCATTGCACACAGATTGTCAACAACAAAAAATTGCTCAAAAATCCTATATTTAGAAAATGGCCACATTGCAAGTTCTGGAACCTATGATGAACTCATGACATCTTCAAGGCAATTTCGAAAATTGGTGCATCAAGCCTAAGGTTGTCAAAAATTCATCATCTATATTTTGTTGAATACTAATTGTTAGCGCTAGAATCTATAAGTTAAACGTTAATTAGGGCCTCCTGAGATAGTCATATCTACTGCGCGGTAGTGGTTTTGAGCAGTTATCGGAATTGAACTGTTTAGAAACAGGCTTATCTGCTCTTAAAATCTGCCCAGAGTTTTCCACATGTATCGATAGGAGCATCTTGATCAGCTCTGTTTAAAGACCTTTTTTCTCTCATTCGGTGGGCAACTCTCGGGTGACAATCGTTGGATCAAGCTCGCCGAATTGATTCCATTATATGAGCTGGAAGACGACTATGCAGCTCAATTTTGCAAGTGCTTTAAGGTTATATGCTATATGCATTTTGCTTTGTCATTTAAACCGCAAAAGTCTTTTTCATTCGGAGGTATAACAATTGATTAAATAATTGAAACTTAATATTGAGTTTTGGGCAAGGTTTTTGATGAATCTAAAAACAGAAATTAAAGGATATCGTCTAAAAATTAATTATAAATTTGAATTTTCATTTTTTCTTAAGCTTATGCATGTTACTCAAATTTCTATCGGCCGCTTTCATCATTTTCATCTGGCGCGACAGCTAGAAAAAAGGAACCTATTGGAAGCTATTTATACAGGATATCCTCGATTTAAAATTAAGGATGAACCGGGAATCCCTAAGCAGAAAATATATACATTCCCATGGCTTCATGCTCCATATATGGCTCGAGGGCGCCTACGGCTTGATCGCTCAATTTGGCTAGATCGCGAATGGGCTTGGTGGGCTCATGAATCATTAGATCACTACGTTGCTAGTAGGTTGAAAGATAATCCTTGCTTAATTGCTCTTTCAGGGAGTGGACTTTATTCAGGTTATAAAGCACAGCGATTAGGAGGATTTCATATCTGTGATCGCGGCTCTTCTCATATTCGTCATCAAGAAGAGTTACTTTCTGAAGAATATCGACGTTATGGTTCTCGTTGGAGAGGAATTGATCCTAGAGTAATTGAGAAAGAAGAAGCAGAGTATGAACAAGCCGATTTAATTTCTATTCCTAGTGCATTTTGCTACAATAGCTTCTTGAAAAAGGGTATATCGTCAAATAAGCTTATCAAAATTCCTTATGGAGCCAGATTAGAACGATTTTATCCTGACACTACAATCAATCCTAATAGAGATCAATTTACTATTTTCTTCGTAGGGCAAGCAAGTCCAAGAAAGGGTTTCATTGATTTACTTGCTGCATTTGACAAATTTAGTCACCCTAATAAACAGTTGATTCTTGCAGGATCTATGAGTAATGAAGCAACGTCATTACTAGAACGTAGAGATTGTTCGAATATAAAAATACTTGGCCTTGTTCCTAATGATAAACTTAGATTTTATTATAATAATGCTACGGTATTTGTCCTTCCAAGTATCGAGGAGGGGCTCGCTATGGTTATTGGAGAAGCGATGGCATCTGGCTGCCCTGTGATTGCCACCACTAACACTGGCGCTTCTGAGATGATCACTAATGGAATTGATGGATTTATTGTTCCAATCCGCTCACCACAAAGTATCGCAGACCATTTTGAATTACTTGCAGATCAACCGGAAATTCGAAATCGGATCAGTCATGCTGCTCTATTGCGTGTAAAAAGGATTGGGGGATGGGATTATTATGGTGAGCAATGGTCAAATGTTTTGACATCTTTATAATATTTTACTTCGCTTTTTTAGGCTCTTTTATTTCACAAAATCTTTATGAGGCTACATAATCTAAAAGTCAATAGTCTTTCTGTTAGTCGTATTAACAAAACTCGAATATTTTTGTTTGTACTGATTTTAATAGTGTTGTTTGGACAATTCTTAATTGGGCAATCTTTCAGCGAGAGAAGTGCCGCGCTAATCGCAGCAATTGGCTCATTCATTGTAATTTACGACGCCTTTCAAGTAGGACGGTTCTATAAATATCCACTTTCTTCTGTAGTATTGTTGGGCTTTTCTATCGTTTTGTTATTAGGCCCCTTATTGTTTACCATTCTCGAGGGCAAAAGTATTGCTTTCAATCTTCTACTTCCGAACATCACTTTTTTAAATTCGGTGTTGGTAGGTGTAGCTGCTGTTTGTGCACATTTTTTTTATCGAAGAATAAAGCAATGTCAACAATTAAGATCCTCGCTGCACAATTTCCTGTTACGACTTAATATATTTTCTCCACTCTCTTATTCTGAGCTGATAATAATGAGTTTTGTGGGCCTAATTGCCGCTGCTGCTCAGTCTTGGTTCTACGGAAATGTGATAGTTATTAAGTTTATACAAGGTTTCAAATTTTTTTCAGTCATACCTGTCGTTTATTATTTTCAACAGACTATTCAATTTAATCAATTTAAAACTAGCAATAATAAAAAATTTGCTACGTCTTTCATTGTTGTATATCTAATACTGCTTGGAATAATTTCATTAGGCAAAAATTCACGGAGTGACTTTTTCGTTCCTATAGCTTCTTACGGTATCGTAATAGGTTTGCTATGGCTCTACGGTAAAATACAAGTACGTATCCTTTCAGTAATATCAGTATTGCTGTCAGTAGTCATAGCTGCACCTATTTTTACAGACTTTGCTACCGCAATGGTCATGGTTCGTGTTCAAAGGAGGAATGAAGCTAGTCCGACCGAGCTTATCCAACTCACTATTAGCAAAATGAATAATCGTGATGAAATAAGCAAATATAGGCTGTTACGATTAAATTCAGGCAAAATATCCTCAACTGGCTGGAGTGAAGAATATTTATCTAATCCAATGTTAAATAGATTTGCTAATGCTAAATTTGTAGATAATTCTCTTTACGACGCTTCATTTCTTGACGAAAATGAAAAGGAGCAATTAACCAATTTTCAGATTTCACGTCTAATAGCCTATTTACCTAATCCAATTATAAATTTATTCTCCGCCGACAATAATTTTAAAGCTAAAGTGCTATCTCAAGGTTTTGGTGACACTCTCCACTACCTTGCTACTGGTAATCCAAGCGTCTTAGGAGGCTTTCGTGTTACTCACTTTATTGGCATGGGAAAGGGTTCGATAGGATATTTATACCTATTATTGGCATTTTTCTCATTTATTATAATTTTTATATTTGTAGATTCTCATTCAATCTGTAACCATCTTTATCATTCAAGCCTAATAGCGCCTACATTTTCGATTGTAGCCATTACTCAGTTCTATGATTGGCTCACAATCGCAAAAACAACTTCTTTAACAGCTTTAGTTGCATTTCCTCTTCGCAGTTTTTTTGAACCTATTTTACTCGTTGCTCTAGTGCGTTGGCTTTTAAAAACTAAATTAAAGACAACTTAAAATTGACCTTCAGCCTTCCTCCATCGTTTTATTCACTTTTGTATACATAGCTTTTCTTATGATTTATTCTACCTCATATAATTTTTTATTTTGCCACGTCCCTAAAACTGGTGGAACATCTTTTAGTTCTGCATTTTACCCATATTGTTCACATTTTGAACAATCGAGACTCGCAAAGCTTCTCAGAAGAATTCCTGGTTCAGAGCGTTCAAGACACTTATATGACTTTACACATCGACCACATACCACCTGTGCAAAGGCATATCGACTTCTTTCTCATAGATACGACGATTTATTTTCTTTTGCATTAATGAGAGAACCTGTTTCTTGGTTATACTCAAGTTTTAGACACTTTAAGAGACATAATATGAGAATGAAGCATATTACTTCTAAATCCCAACCTTGTGACTTTGCAGATTTTATTGAAGAACTCATATCGATTGGTGATCGTAAACCTTGTCAATCTTTTATGCTAATTGACGAAAATGCCATGGTACGGATGAAATCCATTGGGAATTATGATCAGCTTGTCGATTACTTTAGCTGGATATGTAAAGTTATAGGTTTTACTGATCCACCGAAGCTACCACACAAAAACTTGAATCTCTCTTTCAGAAACGATTATGTAGATCATATCTCTGATACAGTTGTTTCCCTAATAAGAGATTATTGGCATAATGATTTTTTCCTTTTTGATAAAATCATTGAGTCTGGATCAACAAACTACCAAGAGTACTGCGAACCTCTCCCTTTGGCCCCAAATATTGATTTAGTTACTTATGATCCTTGGGGATACATGGTTTCCTCTGATTGAATTGCCTCTCATTAGTCGTTACTCTTCGGATCTTAAGAATATAACTCTATTTATGAAAGCACTAAGAGTTAATTTTAATAAATATGATCCATGAATATTGATCCTGAGTCAGACACTATTTGATCTTTAACAATCATCTATGAGTTTACTTAACTTCAAAAAACATATCGTTTATATAGGAGCCGATAATTCTGGCTCTACCTCTCGTCATCGTGCTGATGCTCTTCGACGAATTGGATGCCCTGTTACTGTTTTCGATCCTTACCTAGTAGTGAAATCAAACAGAAAACTAATAAATGTTTTTAACTATCATTCCTCTTTCGTTTTTGTGCAAAAACTTTTGCTACAAAAACTCAAAAGATTTTTTTCAACCTTATCTTTTGTTCCAGATGTAATATGGGTTAATAGTGGTGAATTGTTAGGTATTACTATACTCAAATGGCTCAAGCGTAATTTTAATTCTAAAGTTATTCTCTATCAAAACGATGATCCAACTGGTAACCGAGACGGAAATCGTTTTCTAACACTTAGAAAATCAATTCCTTATTATGATTTATGCGTGTGCGTTCGTTACGAGACAGAGCTTGATTTTCTTTGCTTGGGTGCTAAAAAAACCTATCGTGTTATGATGTCTTTTGATGAATGTGAACACAAAATAGATAACCTTGATGAAGCTATTATTGTGCCTCGTGTTGGTTTCTTAGGTACACTAATCAAGAAAGAGTCACGAGATATCTTTATCTTAGATCTATTAAAGTTATTTGTTCCTATTGATATTATTGGACCTAATTGGACAAAAAGCAAGCATTGGTTAAGGCTAAAAAAAAATGTATTAAAGAGTTATATCAGTGGTTCTGAGTATTCGCTCTGTTTGCAGAAATATGCCTTGTCTCTTGGTTTGTTGTCTCATGGTAATCGAGATCTTATTACAACACGCACCTTTGAAATTCCTGCTGCTCATGGTTTATTGTGTGCCGAGAAAACATCCGAACATCAACTTTTATATGAGCATTTATTCGAAGCCGTTTTTTGGTCCTCATCCGTAGAGTGTGCTTCTTTATGCAAAAGTTTAATTCAAGATATGAACCTAAATAAATTTATAAGAATCAATGGTTTTGCTCATTTAATTGCTTTGGGGCAGGGTAATGAAGATGTCTGTTTACGCATTTTAAGAGTTCTGTTTGATCCATGTTAATGCAGCTTTATTTTTAATTTTTGCCAATTTTGTTATGAACTAATTGTTCGATTTGTCTCCATTATCCACTTCGTCGCTTATTTCTAATTTTGCTTTAATGCTTATTGTCTATCAATTGGCCATTTTTAATTTGTGTTTTCTGCTATGATTTCTCATTACCACAAAACAATTTTCATACATATTCCGAAAAATGGTGGTCAAAGTATTGAAAATGTTTTTCTTTCGGATTTAGGTCTTTCAAGAGAAGAAAGATTGCCACTTCTTATGTGTCCGAATAATATATCCTCCATTGGCCCTCCGAGGTTGGCACATTTAATTGGCTCTGATTATTTTAAATATCATTACATATCTAGGGATTTGTTTGATAGTTATTTTTCTTTTTCTGTGGTTCGTAACCCCTGGCATAGAGTTTTCTCTTTTTACAAGTTTCTTACTAAGCAACTAATCCCTTTTAATGAATTCGTAAACCGTAATTTTTATTCGAAGTATTTTTGTGATTCTGCTCTCTCATGGTTCGTAAGGCCGCAAGCTGACTATCTCTTTGACGATTCAAACACATTGCTTGTTAATAATATTTATCGCTTAGAATCCCTTTCTAAATCCTTTGACGAAATTCGTACTCTATCTCATCTTCCAAATAGCGCAGTGCTACCGTTTTCCAATAAAAGCTCTCCGAGCAGGCTTGTTCCCTTTTTGAAGCGTTTACGAATAGTCAATTCAAGTTTTGGCATGCAAGTAAAGGATGTTTACGATGATAAGGCTTTTAAACTGGTTTCTGATCTTTATGCGGTTGACTGTGAAAAGTTTAGCTATACATCGCTTTAGCATCAATTTTCACACTTTAAATCATTTTATTGTAGTGTCTGAAATTTTACTTGCTTTTTAGCTTTACTATTTTCTAATTCATTGCTTTTAAGAATTTTATTTGTTGGTTGACTTACTCCTATGAAATTTTCTTTCCTTTTACTTTAGCAGTAACTGCCTTTGCCGAAATTTATGTAAGCTAAACCATGCTTAGGTTGCTTGTTGTTGTTCATATTGTTCTTTTCTCACCAGCTTCTGTTGCCTCATTTTAGCATTTTCTTTTATTGAATATCTATGTACATTCTTTTGCTACGCCATTATCCCCTTGTAGAAGGCAATAGTATGCGTCGCTATGCTGATCAAATATCTATTGGCCTTCAAAAAAGAGGTCATACAGTTGAAGTAATTACAGCACCGGTTATTTTTGGATCTCTTTTTCAATCAAATAAATCTTTTACTAAGTGGCTAGGTTATTTAGATTGTTTTTTAATATTTCCTCCGCTGTTGTTGCTTAAAGTCTTGTCCCTTCCACGAAATATCCTATGCGTTTTGACTGACCAGGCATTGGCTCCGTGGCTCCCATGGCTAGCAAATCGACCTCATGTAATTCATTGTCATGATTTTTTGGCATTAGACGCATCTTTGGGTCTTCAGCATTTTCATAAACTTGGAAGGAGTGGAAAGTTATACCAGTTCTATATTTTGCAAGGTTTTAGGCGTGGTAACTTTTTCCTTTCTGTTTCTAAGGCTACCAAGTGTAGGCTCGAGACTTACCTTTTAAAGCCTTTTACTCTCTCTGAGGTACTCTATAATCCGTTAAACGACAACTTCTCAGTTTTATCAGAATCTGACTCTTATAAGCTCATTCAAGCTACTTTGCCTCAAATACTTAAAAGTAATTATTTGTTTCATATTGGCCGTAATTGGTATAAAAACAGACGTGGAGTTTTAGAAATATGGGCACATTTGCATCTCCAGGGTTTGCAATATCATCTTGTAATGATTGGATCGCTTGAACCCGCGTTGCAGTCATGGATAAATTTGCATCCTCAACTAAAACTTTGGCTCCATGTTTTAGACACTGTTGACGACAAGACATTAGTTGCACTTTATAATCGTGCTTCTCTTTTATTATTTCCCTCTCATGCTGAAGGCTTTGGATGGCCTATTTTGGAGGCTCTTGCATGTGGATGTCCTGTTGTTACCACCGGCTTACCACCTATGACGGAGGTTGGCGGCTCTGCTGCAACAACTATACCTCCAGCACCTACTTTTAATTCTCAAAGAGATGAATGGGCTTCAAATTCAGCTAAAATAGTTTCAAATGTTTTGACTCGTACTGATTCAGAAAAGAGTCATATACAGCGACTTGGTTTTGATCAATGTTCTCTATTCGTTCGTGATAAATGGTTGGACCAACTTGAGAATTATTATTTTCAAGCGCACAATTCACAATCTAATAACTGATGTCAAGTTTTATAGGTTGTTACCATTTTGATTCTTCAGGAAATGAGGAATTCAACTCCTTTAGGTCTAGGAATAAAAGCTCTGTATATCGTGAATGGTTAAGCAGTGATAATCGTTGTTGGCTTGCGATTACTCAAATAGAGAATACAACCATACCTATAGACTCTCTTGAATTTACATCTAGCAGTTGTGGACGTTTTCATATCTGTTTTATTGGGGATATTCACAATCATCTAGAAATTCGTAGGGGACTTCGCTTTGAGAATTGGCTTGGTTTGGATCCAGCTGAAACTATTGCTGAAGGATTAGCCCAGCGTGGACCTGCCTTATTACTTGAAATGCGAGGATCCTTTTCATTTGCGGCTTACGACAAGGATAAGCAGCAGCTGCTTCTTTCGAGAGATAGATTTGGCATTAAGCCACTTTACTTTTTTTGGAAAAAAAATATTTTATTATTTTCTACAGATCGCCAAAAGCTATCTCTCGGCAAAACTTTAGCTCGTCAATCCATATGCAATATTTTATCGTTTGGTCATGACTTTGCTCCTGTAGATTTTCCAAAATCATTTTCTTCTTCGATATCAGCTTTGCCAAGCGGCATGGTGGTTCGTTTCAATCACAGTCGTCCTCACGATTCTGTTCGATACTGGCCTCCTCAGCCTCGTCCTGATTGGTCTCCCTTACCTATTTATAGAAAAAACTGGGCTCATACTTTTCTTCGTCAAAAAATTGAGGAGGTGGTAGATCAAAATCTCTGTATGAATTCACCAGTTGCATGCCTGTTATCAAATGATATCTACAGCTATATTTTAACAGCTGTAGCTAGTTGTCTTAAAAAAGGAAGTGTATCTAGCTTTAGTATTTACCTTCAAGATGAGTCTTACAACCAAGGTCAACAATATTCTTCCTTAGCTAGTTATTGTGGAAGTTCTCATCATAATTTGTCGATCAGCACTGATGAGGCTTTGAGTTGGGTAGAGCCCGCCCTCACATCTATGGATGTGCCAAACGTGCATTTCTTTCATAAGTACTTTCTTAGTCGTTCACTGGCTGATCAAAGCGTTGAAATTGCTCTTTCTGGCCTAGGAGCTGATTCCCTCTTTGGCTTGAGTCCCCAACACCGTAATGTATCAATACTGATGGCTATGCAGTGGATTCCAGAGCCTTTACGAAGGGCGTTAATTCATATAGCTTCACCCCTGCTAGCAAAAATTATTTCCACTTCTCCCAAATGGGATTGTGAATATCTTGGTCTGGCTATGAGACGCCTAACTCACGATGAGAATTTTCATCCTGTTGATTTTCCTTTAACAAACTGGCCACTTTCACCTCCCAATTGCATTACTCAAAAATGGGGCCAAATTTCATGGGTTGACCTTTTTGGATATTCATTGCCAACATTTTTAATTGATTCAATTTCAACGCCTTTCTGCAATCGGTTGGAATGGCGTTTTCCTTTTTTCGATCATCAACTCGCTGAAATTACTTTGCGAATGCCTCAGCGATTTCACGGTAATGGCAATAAGCTTCTACGAAATGCATTTAAAGACCTTTTTCTACCTTCTTCTCTTTTAAACTCAACTAATCATATTAGCTTGCCTATGTCAATATGGACTCGTGGTCCATTACGCCAGCTTTGTAGTACTCGTCTAGAAATTCTGAAGACAACAGGTATAGTCGATAGTTCTTTTATTGAACAAATTTGGCGAGCATTTGAGCTTCGACAGATATCTTGGAGATGTATATGGAGTCTGGTCATACTTGGAGAGCTTGCCAGGAGAGAATTTAATTGACAATGTAAATTTGACGGGTATTTTTGTCCCTAAACTTTTTATTTGGCAAGGTTTTGGGATATTAAAATGTAATGTGTATTTTCCTCTCAACTATTCAGTTATTTGCCTTGTCATCCATGATCTGATAATTCTGTACCTTTATTATCGCTTTCATTAAGCATTAGTCTTCTTGCCTATTCTGTATACCTACTGATTATTGTGTAGTATCTTCTATTTCTTTAGCGGTTACACCACTTTTTTTCTGCATCTTAGTCATTATGTTGTTTCTTCCAAGCCGTAAATTTCTTTTTGTTAAAAGTAATAAAACTGCCTCGACAAGCATTGAATTAGCCCTAAGTAGATTATTCATTTCTGAACCTGATCTCTTTTTCACCCCTTTAGACTTTCACGACGAATGTCTTCGCTTGCAATATTTACATTCATCTTATAATTTCAATAGACTTCCATCTATTCCCCTGCTTCATAGTAAGAGTCTTACTTCATCTTTGCGACTATTAAAGTTTCGACTTAGTTTGTTACTTAAAAAATCTGTCATGTCAGAAAATAATTTTTCATTTTTAGCTCGTGCACACCAAATCTATTGTAAAAAACACTACTTCGTTACCGGTTACCATCCACATATTAGCTATGCGAAAGCCCTTTTGTTAAATTCAGATTTTTATCACTATCATTCCATATCTTTTACCAGGCATCCTTTTAAGCGCTTTTATTCTTTCCTCTTATACCGTGCAAAACGTTTACATATCAACGCTACCAAGAATTGGTCAACTTCAGACTGGGTTGACTTTGCAAATTCTGTTTTTTCCGATTTTGCAAAAAGGCCAATTCGTAGTTATCTTTATGATCTACGTAGTTCTTCTTGTGTGTCCACTGTTTATTCATTTGAGAATATGAAAGAATCGCTTTTTGATTTATCTTTGAAGTTTGGCTTTGAAACCAATAAAATTTTTGAATTACTTCCACTGTCAAAGTCAAGTTCTGGATTTAGTAATCTAAATTTTGTTCCTATAAATAATGTATTGACTCCTGAAATTAAAGCCAAAATTCTAAAATGCGAGGAATGGTCGTTCGAACATTTTGATTATAAGGAATCTGTCGATGATTTCGGTACTTCTCGTATATGTTGGCAATCATCTCATAGTTAGAATCAAAAAATCTGTGCTTTGTGAATTTCTTTTAATCATGTTGCCTTATTGTTCTCTCTTATGAGTTGCTTTCCCTTTTCTTTGGTATTGTTATTACTTTAGGAGCTTTTAATGCTGAACTGCTTATGTTTTCTCTTTTAAGTAATTTATTCTTATTTGCTAATTTTTGTCTCCTTATTTTTCGATAGCCTAGGCTACGAAATACCCTTTTGAACTATTATGAACTTTGCTCAACTTGCCGCAAATATATATCTTCCCTGGAAATATAAATTTAGGTCTATTGTTAGATCATTTTCCCGGGAGTATCCTCGTCAGTATTTTAAGTTTAACAAAGCAAAAAGAGTTATCTTCGATGATAAAAACCATCAAAATCGCCTAGTTAATCGAACTACCCTGTTAACTGTCGAGGGTTTCCCAAGGTCAGGTAATAGTTATATGTGCAAACTTATCAAGGAGGGTAATTCGTCTATTCGCTATAAAATAGCAAACCATATGCACCATCCAATGAATATAATTATCTCAATAGAAAATGACATCAATTCTGTTTGTATGATTAGAAAGCCTAAAGATGCAATTATTGCGAATGTAGCTCATTTTCTTTCTGTCAATAAGAACCATTTGTCATCTGGAAAGTTGCTTAAACAAAAGCCTGTGCCTTCTTTTTCGGATGTGTTAGAACATTATCTCTGGTTTTATAACTCGCTTTTCAATTATCGCAGTAAAATATTGTTCGTCCCTCTTACCGATTTGATCGAGAATGAAGAGAATGTTTTGAAGCGGATTAATTCTTTCCATAACCTTGATCTAAGCTATGTAAAGGTTGACAAGGAAAAAGCTAAATCACATATGCTTCCTAATCATGATCGAAACAAAATCAAATACGAACTTGAAGAGCATTTCAGCACTTCTTCATTGCCTAATCTTGAGGAGGCTAATTTAATATATGATCAGCTTTCGAAGCCATTATCTCTTTGACTTGCTTCTGTTAGGTATCTGAATATTGAACCCTTTCTTTCAGGCGCCTTGCACTTCAGTAAGTGCAATTTTTTGGATTAGTCTCCTCCGTAAGACAAAATTGTCCTCACTATCAAAGTGGCATTGACTTATTCCTGTCAAACCATCACAGCTATTTGAATGAGGTCAATTTAATTTTGAATGAGAGTTGTACCTATTTTTCGCGCTATGGTGCAAACAACTCTGCCCTCAGAGGTGGATCTTTTTAGATATCTATTATGACATTAAAAATCTTACGAATCATATCCTCTCTAAATCCCGAGGGTGGAGGGCCATCTGAAGGAATACGTCAGATCACGCCACACTTGTCGCGACTAGGCGTCGCCAGCACAGTCGCAAGTCTTGATCCACCCTCGTCTGCGTGTCTCAGAGACCAATCTTTTAAAGCAGTTGGGCTGGGCCCAGTTTTTAGTGGATATGGGTATTGTCGGAATCTCCCAGATCGAATTCTTTCTCTCGCTAGTGAGCACGATGTAGTAATAGTACATGGTCTTTGGCAATATCATGCCTTTGCCACTTGGCGCGCTTTGCGATGTAGTGGTATTCCCTATTTCGTGTACACACACGGGATGCTCGATCCATGGTTCAAGATCACTTACCCTCTCAAGCATCTAAAGAAATGGGCCTATTGGCCCTGGGCGGATTACCGTGTTTTGCGTGACGCTTCCGCTGTGTTGTTCACCACTGAGCAGGAGCGTTTGCGGGCCCGGCAGTCGTTCTGGTTATACCAAGCGAACGAGCAAGTGGTTAGTTACGGCACCTCGGCACCCCCTGCTGATGCCGAGAGTCAGCGACAGGCCTTTTTCGAGCGCTTTCAACATTTGCGGGACCAACGCATCCTCCTGTTCCTCAGCCGAATCCATCCCAAAAAGGGTTTGGATTTGTTGATTGATGCTTTTGCTTCGGTTGCAGGCAGCGATCCCCGACTGCATCTGATGATCGCTGGCCCCGATCAAGTGGGTTGGCAGGCCACCTTGCAGCAGCGGGCTTCGGAGCTGGGAATTGCGGAGCGCATTACCTGGCCAGGCATGCTTAGCGGCGAACTCAAATGGGGAGCCTTTCGCTGTGCTGAGCTGTTTTGCCTCCCTTCTCATCAGGAGAATTTCGGTATTGTCGTAGCGGAAGCATTAGCCTGTGGTTTACCTGTTGCGATCGCTAAGCCGGTTAATGTTTCTACCGATGTCGCTAATGCTGGTGCAGGCATCGTTTTTGACGATGAAACTTTGGCTACGGAAAGGGCTCTTAAGCAGTGGTTGGCTATGACTCCTTCGGATAAATCCGAAATGGCTAAGTGTGGTCAGCAATTTTTTTATGACCGTTTTGATTTTGAATCTGTGGCGAAAAATCTTCTCCCTGTCTTGGAAGCAGCCGTTCAACCTCGTTTAATTCGATGATCCTTTCTAAAGGCATTCCTTACGATGGGCCCAGCTTCAATCGTCGCAACCGTTTAGCGAGATTAATTTGGCAGCTTGTTTGGTTACTCCTTTTTCGTCCAACACCGCCTCCAGCTCATGTTTGGAGATGTTGGCTGCTGCGTCGCTTTGGCGCTAAGATTCATCCCAGTTGTCACGTATATAGCAGTGCAAAAATTTGGGCACCATGGAATTTAGTTATGGCTGAGAATTCATGCCTTGGTCCAGACGTTAATTGTTATTCAATGGCATTAATTCAGTTAGGAAAAAGAGCTATTATTTCTCAGGGTGTTTATCTTTGTTCAGGCTCACATGATTACACTCAAGAGTCTTTTCAACTCTTTGCTGAGCCCATTTTGATTGATTCGGATGTATGGATTTGTGCTCAATCATTTGTAGCTCCTGGTGTCCGTATCGGTGAAGGAGCCGTGATAGGTGCAAGGTCTGTCGTCACTAGGTCCCAGCCACCATGGTTCGTTTGTGCGGGAAATCCGGCTAAGTGTTTGAAACCGCGAGATCATCCAAGATCAAAATCTTGTTAGTTTATTTAGAAGTATTGTTTTTTAGTCATGCTGTTTAGGCGACTTGAACGATTGTCTGAGTTTCAAATTCTGACATTCAACATAGCATGTTTTTATCTTTCAATGCTGTGCTTAAATATATAAATGAATTAGTGTTTGGATTTGACTCTTGATGGCTCTAATTATCTACATTAGAATTGTATTTCACTTTTTTTGTTCTTTTGTGCCGCAAAAAATAGCTTCATTTGCGTTTCTGCCCGCGTTAGGCTTTTGCAAATCTATGCAGCTTGATCTTCATTTCAATGATAGTATGTTTGACAGATTTGGTCCTTCTTTGTAAGTATTAGCGTAGATCGCTGATTTTGTTATGGATTTGCGCATCCAGGCCTTGAAAAACAGTTGTTACTCTCAAGGTTGATTTGATATGAAGCTTTTGTTGTGCAGTCTTTTAGTGTGATGTTGATTAGGTGACTATATTCCCTTTCCCGTTATTCTTTACTCTTCAACTTCTGGACAGCTCATGCCCGCTTCTCTTACGCGCAATTTGGTTACCGGTGGTGCTGGTTTTCTGGGGTCCCATCTTTGCGATCGCCTGATGAAAGCCGGAGAAGAGGTGATCTGTCTGGACAATTACTTCACAGGGCGAAAGCAGAATATTGCTCATTGGATTGGCAACCCCCGCTTTGAGCTGATCCGCCATGACGTGACCGAGCCGATCAAGCTGGAGGTCGATCGGATCTGGCATCTAGCTTGCCCGGCCTCCCCTGTGCATTACCAGTTCAATCCGGTGAAAACGGCGAAGACCAGTTTTATTGGTACATACAACATGCTCGGATTGGCTCGGCGGGTGGGGGCTCGGTTGCTGTTGGCCAGCACCAGTGAGGTGTATGGCGATCCAGAGGTGCATCCCCAGCCCGAGAGTTATCGGGGTTGCGTGAATACGATTGGTATTCGCAGCTGCTACGACGAAGGCAAGCGCATCGCTGAAACACTTTGTTTTGACTACCAGCGCATGCATGACCTGGAGATCCGGGTCATGCGGATTTTCAACACCTACGGCCCGCGCATGTTGCCTGATGATGGCCGTGTGGTGAGCAACTTCATCGTGCAGGCGCTTAAGGGTGAGCCGCTCACTGTTTATGGCGATGGCAGCCAGACCAGGAGTTTTTGCTTTGTGGATGATCTGATCGAGGGGATGATGCGTTTGATGAATGGATCACATACCGGCCCGATCAACATCGGCAACCCAACCGAGTTCACGATCCTGCAGCTAGCTGAGCTGGTGCGAGAAAAGATCAATCCAGCGTTGGAGTTGATTTGTAAACCGTTGCCTCAAGATGATCCAATGCAACGCCAACCGGTTATTGATCTTGCGCAAAGAGAATTGGGCTGGTCACCTCGGGTGGAGTTGGAGCAAGG
>NYZI01000108.1 GCA_002687115.1 Cyanobium sp. ARS6
GCACCAGCCTCAAGACTGCGCTGCAGCGCTGAACCCAAACCCTTCAAATGCTTCTGATGGCCACTATGGAAGATCGCCGGTCAGGAATGAATGCCTAGGATGGGCCTGGAAGAATCGTCGGTGTCCAGCATGGTGAATGGCGATGGATCCGGGTCCTCGAACATCTCACTCTCGACACGGGAGGTTGAAATCATCGAGCTTGTGGCAGAAGGGTTGACCAACCAGGAGATCGCCGAACGGCTCACCATCAGCAAACGGACGGTTGACAATCACGTCAGCAACGTCTTCACCAAGACTGGTTCCAAGAACAGAGTCGCCCTGCTCAACTGGGCGATGGATCACGGAAAAATCTGCCGCGATGGCTTCAACTGCTGCCTGCTCCCGGATTCATCCGCCGACGCGTCCTGACCGCAAGCGGCAGTGGTAAAGGCAGATCCATCAGGGAACATCTGGCCAGAGAAAGATCGAACAGCTCGGCATACGCGACACAGGCTTCTCGATCCAGTCCGATGAACCTCAGGATTCCATCGTGGTCGTAGAGGCCGTGCACGAATCACTTCACAATTCCCATACCAAATCTAAAGGAAAACCAAAGACTCTTTCAAGGGGCATGGCTTGGTTGCCTCAGGTGAGCGCCAGACCATGGCGCTGTCGCATCTCCACAGACCAGCTTGAAATCGGCTGATGAGCCAGTGCCGCATTGCTCCAGCACCCTTCGCCCGTGACCTCCTGACCACACCAATCCGGTCGGTCAAAGGCATCTGCAGCGTCACTGAGCTCAACCTCCACCAGCACAAGGGGTGCATTGTCTCCTTCGAAGCAATCCACAACCCAATCACCACCTGGAAGTGACAAGGCATAACGGGTCTTGATCAGTCGATGGGGCGCGAGAGTCCAGAGGGCTTCGGAATCGGCGGTCGGCAGTTCATATTCGAATTCATGACGCGCGATCCCCTCAGCAGGCGCCTTGAGCGTGAGCCAGGCTTTCCCATCCGCCCGAAGCCGCACCCGCACCGTGAAACCGTCTTCAGTGGATGCCAGATAGCCCTGCCTGAGGTGCTGTGGCTCTTCTGCATGAGCACGCCAGCCGGGCCCGGTCACCAGGAAACGGCGTTCGATCTCAAGTGGCATCGCTGAGCTGTCAGTTGGGCGAGGGCATCGTGTCCACCAGGCTGCCGGCCCAGTGCAATTTGCGGGAAAGGGTTCGGTAGTAAGAAGGCGACTGCTCCAGCTGAACCATCAGCGCATGGTGAGGGGCCCGTTGAATCACGCAGCATTCACCTGGACACAGCACCGGCCCACCGGCACCATCCTTCCAGAGCTTCACCGGCCGGTACCCGTCTCCAAGAGGCCAGATCACCAATCTTGATCTGGGTGGAAGCACCACCGGACGACTGGAGAGACTCATCGGACAGATGGGGCTCACAATGATGGCGTCAATGCCTGGATGCAGGATGGGTCCGCCCGCTGCCATGGCGTAGCCGGTTGAACCGGTTGGGGTCGCCAGGATCAGACCATCACCGCGGACCTGATCGACGACTTCCCCATCGATCTCCAGCTCAAGGGTGCAGGTGGGCGCAAGATCCTCCTGATAGGGACGCAGATAGAGATCATTCAGAGCCCAGTGACGCTCGGTGTCATCAGCTGCTCGCCGCTCGTCTCCAGACACGGAACAGTTGAGATCATCCGCCCTGTTGATGACAGCCTCGAGCATCATGCGGCGTTCCATCGCGAAATGATCATCCTGCAGGCGCTGCCACAGACCATCACGCCGAATCAGACCAGGTTCATGGGTGAGAAAACCGAGATGACCGCCGACGTTGAAACAGAGAATCGGTACGTCATACACAGCCAGATGCCTTGCGGCACCAAGAACCGTGCCATCTCCTCCAAGCACCACTGCCAGGTCAGGGAGCTCCGGTTCAGATGCGAGCAAGCCAGGGAAGGGATCCGCACTGAGACCGCTCATCGCGACGGACACCGTTACACCCAGTGACTTCAGCGTCTTGGCGCAGGCCTTGGCCTCTTTCAAGGCCAGTGGGCTTTCAGCCCTGTAGATCAACCAGACCCGATTCAGGCGCATGACGAGGGCGCCGGCCCTACCAGCGCAGAAGGTTGAAGCGTTCCATGTCCACTGTGACGCGATTGCGATAGAGAGACAAAAGAATGGCCAGACCAACGGCAGCTTCAGCCGCAGCAACAGTGATCACGAACACTGAGAAAATCTGACCGCGGATCAACTGGCCATCCACATAGGACGAAAAAGCCATGAGGTTGATGTTCACAGCATTCAGCATCAGCTCGATACTCATGAGCACCCTCACGGCATTGCGACTGTTGATCAGACCCCAGACACCCGTGCAGAACAGCACTGCTGCGACAAGCAGATAAGCCTCGAGAGGAACGGAACCGGACAGCAGCTCGGAGAGCATGACAAGAAGCAGGGGAAGGTCAGGAAGGGGGTTGATCAACCAGCAGTGGAGTCCGGGCCTTTTCAATCAGGCCTTGATCGGCGACTTCACCTGTCCCTGGATCGACAGCCTGAACATCGCGTCGAGCCAGCACAATGGCTCCGATCATGGCCATGAGCAGAAGCACTGAAGCCAACTCAAAAGGAAGCAGATAATCAGTGAACAGGTGCTCACCGATTCGGATCGTGGCATCTTCGCCGATCGGCTCCGGTCCATCAGCCCAAGGGGTTGTGAGAACAACCCTTGTCAGAAGAGCAAAGAGGCCTGCACAGACGCCACCGGAAAGCAGGCGACGCAACGTCAACCCTGGAATCGGTGCAAGATCTTCCTTTTTGTTGACGAGCATGATCGCGAACAGGATCAGAACGTTCACAGCTCCGACATAAACCAGAACCTGCGCTGCCGCCACAAAACTGGCATTGAGCAGCAAATACAAACCTGCCACTGCAAGGAAGACACCCCCAAGCAGGAACGCGGAATAAACAATGTTGCTGAGCAGCACCACTCCGAGCGCTCCCAGCACAATCACAGAGCTGAGCACCAGAAAGCAGATCAGTTGTGTTGATGCTGCGATCGTCATTCAGAACTCTCCTTGCGATCCGTGGACGCCGTGGTCGATTCTCCCGCATCTACTGCTGAAACAGCCGCGGCTGACTTCATGGCAGCCAGCACCTGATCGGGACGCTGACCGGCACGTGGACGATCGGGATCCACGACGTGGGGATCCATTTCGCCGGCAGGAAGGTAAGCAAGTTCCCGCAGAGGCAGAACTGACGGGTCGGTGGTCACGCTGGTGGGAAGACGCCCCAGGGCAACGTTGTCGTAGTTGAGGCTGTGACGGTCAAATGCCGCCAGCTCGTACTCCTCCGTCATCGATAGGCAATTGGTGGGGCAATACTCCACGCAGTTTCCGCAGAAGATGCACACTCCGAAATCAATCGAGTAATTCCTCAGCTCTTTTTTCTTGGTGGCTTTGTTCATCACCCAATCCACCACGGGCAGATTGATCGGGCAGACACGCACGCACACCTCACAGGCAATGCACTTGTCGAACTCGTAATGAATCCGCCCCCGGTATCTCTCAGAGGGGATCAGCTTCTCGTAGGGGTACTGCACCGTCACAGGACGGCGCTTCATGTGGTCAAAGGTGACAGCAAGACCCTGCGTGAGGTTGCGCGCCGCGTCAACGGCATCTCTGGTGTAGTCACCAACCTGTTTGAGAAAACCGAACATGGCCTGAGGAAGGGGGGGGGGACGGAGAGACCGATGGAACAAGAGCCTAGGTAATTAAACCTAACCCCCGAAGGCGACCGGGAAGGCGAGTTTCAGGGCTGCGGTCACAAGCAGATTGACCAGAGCCAGTGGCAACAGGAATTTCCAGCCGAGATCGAGCAACTGATCAATCCGCACCCGTGGAGTGGACCAGCGCAGAAGGATCGCGATGAACACAAGCAGATAGGCCTTGAGAACGGTCATCACAATGCCTGTTGTGCCTGTGATCACCTGAACCAGAGGGGCGTCGACCGATTGCCCCAGCCAACCGGCCAGCCATTCCACGGGCAAGGGGAAACCCCAACCCCCGAGGTAGAGCACTGAAACCAGCAGGGCTGACAGCACCAGATTGATGTAGCTGCCGAGATAGAAGAGAGCGAACTTCATTCCGGCGTATTCGGTCTGATACCCGGCAACCAGCTCCTCTTCCGCTTCAGGGAGGTCAAACGGAAGACGTTCGCACTCCGCCAGGGCACAGATCCAGAAAATCAGAAAACCGACGGGCTGACGCCAGATGTTCCAGCTGAGGATTCCCGCTCCGGTCTGCTGATCGACAATGTCGACGGTGCTGAGAGAGTTGCTCATCATCACCACCGCCAGCACAGCAAGAGCGAGAGGAATCTCATAGCTGATGGACTGAGCAGCAGCCCTGAGACCTCCGAGAAGGGAATATTTGTTGTTGGAGGCGTATCCACTCATCAGCAGGCCGATCGGCTGAACGCTGCTGAGTGAAATCCAGAGAAAAATGCCCACGCCCACATTGCTGATCAGCAGGTTCTGACCGAAAGGGACGATCAGCCAGGACAAAATCACAGGAACGACGACCAGCACGGGGCCGAGCGTGAACAGCAGACTGTCGGCCCTCGCGGGAATGATGTCTTCCTTCACGAGAAGCTTGAGCCCGTCAGCCAGGGGCTGAAGAACACCGAGTGCACCCGCATACTCAGGTCCGATGCGCTGTTGGACCGCCGCTGAAATCTTGCGTTCAAGCCAAACGGTGACAAGAACCCCTACTACTGCCGCAACCAGCACCAGGAGCATTGGCAGTGGCAACCAGATCAGCCGAGCCGCCTGCTCGGACAGACCGAAGCTCTCGAGAGCCTGACTGAAACTTCGTTCAAGATCAAGGCCTGGACTGACCAGAGCCGGTGCGCTGGTGGCGAGGAGAGTCACCATGAGCAAAGGTGTGATGAATGTAACTTAAGTGGTGATGGTTGGAACACGGGCCTCCAGTGGCGTCCATTGGCGCAGATCACTGCCTGTGTAGATCTGAGATGGTCTGAAGATCCGATTGGCACCAAGCTGTTCGCGCCAGTGTGCAAGCCATCCGGCCACTCTTGCGATGGCAAAGACCGGAGTGAACAGATCTCGGGGAATCCCCAGCTTGCGGTACACAAGTCCGGAATAGAAATCCACATTGGGATAGATCCCCTTCGGACCGAGACGGGTTTCCGCCGCCATCTCCAGAGCTCTGGCCACGTCATACATCTCATCGTGACCAAAGCGGTCGAACATCTTTTCCGCAAGAGCCTGAAGGATCACAGCACGGGGATCCTTGACGCGGTATTCACGATGACCGAATCCCATGATCTTGCGCTTGCTGGCCATGGCTTCATCGAGGTAACCCGCAGCACGATCTGGCGTGCCGATCTCCTCGAGCATCGCCAGAACGTCTTCATTGGCCCCGCCATGCAGGGGGCCGGCCAGCGTGCCGACTGCGGAGGCGACAACCGCGTACGGGTCGGTGAGAGTGCTGGCGGTGACACGGGCGCTGAAGGTGCTGGCATTGAGACTGTGTTCCGCATGCAGGATCAGGCACTGATCGAAGATCCGTGAAGCCATGGGATCCGGCTCACGCTCCATCAGCATGTAGAGAAAGTTGGCGGAATACGCCAGATCGTCCCGGGGCTGAATGGGGTCCTGGCCTTTGCGGATCAGCTGAAAGGCGGCAACCATGGTCGGGATCTTGGCGATCAACCGAACAACCGCGTCATAGATGTACTGAGGGTCGTCGATGGCACGACGGGAATAAAACAGACCTAGGGACGCTGCACTGGACTGCAAAGCATCCATCGGATGCCCATCGGAGGGGAAGCACTTCATCATGTCCCTGACGCGGAAACTCACGCGTCGGTGCATCTGCACTTCGTCCTCAAAATCGCGTAACTGCTGAGGGGTGGGCAATTGCCCCCAGATCAGCAGGTAGGTGGTCTCGAGAAAGCTGCAATGGGTGGCCAGATCGTCGACGGGATAGCCGCGATAGGACAGGCAGCCTGCATAACCATCGATGTCACAGATGGATGACTGCGTAGCAGGCACCCCTTCAAGTCCGGGGCGGAACACCAGACCGGTTCGCTCATGACGGATCTCGGCACCATCGTTCTGACTCACCAACCTCCGCTTCAGCGCAAGGGCAACTTAAACGGAGCACGGGAGCAAAAGACGAGGCCCGAGCAATGCCTGCAGTTCAGCCTTGCCGCGAGGGTCGTTCAGGCCAGCAGGCCAGCGGAGATGGCAGTAACCGGCCTTGCGCAGGCGAAGGCTTCCAGTGGGTGCTCCGATCAGGGTCGCCGCAATGGAACTCAGATCCGGCTCATGGCCAACCAAGAGGCAGGAGCCGGACACGCTGGAGACCAGCGGCCAAGGGTCACCGCCTGGCTCCAGGGCTGAGTCCAGGCGGATCGAAGGCGCCAGACCAGCCTGGATCGCCAGCTCTGCGGTTTGCCTGGATCGCCTGTAAGGACTGCTGATCAGCATGTCCGCCTCGACATCAAGCCTCCGCAGTTGTCGGACGACCCCAAGAGTTCGTCGCACGCCGCGATCGGTCAGGGGACGATCGGGATGATCACGGCCCGACAACCGTTTTACGGCGAGGCCATGACGCAGAAGAAAGAGATCAACCGAGCTGGAGTCGCGCACGCAGACGCAGGCTGCTCACACGTTCATCCTGCACAGAGGCCGCGTTCTGGTCACCCCCGGCGGCAATGGCAAGCCCCTGCACAGCTGGCAGCAGTGATCGACCAGCCACGCCCTGCACCAGCTCCCAGGGTCGCCACTGACCCAGGCGTGAGCGACTAGGAGCCGCGGCGAGAGCCAGTTGCTGAGCCAGCGCAGACTGACTCGAGGACTGCAGCGCCTGCAGCTGCTGCTGACGCTGCATCAGGTCACCGTTCTCACCGCGACGGCGTAAACCATCGAGGGTCTCCGCCCACCAGTTCACATCGGTATGCCGCTCCAGGGCGACAGCCAGCTCAGCCTGCAGCGACTCTTCACCTCGACGTCGCTGACGAGCAAGACGGGTCCAGACCTGAACAGCCTCGCCTTCGCTGTCGAGAGTCGAGCCGGTCAACCCAAGCTCCTGAAGCCGACCATCGACCATCTCCGGGTTGGGGCGATTGGGCCGGGTGCCCAGCACCCAGCCCTGAGGACCCTGCTGCCAAAGGACAGGCCCCTCATCCAGTCCGACCACCTCAGCCGCAGCTTCAGTGGAGATGGATTCCATCGACTGCCGCAGAAGGGGAGCGATCCACTGGGCCAGGGGCTCTTCGGACTCGGCAGCCAACAGGGACGCAGGGTTCGAGAGCAGAGCGACTGTCTGCGCATCACCGCCGGCCTCTCTCAGCAGCGCATCGCTGTCCGTGACCTGAGACGCAAGCGGGACACTCGAATCGCGGAAGTGGACCACGGCATCAAGAGCCAGATCAGAACCCTGAGGAGTCAGCGATGCCACCAGGCCCTGCAGGTCTTCGCGGGCCGCGATCGCTGAAGGGACCCCCAGCCAGCGGTCCATCGCTCCAGGATTGGCAGTCAGAACAGCGGCACCACGATCAAAGCTCTGAAGATCAGAAGCGAGGACAGGATCTCCAAGCTGGTGCTGACTCTCCAGCTGGGAAACATCAAGCGCCTGTTCAAGCACCCCCCGTCCCGAAGCCAGCAAAAGCAGATCGTCATCGATCAAGGCGGTGGCAATCGGCTGTGGATCCCTGCCAAGCAGTGCACCACGACCGCTGATCAGTCCCATGCCCCTGTAACGGGAGATCTGCAGATCGGTGCCTGCCAGGCTGCGGGTCTGCCAGAAGCGCTGCAGAAATCGCTTGGCCCCGTCTTGATCGCGGCTCGACAGTGCCAGGACCCAGCCCTCCCTTGGCTGTTCACCGGACTGCTGAGCAGGAGCGTCAAGCACTGCAAAACTGATCTCAGGCCCGATCCAGCCGGCCAGCTCGGTATTGAAGTCAAGTCCGGCCAGGGCAAAGGCACCATCTCTGAGCTGACGGGTGCTTTCATGCACCAGTTGGCGCTGACGAACCGGCGCAACAGCCTGGGCATAGGCAGGCAGCTGACGGGGGTCGACCAGCCAGTGCAGCGTCAGGGCCGCATCAGTGGGCATGAAACGTGCCGCCCGGGGCAGCTCAAGTGACCGGTCCATGATCCGGAGCGGACTCTGACGGGCCATGGCCCACCAAAAACCGAGTGCAAGGGTGAGCAGCACCATCGCCACAACGACCAGAGCCAGCAGGAACGAGCGCCCTTTCATGAACAGGCGGTGAAGCACATGGTGCTCATCTTCTATCCATCCACTGTGCTGTGCCAGTCCGAAGCCAGACTGAAGCCATGAACGGACCCACTCCCAAACCCCTCAAAGCCGGCGAATTGAACGACTGGCTCAATCAGAATGCCGATCTGACGGTTGTAGATGTGCGGGAGCAGCAGGAACTGACGATCGCTCCGTTTCCACATCCGGTCAGGCATCTGCCGCTGAGTGATGCTGAACAGTGGATGGGGAGCATCGATGAGGTTCTGCCGCAGGGTGGCTCAATCGTGGTGCTGTGCCATGCCGGAGTGCGCAGCTGGAATTTCGGTTGCTGGCTGCTCGACAATCGACCGTCACTGGATGTCTGGAACCTTGAGGGCGGCATTGACGCCTGGAGCGTCGAGGTGGATTCCTCAGTACCGCGCTACTGAACGCCGCATCGCTTGAACGAACGGCGTGGATTCATGACAGGAACCTTCCCCTTTACTGATTCTCCGTAGGATCCACACCCGCGAGTTGAGCTCCGTGAAGCCGCTGCCCCGCCGTCAGCAGGAGGTCCTACAGGCCACGGTCCACCACTACGTCGACACCATCGAACCGGTTGGCAGCCGGGCTCTAGTTCAGCGATTCGGGATCAAAGCGAGCTCGGCAACGGTGCGCTCGGCCATGGGAGCCCTTGAACAGCGTGGACTCCTGACCCAGCCACACACCTCTGCGGGGCGGGTGCCCAGCCCCCAGGGCTACCGCCACTATGTGGACTGCCTTCTGCCTGAGCCTGGTGCGGGTGCCCATCACCTCGAGCGGGAATTGACCCAGCTGAGCCTGCGCTGGGCGGCACTGGATGACCTGTTACTGCAGCTGGCACGCCGGCTGACGGATTTCACGGGGCTGATGAGCCTGATCAGTCCGCCGCAACGATCCCAGAGCCAGCTCAGAACCATTCGCCTGGTGCGCAGTGAGGACCGGCTGCTGGTGATGCTCGTGGGCGATTCCAGCCAGGCCCATCACCTCAACCTGCGCTTGCCCCACGGCAGTTCCGGTCAGGTGGAAGCCCTGGAACGCTGGACCTCCGACCAGCTGGTGCAGAGAGGAAAACTGGAGTGGAGCTGTCTGCCCCAGCAGCTGCAGTCCTGCGGAAGGGCGCTACAGGATGCACTTGAGAACGGGAATCCCTTCCAACGCCCGATCGAGCAGGCACCGTTGGTGCATGGGGTGTCGCGCCTCGTGGCCGAACCTGAATTCAGTGACAGCGCGAGGGTGAGACCTCTTCTCGATTTGATGGACAGTGATCCGGCAGCCTTCGTTCCTGCTCCTGCCCGGTCGGACGGGCGAGTGTGGATCGGCCGAGAGCATCCCGAAACAGCCCTCAGCCGCTGCTCGGTCGTCCAGGCCAGCTATCGCAGCAGAGACGGGGGCATGGGCCAGGTTGCCCTGATCGGTCCGATGCGAATGGCCTACGCGACAGCCCGTGCTGCCGTGAACTCAGTCGCAGTCACCCTGGAGCGATTGCTCAGCTGAAACACACCCTGAACCCTCAGAGTGCATCCCCGAGCTGATCGGCGACCGTGTTCACATCCTTGTCGCCACGCCCTGAGCAGTTCAACACAACTTCAGTGCCATCCGGCAGGGTTGGACAGAGGGTCTCCAGCCAGGCGAATGCATGCGCTGTCTCGAGGGCGGGAATGATTCCCTCCAGTCGGCTCACAAGCTGCAGCGCCTGGAGCGCTTCAGCATCGGTGACGGCGCCGTACTCGGCCCTGCCGATCTCACGCAGATAGCTGTGTTCAGGACCGACACCGGGATAGTCGAGCCCGGCGCTGATCGAATGAGCTTCCTGAACCTGTCCGTCCTGGTCCTGTAGCAACAGGCTCATGGCACCGTGAAGCACGCCGACCCTGCCTTCGGTCATCGTGGCGGCATGACGACCTGTGGCGACGCCATCACCGGCGGCCTCAACTCCGATCAGACGCACATCGCTGCACTCCACAAAGGGGTGAAACAGACCCATGGCGTTGGACCCCCCACCAACGCAGGCCATGAGCACGTCCGGCAAACGACCAAAGGCCTGCTGGCACTGTTCCCTAGCCTCCTCTCCGATCACTGCGTGGAAATCACGAACCAGCATCGGATAGGGGTGGGGGCCTGCCACGGACCCGAGGATGTAGTGGGTGGTCTCCACATTCGTGACCCAGTCACGGATGGCCTCACTGGTGGCGTCCTTGAGCGTGGCAGTGCCGGCGGTCACAGGCTGAACGCTGGCACCAAGAAGACGCATGCGGAACACATTCAGAGCCTGACGGCGCATGTCTTCAGCACCCATGTACACCACA
>NYZI01000109.1 GCA_002687115.1 Cyanobium sp. ARS6
ACCTATGCGGTTCAGACGCCCAAACTTGGTCAGAACCGGAAGGCAGCAGCCACACGGGATGCTCTGAACAGGCGTGGACTCCGGGTCACCACAATTGTTGGTTTGCTCCGGCGGCTCAGGAGCAGGTTTGAACCGGGAGCTGCCCCGGATCAGCTGTTTGGATCAACGTCAGGCCGCTGCTGCCGCTGTCTCAGAAATTCAGGAATGCGAGCCCCGGAATCCTGCGACTCAGCAGGAGTGAAAGCTGATGTCGCTGCGCGCGGAACGCTCCTTTCGGTGCGATAGGGCTGACCATTCTCAAACCCTGTGGCGATCACGGTCACGTGAATCTCACCTTCGAGGCGTTCATCCACCACAGCTCCAACAATGATGTTGGCTTCGGGATCGACCACGTCATAAATCACTTCGGATGCGCTGGTCATGTCCTCAAGGGTCATGTCACGGCCACCGCTGATGTTGATCACACAACCTTTGGCACCATCGATGCGTGCAGCCTCCAGCAGAGGGCTGTTGATCGCGGTCTGAGCGGCTTCGATGGCACGGGAACGACCGGATCCGACACCGATGCCGAGCAGGGCAGTGCCGGCTTCGGTCATCACCGATCGGACGTCAGCGAAGTCGACATTCACCAGCCCAGGACAGGTGATGATGTCAGTGATGCCCTTCACGCCCATGCGCAGAACATCATCAGCACTGCGGAAGGCCTCCTGAAGGGGAGCACTGCCGATGGCGTCACGCAGGCGGTCGTTGGGGATCACGATCAGCGTGTCAACGTGCTCAGCCAGCCGAGCGATGCCCTCATCGGCCTGGCGCATGCGGCGTCGCCCTTCAAATCCGAAGGGTTTGGTGACGATCCCAACGGTGAGGGCGCCGCTTTCCTTGGCGACTTCAGCAACAACGGGCGCCGCACCGGTACCGGTGCCTCCACCCATGCCGGCAGCGATGAACACAAGATCGGCACCCTGAAGAGCCTGCTGCAGATCGGCACGGGATTCTTCAGCAGCTTTCTGACCGATGCTGGGGTTACCACCGGCGCCAAGGCCCCGAGTCAGGGTCTGTCCGAGCTGGACACGGTGTTCCGACGATGATTGAAGCAGTGCCTGAGCATCAGTGTTCAGAACTCTGTAAGCGACCCCTTCAAGGTCGCTTTGGATCATGCGGTTCACGGCGTTGCTGCCACCACCTCCGACGCCGATCACTTCAATTCGGGCGGATTGGGAAGGAAGAATTCCTTCCGAGTCAGGAGAAGGGGACATCTGACCGTTCACCATCTCCATCGTCGGCGTCGAACCACTCAAGTGCGTGTGCATTATGTCCCTGAGAGCGACAATCGCCGAATTCAAATCACACTCGTTGTGGTTTCAGCACTGTGCAACGACCGGTCAGGGTTTGCTGGTTTTCTGTTTCGGGCTTGGTTTCAGCTGTAATTCGGGTTTGGAGGGATCTGAAAGATCGATGCCGCTGCTGGCTTTCCCCCGCAGATTTTCGGGAAGACTGCTGGACAGCAGTGCGATCGTGCGGAGCTGCTGATCCAGCAGCCGCTCATTCGAACCCAGTTGCACGAGGCCAAGCGTTTGCGTGCGCAGGCTGAGGTCTCCATCCGGAGCGATGTGGATCTCACTCAAAGGACTGCCCAGCTGATCGCGTTGCGCCAGCACCGCAGCAATCATTGAGCGCCGGCTCGGAATCCACCCCTCCACACGCACCGCACTGGCGGGGGCTTCACCCTGGCGCGCGACGGTGAGCGGCATCCAATGCCCTTCAAAGTCGACCATCCCCTGTTCCTTGCCGCGGGCTCCCATTCGGCTCGCAGCCGCCACGGGACGTCGATCCTGCAGCTCGATGTCCAGACCAGGCGGGACAAGCCGTCGCTTGACTGACACGGACTGCACCGGCAGCTCGGCCTGCAGCCGGCGCTCCAGAAGGCCTGGCTCCAGCGTGATCAATGGGCGTGGGAAGCGCAGGCCTGCGGCTTTGACCACCGCTTCGCTGCCCAGTCGTTCACTGCCCCGCACCGTGAGCTGCTGCTGCGAGCGCAGGCTCCAGCCTGCGCTGAGCAGAACCCAGACCAAGCCGCCTGAGACTCCGCCGAGCAGGAGGATGCGCCAGATCTGAATCAGCCGCTCCCGACGTCGCTCCTGGCGCAGCCTGCGCCGGCGTTCGACTCCCGGAGGCAGGGGAGTGCTGGTGTTGCTCTCCTGTTTGTTGACTTTCGAGCGGGCCATCACAGGTCGCAACGCGCCTTCGCCATCAACTGATCCATCCAGCGGCGGGCCCGTTCCGCATCCGAGAACGGCACATCCATCTGCCGCCCTTCACCGATGAGCCTCAGGCGGCATCGACCCTGTGATTCGTGAGCCAGTGGTGCATCGCCCGATGAGAGCGACATCAACTCCACCAGCTCGAGCGTCTTGATCACAAATCGGCCCTCATCCTTGAAGCTGCCCGCATGGAAACTGCTCCAGCTCAGCTCACCGTTCTTCAGCCGTGCTGCACCGCAGCCGTCGAGCTTGGCCAGTTCGGATGATTCGCTCCAGACCCGAAACAGATTCTGGCGCCGCCGCTCCAGCCATCCCAGGGACGCCAGCAGCACGAACACCAACAGCAGCGGAAACCAGAGCAAACCGTGCATCATCGCGGCAGCAGCAGAGGCAGACGGCTCATTCTTGCGCTGTGTTCACCAGCTCCGCCACCAGCTGTGGCAAAGGAACACCGGAGGCCTCCCACAGCGTTGGATACATGCTCTGGGATGTGAAGCCCGGCAGGGTGTTGATCTCATTCAGCCAGATCTGGTCATTGGCCTCGTCATAAAAGACATCCACACGTGCCTGGCCATAGGCGTGAACGGCGCGGCAGGCATCGAGGGCCATGGCCTGAATGCGTTGGCTGACTGAATCGGACAATGGCGCCGGGATCAGGGTTTGACTGCGTCCTTCGGTGTATTTGGTCTCGTAGTCGTACCAGTCGGCATCAAACCGCACTTCACCCACCACGGAAGCTCTCAGATCCTTTCGCCCCAGCACGGCACATTCAAGTTCCCGGGCCTTGACGCCCTGTTCCACCACCAGACGCGGATCGAGTTTCGCCGCCAGCTGCAGGCCAGCCAGCAGTTCCTCGCGATGACGAACTTTGCTGATCCCCACGGATGAGCCGAGGTTGGCGGGTTTCACGAAGCAGGGATAGCTGAGCTCCTCTTCCAACCTGTTCAGCAGGCGTTCGAGCTGCTGCGGGTTGTTGAGATCAGCCGCGTTGATTCCCAGATAGGGAACCTGGGGAATCCCGGCAACGCTGAAGGCTGCCTTCATGGCCAGCTTGTCCATGCCGACTGCGGATCCGAGCACGCCGGAGCCCACGAACGGTTGCTGCATCAATGTGAACAGACCCTGCACAGTGCCGTCCTCCCCATTTGGTCCGTGCAGAACCGGATACCAGACATCGATACATTCGGGGTCCAGGGGCAACTGGCGCAGCCCTCTGGCAGGAAGCGGCTGAGGCAGCTGTTCATTGGTGAGTGCCGAGCCTCGCTCCAGCACGTTTCTGGCGATGGTTTCCGGCCACCAGCGCCCTTCGAGGTCGATGTAGACAGGAGTGACCAGGAACCTTTCGCCTTGGCTGGCATCGACCAGAGCCTTGATCACTGTTGAGGCGGACCGGATTGACACGTCGTGTTCACCGGATGCCCCTCCGAACACCACGCCAACGCGGATCTGGGAAGTCGGCATGGGGGAGCAAGCTTTACAACGGTCTGCGCCGAAAGGTATCAGCCGTGCACAGGAGTGCCACTGAGAGAGAAGGAACGAACCGCATCGATGCGAACCTGAACCAGATCGCCAGGTTCCCAGCGACGCCCATCAGAAGCTTCCGCACTGAAGAACGTCAGGCGATTCGTGCGGGTGCGTCCCATCAGCTGCGTCGGGTCCTTGGGGTTGATGCCCTCCGCCAGCACCTCTTCGACCCGGCCGGAGTAGCGACTGTTGCGTTCTTTGGCGCAGCGCTCCACCAGGGCATTGATCTCCTGCAGACGAGCCACTTTCACCTCCTCGGGAAGCTGGTTGTCCCAGTCCGCCGCTGGGGTATTGGGCCTAGGTGAGTAGGCGGCCGTATTCACCAGATCAAAGCAGATCTCCTCAATCAGCTTCAGGGTTCGTCTGAACTGGGCATCGGTTTCGCCGGGGAACGCAACGATCACATCGGCGCTCAGTGAGGCCTCTGGCATGCGTTCACGGATGTGGTCGATGATCCTGCGGTAGCGCTCAATGGTGTAACCGCGGGCCATCGCCTGCAGCACCTCGTTGTCTCCGCTCTGGAAGGGGATGTGGAAGTGCTCGCAGAGCTTGGGGAGATCGGCACAGGCATCAATCAGACGCCTGGTGAAGTAGCGGGGATGGCTGGTGGCGAATCGGATCCGTTCAATTCCTTCAACGTCATGGACGTAATGGAGCAGGTCCGTGAGTGTGTTTTTGCGCCGTCCTTCTGCAGTGATGCCAGGCAGATCACGGCCATAGGCGTCGATGTTCTGCCCCAGCAGAGTGATTTCCCGGTAACCCTGCTCCGCCAGTCCCTCCATCTCCAACTTGATGGCGTCAGGCAGCCGCGATTGCTCCTTGCCGCGCACGGAAGGCACGACGCAGTAAGTGCAGCGTTCGTTGCAGCCATAGATCACATTCACCCATCCGCAGATGCTGCTGTCGCGGCGAGCGGTGGTGATGTCTTCAAGGATGTGGTGCTCTTCAGTCGCCACCACCTGCTGACCTGCGTCAACCTGCTGCAACAGTGTTTCCAGTCGATTGGCGTGTTGCGGCCCCATCACCAGATCCAGTTCGGGCACGCGCCGCAGCAGTGATGCACCCTCCTGCTGGGCAACGCAGCCCGCGACCACAAGTTTGAGATGGGGATTGATGCGTTTCCGGCGCGCCTGGCGCCCGAGGTAGCTGTAGACCTTCTGTTCAGCGTTGTCGCGGATCGTGCAGGTGTTGTAGAGAACCAGGTCGGCATCCAGCTCAGCGGTGGCTTCCCGATAGCCCATCGACTCAAGAATTCCTGCCATCCTTTCGGAATCAGCTTTGTTCATCTGGCAACCGAAGGTGGTGATCCAGTAGCTGCCCCGCTCCAGGCCTGGCAGTTGAGTGGTTGAGGCAGAGGCGGTGACGGTCAAGGCGGAGGGCCGTCCGATGGACCGCCGGCGATGGAACCTTCCTTCAGTGTGGTTCACAGAGGTCCTGTGTCACCTTGAAGTTCGGTGCGCACGTTGGATGGGCTGGACTCTGCGTCGGTTTCCGCTCACCAAGGCGGTTCCGCTGGCCATCAGCCGTGGCACCACCTCTGCGGTGGAACGGCTTGAACTGTGCCTTGATCATGACGGGATCATCTCCCGGGGGGAAACCGGTGGTCTGGATACAGGTCACCGCTCCTATGGGTTGGAGACCATCGAGGCTGAACTCCAGAGCTTGCTGCCCGACCTCAACAGGATTGATCCTGCCAACAGAAGCGTTTGTGATGAACTGCTGAGCAGCCTGTCTCCACCAGCAAGATGTGCTGTCGATCTGGCGCTCTGGGATTGGTGGGGTCAGTTGTTGCAGCAACCGGTCTGGCGGTTGTTCAGCCTGGATGGCAACTGCGCTGTTGCAACGAGCGTCACCCTCGGTCTGGCTTCGGTGGAGGGAGTTCAACAGCGGCTGGAGCGCTGGTGGAAGCAACTGCCGGCCACCCGCATCAAGCTCAAGCTGGGCAGCCCAGACGGGCTTGATCACGACAGGGCACTGCTGGAGAGGGTGGCGTCGATGCTGCAGGCCCGCACGCAGGCCACGGGGGTGGTCCACGAGCTTCAGGTCGATGCCAATGGCGGCTGGACCGTCCAGCAGGCCACAGAGATGCAGTCATCGCTCATGGCTGCTGAGGTTGTTCTGCTGGAGCAACCGATTGCTGCAAGCCTTGATCCAGAGGAGGATCTTCAGGGTTTTGCGGCTTTGCGAGAACACTGCACCCTGCCGCTTGTGGCCGACGAAAGCTGCTGGGATCTCCAAGACCTGCTGCGCCTGGCTCCCCATGTCGATGGGGTCAACCTGAAGCTGCTCAAAACCGGAGGACTGACGGAAGCCTTGCTGATGGCAAGGGTGGCGAGGCGACTGGATCTTGATCTGATGGTCGGCTGTTATTCAGACAGCGCATTGCTGAACGGGGCGGCATGTCAGCTGTTGTCGCTCATCCGGTGGCCCGACCTCGACAGTCATCTCAATCTTGTTGACGACCCTTTTCAGGGGCTATCACTCGATCAAGACAAGTTGTCGCCGCCATCAGCTGCCGGTCTGGGGATCAGCCGCGATGCACAAGTTCAGGCTGATTGACTGACTTCCTGCTCTGCAAGTTCCCGCAAATACCTTCGTCTTTGTGGTGATTCGTAGCCAGTGATCTGAAAGGTCTTGACAGCCTTGCCAGGCTTTCTCCACTCCCTGTGGGGAGCTGTTTCTCTTCGATTCATTTGAATTCGGCTTATCGGTTCTCGCGCAGTGGACCCTTATGGGCTCTTCGGCGTTAAGTCATTATTGCATGGTTTTCAGGAATTCGCATTCGGGACTGTTCTGTTGCTGCGACGAACAGTCAATTCAGTTTGAAATTGTCTTGCAATTCATTGATCAAAACAACTGGCTCCGACGGCTCGATCGTCGTGGGTGTTGTTCATTCGCTGCATGAAGTCTGTTGTTCATGAGTCCTGCTGTTCATGAACAATTTTGTTTGCAGGCAATGTCTGCAGGGGGTTGGAGCAGATTACTGGAGCAGCGCCTCTCGGAAATGCGTTGCTCAAGAAAGCTGCTCATCGGTGCAATTCTTGGTTTCTTTAAGAGGTCTGATTGGACTGCGCCAGGCTCAGTCGATCATGGCTCTCCAAAAGTCTGTTGTGTAAGCAGCTTCACTCACTGCCGATGCAGCGGACTTCTGGTTCCAGAACGTTGTTCAGAAGCCGGCAAAATGAAGTAGTGCCTCCAGGGTGGCAAGGCCTAAAAGGAATGTCGCACCCAGAAAACTTGCCTCTTTCAGTCCTTTGGACATGAGCAGTGCCTCCAGAGAAACGCAGCCTTTTGAATAGAACATTAATCTGCCCAGCTGCTCGATATTCCTGAAAACACAAAAGTATTTTTTGGCGGTGAATGACAATCAAGTTTCTACAGTGTTCTGTGTCATTAATCCCGAAAACCTGCTTTTGGGCCGTCTGTTGACACAAAAGATCGTGACTTTTTATTGAGTTATTGTTTTTTGTTGCGTGGCGGTGGAGTTTCTCAGAGCAGAAATCCGAGCGTCTTGTCGTTGATCAAGTTTCAGCGTCTGTCTTTGCATCCTTGCTGCACCTAGAGCTCGACCGGCGTTGCTAGATCCAGGTTCAGCTCCGGGCCCGTTCGTTTGAGTCTTGAATCCGTCACTCAGTGCCCTGCAGGCTTCGCTAATTTGCCGCTGGTGCTGATGCAGCACGGGGGTCTGTCGTCTCTCACGGGCAAAACCGGACTGGCGATGTTGCGCCATCGAGCTGGCCCGATTGTGGCCGTCATCGATCCTGATCATGCAGGCCAGCGGCTTGACCTCGTGACGGGGATTGCAAGGTCAGTGCCTGTGGTGCGCAACCTGGCCGAAGCACTTCCCCATGGACCAGCGGCTGCTGTGATCGGTCTGGCTCCTTCAGGGGGTGGATTACCCGATGTCGTGAGAGCCGATGTGTTGGCGGCACTCCAAGCCGGTCTGTCTCTCGCCAGTGGTCTGCACAGTTATCTGAACGATGACCTAGAGCTGCAGGCAGCGCTGCACCCCGGTCGCTGGATCTGGGACCTGCGTCGTGAGCCGATCGGACTCGGCGTGGGTAAAGCCCGCGCTGCGGGACTCCCCTGTCAGCGCATCCTGGCTGTGGGAACGGACATGGCTGTCGGCAAAATGAGTGCCTGTCTGGCTGTGCATGAAGCTGCCGTTCGCGCAGGTGTGTCCTCCGCTTTTGTGGGGACCGGTCAGGCGGGAATCCTGATTAGTGGTCAGGGGGTCCCGCTTGATGCTGTGCGGGTTGATTTTGCCGCCGGTGCCGTGGAAACAGCAGTGCTTTCGGCTGCGCAGGCACTGCCGCCGGAGGGTCTGGTGCTTGTGGAAGGTCAGGGTTCGCTCTGCCACCCCGGTTCCACGGCCACCCTGCCGTTGTTGCGGGGAAGTCAGCCAACGGCGCTGATGATGGTGCATCGCGCTCGGCAGTCGACCATTGAACGGCTGCCGGATATCCCCTTACCGCCTCTGGAGCAGCTTGTTGCGATCTGCGAATCGCTGGCAGCCATCGCCCGGCCTGCCGGCAGCCCCGCAGGCCCCAAGGTGCGTGCACTGGCACTGAACACCGCACGACTGGACGATCAGGAGGCTTCGGAAGTCGTCGAGCAGTACGGCGAACGTCTGGGAATTCCCTGCAAAGATCCCATCCGCCATGGAGCGGAAGAGCTGCTTCAGGCGTTGATGACCTCTTGAGCAGGAAGGCTGCTGAATGGGGTGAAAGGGCGAGCGAGGGGATTCGACCCCCCGAATAGCGGCGCCACAAGCCGCTGCCTTAACCACTTGGCGACGCCCGCCGCGTCAGTAAGAATCTATCAATTCGCCCTGCAG
>NYZI01000110.1 GCA_002687115.1 Cyanobium sp. ARS6
CGGGCTTCGGCGTCCGCGTTGATGATCGAGTTGGAGACGATGCTCATGCAGTTCTACCTCGAAGCAAGCAGCCGCCCGTAGGAGGCCGATATCCGGTGAGTGGTGTGGTGATCTCGATTGAGATCGGGATGCAGCTTAAGGGCCGCGGGACCTCGGATCGCGGAGATCCGAGTCGGAAGGCCTTCAGATGTTGTATCTGTTGATCTTCCGTTATGGAATTCGTGCTCCTCGCAGGGCCAGGAGCCGTTAAACCTCCTTAATTCTCAGGCAGCAGAAGGGAGAGGATGTGCGCTGGTAACAGATCTTCATTGCCAGTGTAAGCGGCTGAATTTGAGCTTCTTGCTGATTTTGTAGGTCTGTTTGTTTATAAAAAAATCAGCAAAAAACAGAGGCTTTGATATCTCCGTATCAAGAATTAATCAATGCCGTAAAGCCATGCAATAAGGCTTCAATTCCACCTTCTGAATGGAACGCTCAGAGGGCTTCGTCAGGTCGTGGGGTCAGGCCGGCATTGCCGCCGTAGAGGCTGGCCGTTCGAGTGATCGTGGACTGTGGCACTCCACTGCGGGAGCTCAGAGTGCTCAGCCCTGGCACATCAGAGGGTTCGGAACCGATCTCAGCGCGGAGTTCCAGCAGATTACGAACAGCGGTGGGCTGTCCTGAGGCCGCCCTCACCTGAAGGAAGCGACTTGTTTCCGAAGGAGTTGAGGCCCTGCCGAGGATTGCAATGCTTGCCGCTGTAGCAGCCCGCAGTGGTGCCATCCGTGAGAGTCGATCCTGGAATGGCTCGCTCATAGCAACCGACTCAACGAAGCCATCGAGATCAATCTGGCCATCTCTGAGCAGTGATTCCGCTGTGGTGAGGCGCTCAGTCTCCAGGGGTACGCGGTTCAACAGTTGTCGGTAGGTGGCATCAAGAATCTCCCTCAGTTCCGATTCGCTGGACACCTTTGCAAGTGACGCCTGTGTGGGGAGGCCCCCACGTTTTCTGTAGCCACTGGCATCGCCCAGAGGAAGAGCAGCCTGAAGGCCAGTTGTTGCACGCTTGGAGAACGATGCAGTTGAGAACTGGTTCCTGGATGCCGCATTGCCCGATGTGCGCTGGAGCATGAAAGCTGCCAGCTGTTCCGGGGGCGTGAAGCCGCTGATGTCTGCTGTCCACTTGCCGGCGAAGCGGCTCGGCTGATTCTTGTCTGCGATATTTCTCTTGGTGACGTCGCCTGTGGAGCGGAATGCTTCCCGACGGATCGCTTCGGGCCGAGGTGTCATTGACACATCGACTCTGGACCCGATCGAGGGATCCAATGCCCTGCGTAATCCCGGAGCACGGCGCGTGGTCAGGTCCTTGGGAGTAATGAAGCGTTCATAGGGAACGGTGTCTTCACCGAAGCAGTCTTTGTAGTCCTTGCTGTCGATCAAGGCATCGACCAAACCGTAAAACCCACGGCGAGCTGCGGTGTCGAAGAGAGCATCGATCTCCCAGCGACCGAAGGTGGGTCTGCCCAGAAGTCGACGGTGCATGACTTCGATCGACTTGGCGATGTAAAGGCCTTCCCAGTAGCGACGACGGAAGGCATCCGAGCGAGCCACGCTTCGAATGAAGTCACGGAGGCTGATGTCTCCGTTTTCCAGACGGGCTTCCTGGGAGTTAAGGCGTTCACCGTCGTAGCCGGAATTGCCAAGCACCTGGATGTACACGGCTTTGATCACCGCCTGGGTGGAGGATTCGGTGTTGCGAACACTCGGCTGGCCGCCGCGGCGTGGAAGCGCCGAACCGCCAGTGGAGATCTGCTGGAGTCGAACCACCCTTGGTCCCACCTTGCGCGGGCGACTGCCCCGGAACTGAGGACTGTCCATCTGTCCCGGTTGCGCCATGCCGTTGCTCACCAGCAGGCGGCGGGTGTCATAGCTGAAGGGTGCAGGACGCGTCGTCACCGAAGCGGTGTCTGAAGGGAAGATCGCTCCGTACTGATTGCCGACCGGATCATTGCCGCCCCCGTAAACATGCTGGTCAGCAAGTGGCTGCCGGTACGAGGCATAGAGCGTGACGTACTGAGGTGCTCCCTCAAACGGAGCGCTGAAGCGGAACAGTCGCCGGTTGGACCCCCAGCCAGCGCTCTCCTGAGCTTCTTCACCCAGATCACGCAGATACGGAACAGTTTCCTCCCCGAAGGTCTGTGCGTATTCACTGCTGTTCACAATCACATCAACGAGACCGTTCAGGCCCTGATCGCTGACGATTGAGAAAGCTTTGCGGAATTCCTCAAGAGAACTGATGCCTCGTCCGAGGAAATGGCGGTAGGCCAGCTCCACCACCCTGCTGTTGACAAAAGGTCCGTAAAACTGATTCCGGTATTCCTTGCTTCTGCCCAAGGCGCGGATGAATTCCCGCATCGAAATCTTGCCCTGCACCAGCTGACTGGCTTCTGAGCGGCAGGGATTCTGTGAATAGCCCTTGGCAATGTCACGTTCAAAAACCTGTCTGTAGGCCGCACGGATCACTTCGGATTTTTCCGCACCCGAAAGGCCAGGGCGCATTTCAAAGCGTTGTGATGTTTCCGCAGCAAGGGAGTAGATCGCCGGAAGCTGAAGCCCTTGGCTGACAGGGCTGCCGAGCTTCTGTTTGGTGGAGGGTGTGGCTATGGCCAGCTCCTTCAGGAGCACGTTGAAGCAGTCGATGGTGAGTCGGCGTGCCTCAGGGCTCTCTCGAAGCAGCTCTACACAGGCTCCTCGCATTTCCTGAAGCGCAACGTTGGTGGCGTTCAGAGAACAGTTTTTGAGAAGGATGTCGCGCAGCCCGCGCGTGTTCACCGCAAGAATGCTCGGGTCTCCGGCCACCAAGGCATAGCCCACATAGCGGAGAAACCAGCCCAGGTCGCGCACCGATTTGCGCATGAAAGCAGGGCCATACTTGGCCACGCTGATGGCGGTGAAGCCGGTGGGCAGAACGACACGTACATCGGCATCGCCGCCTGAGACATCGAAAAGCCGGGTGAAGAAATTGCCGCGCTTGGTGACACCGCTGTCACCCGTGAAGGTGCGCACGGATTGCTCGAAGGCGGCCTGGTCGGCGGCCAGCGGGGCGGCATCGACGGCCTGGGTTCTGGACACCTCGCCTGTGCTGAGCGGCGCCTCGAGGAACGAAAGCGGAGTTCCTCCGACGAAGATCCTGTTGGCCGCGCGGGCCACGATCGCTTCGGCATTGGCGGCAATGATCTTTGACGCTTCCAGGCGGTCATTGCCGCTGCGGAAGAACGTGATCAGCGTGTCGAGTTCGCCCCCATCCGGAAAACGGTCCTGCTGTTCCGCCTGACGAACGCTGGAGAGCGGCAGGGTGTCGAACAGCTGGGGGGAAACCCTTGGGCTGCCGCTGCTGGCGGTCACGGTCATGAACGGGAGCAAGCCGGATTCGGCCACGTTACGGCTCGTCCTAAGGGCTCCTGATCCGGCATGAACAAATGTTTGCAGGGGTTTGTCCTTCAGCCCTTTTCTGATGGCCGCCCTGAAACGATCCAAACCTAAATAATGAGATCGGAAACCGACGCCCCGATGAACCCCCAGCCCTCGGATGCCGCCACTCCTGTTGTGAGTGATTTTTATGACCGTTTCCCATATCCCGGGGATCCACTGCAGGACGGACCGCCTCCGGGTTACAACTGGCGCTGGTGTCTGGAGAGCGTTTTGGCAGCTGTGCATGGCGCAGTGCCCTCAAGTGCCGATGAAGCCGCTTCCCCGAAAATTCTCGATGCAGGTTGTGGGACAGGCGTCAGTACTGATTACCTCTGCCATCTCAACCCGGGAGCGGAGGTTCTCGCGGTGGATATCAGTGCCGGAGCGCTCGAGCTTGCTCGCGAACGGCTGAGGAGATCAGGTGCGGCGGATCAAGTCAAGGGGTTGCGCCAGGAGCAGCGCAGCCTTCTTGATCTTCAGGGCGAGGGACCTTTCGACTACATCAATTCCGTGGGTGTACTGCATCACCTGCGCGAGCCGCTTGAGGGCCTGAAGGCCCTGGAGTCGCTTCTGGCAGACACAGGATTGATTCACCTGTTCCTCTACGCCGACGCAGGACGCTGGGAGATTCATCGAACCCAGCGTGCGCTGTCCCGTTTGGGCGCTGGTTGCGGCGCCGAAGGTCTTCGTCTCGGCCGAGAGCTGTTCGAGGTTCTGCCGGAGGGCAACCGCTTGCGTCAGAACCATGAGCAACGCTGGCTGATTGATACCGCAGCGGACGCAAATTTTGCTGACATGTATCTCCACCCCCAGGAGACCAGTTATGACCTCAGTCGCCTGTTCGGCTTGATCGATGCCGCCGGCCTGCAATTCGCCGGCTTCTCGAATCCCGCTGTATGGGATCTGAACCGTCTGCTTGCAGGGGAACTTCTTCAGCGAGCAGAAATGCTTCCACAGCGTGAACAGTGGCTGCTTGTCGAAGACCTCGATCCGGAGATCAGTCATTTCGAGTTCTTCGTGGCGAAACGATCCGTGCGATCCAACGTCTGGGAAGACGATGCTGTTTTGCTCCAGGCCTTCGGCAGACGACAGTCCTGTCTGTGGGGATGGCCTTCATCCAGTCTTCTGGGCCCTGATCTTGAGCCGATAGCGCTCTCCGAATCCGAACTGGCACTGCTGGAAGCGGTTGAACAACGTCCAGAAACCTGTTTGGGTGAGCTGGAATTCGGGCCGGAGACCGCCTCCGTCGCCAGAGGTCTCCTGTCGCGCCGGCTGCTGCTTCTAGAGGCCATCAGAACCTGAGCGTGAGAAAACGCGTGATAGATTCCGCGCGCTTCCTCAGGCATTGTTTGCTGGCTAACGACTCCACCGAATCAACAGCGGCTTCCGTTGCAATCGATTCTGGAATGGGTGATTACGCCAGGCTTCAACAACGTCTGATGCTGGCCACCCTGGCGGTTTCACTGGTTGCGTTCCTCATCGCGCTGGTTGGTTTCGACGTCATGGTTGCCCGCAGCCTGTTGGTGGGTTCATGCGCTGGTGTTCTTTACCTGCGTCTTCTCGCCCGCAGTGTGGCTCGGCTCGGCGGAGGTTCCCGTCAAGTTGGTCGTTTTCAGCTGGTTGTGCCTGTGCTGCTCGTTGTTGCAGCGGCCAAGTTCCCCCAGCTCGAGATCCTTCCAGCTTTCATCGGTTTCCTTCTCTATAAACCCGCCTTGATCCTTCAGACCGTCATCGACGGCTGAATTAGCGCATCCCCTTCTGCATTCAATGGCTTTGCTGCCTTACACACTGCCTTTCGCTGAACTGGAGGTTGGGAACCATCTGTATTGGCAGATCGGTAATCTCAACCTGCACGGCCAGGTTTTTCTGAGTTCCTGGATCCTGATCGGCGCACTCCTTGCTCTCGTCCTTGTTGGGACTCGCAAGCTGGATCGCGACCCAAGGGGTGTGCAGAACCTGCTCGAATTTCTCTGGGACTATCTGCGTGATCTCGCTCGTGATCAGATCGGAGAAAAATATTATCGAGAGTGGCTGCCCTTCATCGGAACCCTCTTCCTGTTCATTTTTGTGAGCAACTGGGGTGGTGCCCTGATCCCATGGAAAGTTTTTGAACTTCCTGAAGGTGAACTGGGTGCTCCTACGGCAGACATCAACACCACCGTTGCGATGGCTCTGCTCGTCTCTCTCGCCTATTTCTATGCGGGTTTGAGCAAGAAGGGGCTGAGGTTTTTCGAGCTCTATGTAGAGCCGACTCCGATCATGCTTCCCTTCAAGATCATTGAGGAATTCACAAAACCTCTTTCCCTGTCATTCCGTCTTTTCGGAAACATTCTCGCTGATGAACTTGCGGTTGGAGTTCTTGTTTATCTGGTCCCTTTAATCGTTCCCCTGCCTGTGATGCTGCTGGGACTTTTCACCAGCGCGATTCAAGCTCTGATCTTTGCAACGCTTGCAGCCTTCTACATCGGTGAAGGCCTGCACGAACACCATTAGGTGACAAATGCTCGCCGATAAGGCGATCTGCTAAACACTTCTGCGCGTAGGTCCGACGCTCATGACTCGGGCCCGCTCTCTTGCAACAGAGAGTGTCCCTGCGCAGGGGGAACCAATCC
>NYZI01000111.1 GCA_002687115.1 Cyanobium sp. ARS6
CAGTTCGAGGGGTGCTTCACTCTCGTCCGAGAAGCGCTCGACCCCCAAAAGCGAGGCAGGACCGAAGGGCATGAAGGTTCTCGCGATATTCGCGGACCTATCGTCAGTCAGATCCTCCTCCCGCGAGCGCGTTCTTTATAAAGCTCAATCAAATGTGTCTAAATATTGCGTGACGTGACAATTCAGTGCTCCTGGAAGGGGTCTGAAGCAGGCCTCAGTTTTGTTTCGCCGAATCATTTTCAGCTATCAGCGATTCCAGGCTTGTCCGTGTCGAGCTGCGTGTTAAAGGGTTCCATTGATCAAGTTCAAGGGCTTCACGGTTCAGCAGTGACGCCAGTTGCTGGTCGAGCCCCCGGCAAAGACTGAAATCAGCTCCCCGGATGGATTCAACGCAGTCGAGAGCTGCATCCTCCAGGTCTGCGCCTCGGAAATCGGCCATATCCAGCTGACTGGTTCCAAAGCGCGTGCCTCTGCACATCGCGCCTCGCAGGTTTGCATGGCGAAGATCTGCACCAGCAATGGCCGTGCCATCGAGAATGGCTCCGCTGAGATCGGTCCCACTGAGATAGGCGCCCATCAAGACGGCTTTGCGCAGGTCAACCCCTCTCAGATCTGCGTTGTTCAGAAATGCACCATTCAGCTTTGCTCCTGGACCAACGGCCCCACTGTTCTGATGATCAAAATCTTCGGGGAACTTGGTGTTCGAGTCGTATATCGCAAGACGCAGATCCGCGCCTTCAAGGTTGCATTCGCTCAGATCAGTGCCACGCAGGTTGCAACGGCAGAGCAAAGCTCCGCTCAGATCACGCTGTCCCAAATCATGACCGCTCCAATCGGAGCCTCGTGCATCCACTGCTGAACCCTGTGCTCCTTCAGGAGTCTGAGTTTCAGGTGCCGTCCAGTTACGAAGATCGATGAATGGTGACGTCAGTGGATGAGCCTCCGCGTTTGCATTGACAGGAGATTACCTCTCCCTGTGATGAATACTATTAATGAATGAAGCAAAAGCGTGATCATTTTTGGTCTCGCTGATCCTTGTTCTTCTTTTAACGCTGTTGCAGTTCGACAGCCACCATGAATAGTTACTGATTCAAGACCCTTTTTGGGTTTTGATTTGAAAACACTAAAAAGCACCGGCCTGACAAGGTCCGGTGCTTTGCGATCTCATTCATCGTTGGATTAGATGATAATGGAGCAGAAGATTCCTTATTTATGCCCAGGTTTTTGCATTTTTAGACTGATACATCCGTTGGAATGCACCGCTGTATGGGTCTTTGACTGCCTTGGAGTAAACGAATCCACTCACGTCGTATCCGGAACCTGATTCGGAAATCTTCCGAGCGTTGCCGAATTCCATCACCAGCTGGCTGCGCCCTTCGATCGTTGTATCTGATGCGGCATTGGCTGGAGTCACTCTGGCGAGATTGGTGAATGTTGAGCAATAAGCTCCTGCCGCCGAAGTCCAGGCTCGGGGATAGGGAACAGTGTCTGTTCCAAACACTTCAAGATATTCTCCGGAGTGGGTGATCTTGTAGATCAACGCATCAAATCCTCTCTCCGCGATCAGTGCGATGGCGGCACTCACCTCAGATTGGTTGATGGGAGGTCTTCCAAGCAGATGCTTGTAGTTCAACTCAATGCCACGAATCGGTGAAACACGATGAAAATACTTTTCTTTGTAGAGATCTGACTTGGCGAGGCCAGCCACGAAATCTCTCACGCTGATGTCGCCGTTGCTGAGTTGCGATTCCAGTTCAGTGCAGCGTTGGCTGCCCATGAGGCCGAGGTTCCCGAAAACCTGCTTGTAGCTCGCTGCGATGGCTGTCTCTAGAGCCTCTCTTCCATTGGATGCATATTGGTCATTAATACTGCTGAAAGGGCATTCGCTGTGGACCCTTGGCCCAATACCGATGCCCATTGCGGAACAGAGATTTTCCTTGTATTGCTCTGTGGTTGACGCTGCCTGGCCCTTTCGCGCGATCAAGTTGCCTTTTTCACTTTCCTGTCGGTAGAGATTGGTCGCCGTGTTTTGAAATGTTTTCGTGGAATTACCTGCGGCGTAGGAGACGCGGTTCAGGCTCGTGAAATCACGTGTCGGCTTGATGGCGACCATTGCTGATCTCAAAGGGATATTTGTGCACTGACAATAATTGCGTTTTCAGATGAGTCCCCTTAAGTCACATGGCTTGCAACAAAATGTTTTCTCAAACTTCGTTGATTTTCTCGATCAGCAGGACCCAAGGCTTAATGCTTCTTGATGAACGGTTTTGTTGGTGATTGGTCGTTATCAAATGACGCTGTTTCTCGTGTTGGATGGCTCTTTCAATCGAAAGCATTCAGTGTGTCTCGCGAGGCAATCGGGATAACGACTGTCTCAGTTGTTGGTTGTGAACTGCATGAATATCTGGATCTGGCAAGCTTCACTCAGCGAGTGCCATACATTTCTCCGGCCACAATCAGAAGGACTCTGATCAGTTCAAAGGCGCCAATTGCAGCCAGACCGAGCCATGCCTTCTTGGCCCACTCTGGAGTTTGGATATAAGCAGGGGCCAGAGTTTCCATTTCAATTCTGGCCTGTAGTTTCTGATCCCATTGTCGATCTCTCCAGTCGCTGCCGTAGCGAGGAAATTGCTGGTAGATCGGCATCACGCCTGTTGAGGCTCCTGGAATGACTCTTGAACGCTGATTTGGAACATCGTCATAACCAAATGAATCCAGATATTCGCTGCTGTCGAGCACCGCATCAACAAAGCTGCTGAAGCCTTTCTCTGCGATCAGGATTGACCAGCTGATTCGTTCACTTTGACCGTGCACTTCCCGACCAAGGACGCGTCCGACAACCTGGTCAACGAGTCTGTAGTTCGTGCTGCAGGCCACGTAGCCTTCCTGGAAACGTCTTGACAGCAGCAATCCGCGGATGAAGTCCCGTGTTGTGATGCTTCCATCACGGAACTGTGATTCAAGATTCACGTCACGATCACATTTCATGGCGTGAAAGAAGATCTGCCGGTAGGCCTGCTCGATCTGGAAGTCTCGATCTTCGCGGCTGGGAAATGTGGCGCGATTCAGCTCTGACTTCAGGCCACCCTGATCGCCGACACGATTGTTCTGGCTTGTGAGCGGGTAGTCGAGCAGCCGAAGCGCCATCCGTAGAAATGCTCAGTCAACAATGCTCATTTTATGTCTGCTTCACTGAGGTGCTGTCGCGACCCGTCGTGTCTCTTCATCTCCTTGCGAATCATGTTGCAGAGATGGCACAAGGTGTCGCCCAATGCTTGAGCATCCGCATCCGCATCCGCATCCGCATCAGCGCCAAGCCTGCTGTAACTCGCTACCGAGTGAAGGCGCAGGCGATCGAGAGCCACCAGCAATGCAGCGACTGGAACATCGAGTTGTGCATAAAGCTCAGCCAGGTTTCTTATGCCATCCCTGTCGGTGATGTCGGTCTTGCGTAAGGCAGTTCCGTAAATGCTGACCCGCAGAAAATGAAAGCAGTCGCGCCAGCAGGCATCGGCCCGATCCTGCGGAAATAATTTCCCGCCTGGTTGGACCAGCTGCGGTTGCTCGCTCAGAAGATCCGCCCGCGCCTGGTCAACAAGATCGGGCACCTGCTGTTGCAATGCAGTCAGAGGCGCGGCTTCAAGGCCTGACCAACGACAACAGAACTGAATCTCCTCATCGTGGAGCAGGCGCTGATTCTGATCGGCCTCATGGATCAGATCACGCAGTTCTTCTGGAAGGCTGGGATCCTCGCTGAGGCCACACACCTTCGATTTCCTGGCGAGCTCTTTGATTCGTTCAGCTGAAGAGGAGCTCACGGATGAACAGTGTTGTTTCTCAACGCGACCGGAAGAATCGGGCATGCGGTCAGCCAGCCGTGACGTTCGAGATAGAAAGCCCATGCGATCTCAAGTCCGACCCCCGGGCAGTGATGAGGGATGGCATCCGCGATTGGGCCACACACCCCGAGATTTTTCAGCAGTGATCCAACGTCGGATGCTGATCTGACTGCCGTGCTGCGGATGGCGGCGCCAACCACCCAGGTGAGTTTGGTCGCTTCTAGGGGGCAGGCGTCGCTTTCGCAGGCAAGCAGAACATTCCCTGGTTCTGCCATGGCGGCAAAGGTGTCCTGCCAGAGCTGCAGGTCATCGGGTTTCAGATTGAGTCGAAGGATCTGATCCCCGATCGAGTGGAGCTGCTCTTTCTCGTCTCCGACCCCCTCGATCAATGACATGAGGTTGGCCTGCTGTGATCCATTCATCGCTCAAGTCCAGCCCTGGGAACTGTATCGGTACTGTTCGGAATCCCTGGTGTCGATCGGCATGGATGTCACCGGAAGCTGGATTGAGCGATGGGGTTTGCAGTGGCAGCAAGCACTCCTGGACAACCCTTACATGATCGATACGATCAGTCCGCCAATGTTTATGACTCATGGCAGCAGCTGAATCCAAGTCGGTGATGCTCCAGCAGCTCAGTCGTCAGCTGCATGCTGTCAGTGAGATTGCCGAGTCACTCACCCTGCGATTGCTTGCACTGGAGGAGCGTTTCGAGCAGCTGCATCTGGATGCTTGGTCTGATGGAACAGACTCTGGACAGGATGAAGCCAGTCAGCAGCTGCTTGATGACAGTGGTGATCGCCTCAGGCATCTTCGCTTGTTGCTCGACGAAGATGCTCCTGAACAGGGGAGCGGACTCGTGACTGAAGCCGCCGCCGAGATGAATCTTGCCTGCGTTGATGGACAAGTCTCTGACCGTGAGGATCTCGATGAGCCTGACCTTGCGCCTTCACTGAACGAAACGGTCTATGTGGATGACCCACAGATCGATTCTGCTGATGAAGACGACAATGATCAGGACAGAGATGATCAGTTCAATCTGTTAAGTGCCTGATGCTTTCGTTCAATGACATTCAGGCTGTTCATAGCTCAAGCAGGCGCACTCTGAACCGAGCGACCTGACGAGCCTGTTCAGGCTCGGACTGCACAAAAGGGTGATCATGCAAACACCGGATCACGGTTTCGATTTTTTCATCAACTGATTTTTCTTCAAGCTCGCCGCGCTTGAGACATTCTTTCCAGGCTGGATCGAACACCATGGCGAATCCGTCGGCGTTATTGAAGTGACGATCGTCGTGAATCGGTACTGGAATCAAGGAGCGATGCTGCAATAGGCCATAACCAATGGTTGCCCTGGAAGTGGTGAGACTGTTACTCCCAAACGTTCCAACTGGTTTAGCAACGGTCATGACATTGCCAATCGGCAAACTCATCTCCTGTTGCTCCCACACCGCGATCTGACTGATGGACTGCTTTGGCGGCAGGTCCCTCGTTGACCTGGGATTTGGCGTAGGGATTCGAATTCTATGTCTCGCTCTCTTCACCAGAACCGAATCGCCAGCGCCGATACCCCACCCCCACACTCATACACACATGTTGGTGTGTTTGTTCTTTCAACAGAAATTCAGCAGTCCATCGGGGAAGCAAGGCTTTCATTAGTGGCCTGTCACAGTTGATTGCCGATGGGAGGATCAACGACGAAGCGTTTCGATCCTGCAATGGTGCCCAAAATGTGCCTTTCACAACTTTGTGTATCTGCTTGATACACAAAACTGTGGTTTCTCATTCAGGAGGGTCTACTGGAAGCTGGATGACGCAAGCAGGGGGCAACGGGATGGTCCGGGAAGCCATCCCGTTTTTTTGTGTTCAGTCGGTGCGTTCGAGCCCTTGTGAGTTCGTTTGATGTACGTCCGCCACAGGGGTGCATGGCTTCTGAAGATGTCGGCCAATAAAAAGCACCGAGCAGCTCCATTTTCAGGAACCATTCGGTGCTCTCTTAACGCTTAAGAAAGGTGCCAGGACCCAGATTTGAACTGGGGACACGGCGATTTTCAGTCGCCTGCTCTACCAACTGAGCTATCCCGGCGCGTTGTCCACGCGACATTCAAATCTTAAATCACGGGGTGGAACCCCCCTTGATGTTCTGGCCAGACAGAGCACGCCCTGGACTGCGATTCCTGCAGAAAGAAGTGCTTGTTGTGCCGCCAAGACGGTGGCGCCAGTCGTGACGATGTCATCCACCAGCCAGACCTCCTCGTTCGGAGGCGTTGCTCCGGGATGCATCGGCTCCTGCGTCGATGAAGGCCGCAGCCCAAAGCTGTTGCACTGATTGCTGACTCTCTGCCTGCGATTGAGTCGGTGTTGGCCAACCGTGGGCCGGCACCTCTGCAGAAGTTGCATTGATTGACGCTCCAGGCAGCGACACATCAGTTCCGGCAGTGGATTGGCTCTGTTTCTCGATTTCCACCCGGGGATCGGCACCAGCAGGATTTGTCGTGGCAGGTCAAGTTGGAGGACCGTGCAGAGTGCCCGCAGCGCATTGAAGTTCTGATCGCGCCGCAGCGACAGGATTAAACCGCGCATGTCGCCCTCGTACCAGGAGGCTGCGCGCCAGGGCAGTGGGCTCGCTCCCTTGAGTGCTGCCTCCGCGAGACCGAACCGATGTCGGCAGGCCTCACACAGATCAGGCTGGTCCAATTCCCGCTGGGTCCGCCGCTTGCAGATCGCACAGCTCGGTTCGAGCAGCAGCTCCTTCAGACAATTCCGAATGGATGTCAGCAAAAGGCACTTCTGCAGCTGAATTCAGGGTTCCCCTTGTTCAGCCCCGGCAGGCATGGCCCGCAGCATGCCCACGAGCGTTCGATGTGCGTCCTCGCTGTCGGTAAGGATGTGATCAAACGGAATGCTGACGGTCTCGCCATTCACCTCAAGGGTCATGGCTTCCGCGGTGACTCCCGTCATCGTGGCTGCCGTTGCTGATGTCAGTCCTCCGTAATGGTGGGCGTAGCGAAGCACCGCATCACTGTGGTCGTCATTCATGTGACGACAGATGCGATCGCTGATGGCTGGAGTGAGGGGATCGGCGGCCATGGGAAAGATGCAGGAATGAGGGGAGCGAAATCAGCTAAAGCGCTGCCAGAGCAGCAGGGCCAGTCGAAAACCGCTGTACCCCACGTATCCGGCCAACACGACGAACAGCCCGATGGCGAGCGCGTCACGGAGTCTGTTTGCCAA
>NYZI01000112.1 GCA_002687115.1 Cyanobium sp. ARS6
AGGATCGGCAGCAGCAGATTGTCGGAGATGTAACCGATCACGATGGCGTTCCGATGGGCGGTGAAGGGTGATGCCAGTGTGCAACAGCGTCGATGCCGTTGCGCGACTGTGCAGGATCAGGCAGCAAAGCCTTTGTTAGGAATGCTCTCACTGCTGGAACCGGCGGATTCGCTCCTGCCTGAGATGCGTTCCTGGATGTAGGCCTCAACCTCCCGGAAGCGAGGCATTGAACGAAGCTCAAGTCGTGAGCCATCCGTGAGCACGAGCACCATGTCGCCCCAGGCGCCAAAGCCGCGGGGAACACAGCGCACCTCACGGATCTGGCTGTAGACCACCTGGCTGCGGTCCTTGCCCATCCAGCCACCACTCACGGACACTCGCCGGCTGGTGATGCGGAATCGCAACCAGAGAGCCCGCACGATGGCGCCCACCGTGAATGGCAGAGCGATCAGGGTAAAACCCAGAAGGATGTTGAAGATGAGATCACCCTTCGCAGGACCTCCTTCGTAAAAAATGTCTTCCTTGATGGAGCTGGTCATGGCTTCAGGCCCGCCTGTTCGAGCAATCTGTCGCATTCTTCCAGCAAGCCGTGATCCTCTGTGGCCGCTCCGGGCTTCAAACTGATCAGAAGCCAGACAGAGGCATGTTCCGGAGCATGTCCAAATCTTGCGCGCAGATGATCATGCAGGCGTCGCCGCAATCGATTCCTGATCACGGCGCGCTTGCTGACCTTGCTGCTGATCACCACAGCCACCCTGCAGGTCGGCGATGCGAATGGGACATTCGACTGACGCGCAGCTGTCCGACGGCGGAGCAGGCCATGGCTGGCAGAAGCCCTGCGCAGCACCATCAGGGTGCCGTGAAAGCGCTTGCCTCTCCGGTGCAGGTGATCAAAGCAGCGATGGCCACGCAGACGCATGGATGCCGGCAGGACCATCGCTGGAACATGCGGGAATCAAACGGACAGGCGTGAACGGCCGCGCTTGCGGCGGCTACGGATCACGCGACGACCAGTGTGTGTCCGCATGCGCACTCTGAAACCTGAAACACGTCTGCGCTTACGGCTTGTGCCTCCAAGAGTTCGCTTCGTCATGGGTTTTTTACGGCGTCCGGCCTTTCGTCAAGGATGGACTTTATCAGTCAGGGTCAGTCGATATCCACAAGCCAGCTGCCGAGGTAGCCGGACACAGGAACGTCCCCCGGGGCCTGCGCAAGAGCATTGAACTGGAACATTCCGCCCTGGCTCGGGTTGAACACATTCATCACCACGGCATAGGTTCCGCCGGTCGGGATCGGAGTGTCGGGGAAGACCTCGATGGCTGTCTGTTTCTCGTTCACCTCGAAGACCGCAGGCAGCACTTCCTTGCACTTGCTTCTTGAGAGCATTCCTCCCATCGACATCCTGCAGAGTGTCAGTGCCTCTGGACGGATGCGAGCGTTGAAATAGCTGGGAACCGTGATGCTCAGCTTGAGGATCGCGGTTTTGCGATCTTTTTTGCGCAGCATGAAGAAGTACTCCGAACGCTCACGGCGGCGCTGACTGGACTGGACAAAGTAGAGCTTGCGATATCCAGTTCCTGAATCCCATCGGAATTCCAGCAGGGAAGGGGTGTTCTGAGCAACGGCATGGGGTGCAGAAAGGGGCAGCAGAGCCGCTCCGCCGAGGACACCGCAACCGATCAGAGCTGCCAGTCCTGCGCGGCGTCTGGAGGTGGGAGAACAATGTCGTTTCATCGTGTTTCGATAGCGGTCGGCGCGAATGCCGAAGTTCGTGAATGAATTGTCCTGAGAATCTTGCGAACGCAGGTGCTTCGGGGGTCGGCCCCTGATCTGTCAGTTGTGACCAGATCGGTCCGGGCGCAATCGTGATGCTCCCCGCAGGTAGGGATGGTGAAGCGACCTGTCGGAAGGAATCCAGGCGTGAGCCAGCAGACGGATACAACGGGCAAGATCCCCTTGGACGGCCATCTGCTGAACATCCAACAGGGCCACGTCTTCCCAGCCCGATCGGCGGCGTGCCGTCGCTGCTGGAAAGCTGGCATCCAGATCGGCGGTCACGGAGAACGTCACGGAGACCAGCTGGTCTGGATCGAGTGCGTTCATGTCCATCAGAGCGTCCACCAGCTCGGCGACAGCCTCATGGATGGCGTGAGCGCTGTTTTCAGCACAGGTTGTGGCTCCGCGCAGGCCCCGCAGCAGCCGAGGTGCCGTCATGGTCTGTGCATCCAGAGGGGCTGGCCGCTCAGCTCCAGTTCCGTGGTCAGCAACTGATCGAGTCTCAGTAAGAGGCTTGATCCAGGAAGACCTTGCAGCAGGCGCTTGCGAGGTTTGCCCAGGGTCACCGGTCGGCAGCGCTCTTCATCAAGCTCGGCCAGACGGGCTGCCACCAACCGAGCCTGTTCCTCGTCTCCCAGCTCATCCACGAGCCCCAGGTCCTTGGCCTGCGCTCCACTGAACACACGCCCATCTGCGAAGGTTCGCACCGTGTCCCTGTCCAGACCACGGCCTTCGGCCACCGCTCCAACAAACTGGTCGTAACTGCTGTCGATCAGGCTCTGCAGCAGCTCACGCTCCTCAGGACTGAGAGCCCGGTCAGGGGACAGAATGTCCTTGAAGGCTCCGCTCTTGACCGTCTCGAATCGGACGCCGACCTTCGCCAGCAGCTCGGACAGGTTGTTGCCTCGCAGAATCACCCCGATCGAGCCGGTGATGGTGCCGGGATTGGCCACGATCGAATCGGCTGCCACGCCCACATAAACACCTCCGGACGCGGAGATGTTGCCGAAGCTGGCCACCACCTTGCAGCCTTTTTCGCGCAGACGCAGGAGGGCTGCATGGATCTCCTGGCTGTCGCCGACCGTTCCTCCCGGACTGTCGATGCGCAGCAGGAGTGCCGGGAACTCCCGTTCCTGCACGTCGCGAAGAGCCTTCAGCACCCTGCGTCGCGTCGAGCTGCTGATCGCCCCCTCAATCACGATGCGCGCCATGCGGCGTTTGGACTTGCGGCGCCAAAGCCACCCCATGATCCTCTGTTCAACTCGCCGGATCTTAAAAAGGACCCTGTCTGCGTATTTCGATGTCGACGTTGCAGCGCTGGTTGCTGATGGTGCTGCCCTTCGCCCTGTGGGGCACCGCCATGGCGGCAATGGCCCCTCTGGTGCGTTCTGGCGGTGCTCCTCTGGTGGCCTGTCTGCGGCTGCTTCCGGCGGGCATCGTGCTGCTTGTCGCTGTTCCCTACCTCGGCAGACCACTGAAGATTGATTCGGCAGATCGCACTTGGTTCCTGCTGTTCACGCTCGTGGATGCGTTTCTTTTTCAGTTGTTTCTGGCCAAGGGCCTGCAGGGCACCGGTGCCGGGCTTGGATCGGTGCTGATCGACTCGCAGCCGCTGATCGTGGCTCTGCTGGCGCGCTGGCTGTTCGCGGAATCGATCAATCCGATCGGCTGGATCGGACTTGTGGTCGGACTCGCCGGGATTGTCTGTCTTGGGGTGCCCGCACCTCTTCTTCAGCACTGGTGGCTGCAGGCTGATCTGTCCGAGCTGCAGGCGGGCTGGCAGGAGGGGACTGGCTGGATGCTTCTGGCGGCGCTGGCGATGGCTCTGGGCACTGTGCTGTGCCGTTTCGCCTGTAAGAACAGTGATCCGGTGGCAGTGACCGGGTGGCACATGGTGCTGGGGGGATTGCCTCTCCTCGCCTGGCACGGGCTGGATCCCAGCACGGCGTTGATTCCTCCCTGGACAGCTTCAGAGTGGGTTCAGATGGCCTACGCCTCGTTGCTGGGCAGCGCTCTGGCCTATTCCATTTTTTTCTGGTTCGCCAACAGGGAAGACCTCACCGGTTTCAGCACACTCGGTTTCCTCACACCGGTGTTCGCGCTGGCCTCCGGAGGAGTGTTACTCGGGGAACGCCTCGACACCCTGCAATGGCTGGCGGTCTTGCTGGTGATGATGTCGGTGGTGCTGGTGAGCCAGAGACAGCGACTCTGGGAGCCCTGGCTTTCGGCCACTGTCAGCCCTTCCGGGGATCTCAACGCATGAGCGATCGTCCTCTGACCCTGGTGCTGGTAAGCACGCCCGTGGGACAGCTCGGCAGCGGCAGGGGTGGTGGTGTGGAACTCACGCTTGCGTCGCTGGTGCAGGGCCTGGTGCAGCGTGGTCTCCATCTGCATCTCGTTGCTCCCGATGGCTCCTGTTCACCGGTGCAGAGCGCACAGGTGACTCTCCATACGGTCCCAGGGGTGGATCAACCGAGTTGGCAACATGCCGAGCGGGATTCTCCGATGCGGATTCCCCAGGATGCTGTGCTGCCCCGGCTCTGGACTTGCGCGCTGGAACTGGCCAGCGATGCCGATGCCCTGATCAATTTCGGATACGACTGGCTGCCGATGTGGCTCACGCCTCATGTTGAGAGCAGGATCTTTCATCTGGTGAGCATGGGATCCGTCTCCGCGGTGATGGATGGTGCGGTGGCTGATCTCGCGCGCGGGGATCAGCGCCGCCTCGCCTTTCACACCCGCCGTCAGGCCAGTGACTTCGATCTGGTCGAACCTCCTGAGGTGGTGGGAAACGGTTTTGATCTCTCCCGCTACGAGCTGAAGCTCGGAACGGATGGTCCCCTGGGCTGGGCCGGTCGGGTGGCTCCCGAAAAGGGGCTGGAGGATGCGGCAGCGGTTGCCGCCCGGCTGGGCGAGACGCTGAGGGTCTGGGGCCTCGTCGAAGACAATGCCTATGCGAGGCGTATCGAGAGTGCCGTTCCCGCTGGAACGATCGAATGGTGCGGCTTCAAGCCGACCAGCGAGCTGCAGAGAGAGCTCGGCGGTTGCAGGGCATTGCTCAACACGCCGAAGTGGAATGAGGCCTACGGCAATGTTGTGGTGGAGGCACTGGCCTGTGGGGTTCCGGTGATCGCCTACGACCGTGGAGGCCCAGGAGAGATCATCCAGAACGGCGAAACCGGCTGGCTGGTTCCCCCGGATGACCGCGATGCCCTCGAGCAGGCAACCCTGCGAGCGTCGTCGATCGACCGTCAGGCCTGTCGTGGCTGGGTGGAGCGCTGCGCCAGTCAGGAGGGACTCGCCGCACGGGTCGAGGCCTGGATCCGCAGGGGGCTGACTCCAGTGGATGGCACCATCTCCTGATGACAGCGGACTCATCAGCCCCGATTGCTTCAGTTGTTCGTCCAACCGTTCGACAGCGACGGCGAGGAATGCTGCTCATCCTGGTGCTCGCCGTTGTGATCTTCTGCTGGCAGCTCGGAAACACGGGGCTCGTCGATGAAACGCCACCTTTGTTCGCGGCTTCAGGCCGTGCCATGGCGGAGACCGGCGACTGGCTCACACCACGGGTCAACGGGTTGCCTCGGTACGACAAACCACCACTGGTGTACTGGCTGATGGGTCTGGGCTATGCCCTGCCAGCAGGAACGGTCTGGGACCCGCTCGGCACCTGGGCCGCCCGTCTGCCCTCGGCTCTGGCTTCGGTGCTGACCATGCTCGCTCTCGGCGACACGCTGCTGCGCTTCCCGCTGCGGGGCGATTCACATCCCTGCCGGACGGCGATCGCCGCAGCGCTGGCTTTCGCGCTGTCCCCCCTGGTGCTGATCTGGAGCAGAACCGCTGTCAGTGATTCGCTGCTCACAGGAACGCTCGCTCTCAGCCTGCTGTGTCAGTGGCGCTGTTACGCCAGTGGATCGGGACGACGTTGGTGGCTGGCCTGGATCGTGCTGGCCTTTGCCGTGCTGACCAAAGGTCCTGTGGCGGTTGTGCTCACAGGGATCACCCTGGTGCTGTTCGCTGTGATTCGCAGAGATCTGGCAGGCCTCTGGCGTTCTCTGAGGCCTGTTCAGGGTCTGCTGATCACGGCTCTGATCAGTCTTCCCTGGTATGCAGCCGAATTGCTGGTGGAGGGACAGCCCTTCTGGGACAGTTTCTTCGGCTATCACAACCTTCAACGCCTCACCAGCGTTGTGAACGACCACCTTCAGCCCTGGTGGTTTTTTGGACCTGTGCTGGTGGTGGCGTCATTTCCATTCACCCCGCTGCTTCTTCTTGGTCTGGGGAGGGTGATCACTGATTTCGCAGGAGATGCTTCCTCGCGGCTCATGCCATCCGGAGAGAGCCTTGGCCAATTCGCCGGCTGCTGGTTGTTGGCCGTGTTCCTGTTGTTCACCGCAGCGGCGACCAAGTTGCCCAGCTACTGGCTTCCAGCCACTCCGGCTGCCGCCTTGCTGATCGCCTTGACAGCTCATCCCCCGTCGCTTCAGCGATGCAAGTGGCCCTTGATTGCCTGGTGTTCGACCGCTCTTTGCACAGCGATCCTGGCGGCGGGGCTGCTGGCCTCGCCCCTCTGGATCCCTTTGATTCAGGATCCGGAGATGCCCACACTGCCGGCTGAGCTGATGGCCAGTGGGCTGGTGATCAGGGCGGCCGCGTGTTTCATTCTCGCCGTCGTGCTTGGGACCTGGAGTTTTTGGCGCCCTGTGTCCGGACGACTGCTGATCTGGCAGGGACCGATGGTGCTGTTTCAGATCATTGCCCTTGTGCCGATGATCCAGCTTGGAGATCGAGTCCGGCAGCTACCGGTCCGGCAGCTCGCCAAGCAGGTTGTTGAACGGCGTCGTCCAGGGGAGCCACTGGCGATGATCGGCGTGTTGAAACCTTCGCTTCACTTCTACACAAACCAGGTGGTGGTCTATGAAGGCCAGTCGAGGGCAGCTCTCGCCAATCTCGCTGATCGCCTCAGTCATGAGCAGCGACAAGGCTTCAAGGGCTTGCCTCGCACGGAGGTCGGCGCATCGCCCTCCGTGCTGGTCGTGATCAACCGGGGGACGGCAGCAAGACAGCACTGGCAGGGTCTCAATCCGCAGAAACTGGGGAGCGCTGGGATCTACGAGTTGTGGCGGCTGGATCGATCCCGACTTGACCAGCGTGCATCGGATCTGCTCGATGACGGCGTCTCTCTCACCTGGAAGAAGCCACGGCCAGAGCGTTACTGAATCCGATCATCCTGCGCCGACAACTCGCTCAGCTGGATGCGACGGCAGAAGCTGCAATGCCCCCACTGCGCCATCTCTCCGAGGGGCGACGGCGTTCCGCAACGCGGGCATGCATCGATGCCGTGCACATCGATGCGACTGGGGTGTCGCTTCCAGTCTTCGAGCGGGTCTCCTGCCGGTGAGCGCCCTGCTGGATGGTGTTGCTGAATCCGCAGATCACGAACAGGGTGGTCGGCTGCACGGATGGCAGCGAGCAGCTGAGGCTTGCTGTAAAGCAGGGCCTGTCGCCACTGCGGGTGGCTGGCTCCAACGATCAGCGTCCCGCTCCTGAGCGCCAGCGGCTGACAATGGCTGGAGAGCGGATCGCCTGCCAGTTTCGGCCAGTCCTGCCAAAGAGCTGCCAGTGACCCCTCTCGTCGCCATTGGTTTTTGAGTGCTTCCAGGCAGCCGCTGATTGGCTGAACGGGTGCCGGTTCCGGTGGCATCAGCAGCTCACCGTTCCCAAAGCGGCGGCGCTGAGATTTCGGGGCCCGACCCATGCCAATTGCCGATTTGGTTTGACCTTAGGCAGGAGCCATTGATTTGCTGGCTACCCTCAAATCGCTACCGCCCCGATCCATGGGTTTCTTCGACCGGCTCAGCCGACTGCTGCGCGCCAACGTCAACGATCTCGTGAGCAAGGCCGAGGATCCCGTGAAGATTCTCGACCAGTCCGTGGCGGACATGCAGGAGGATCTGGTCAAGCTGCGCCAGGCGGTAGCCTTGGCGATCGCCAGTCAGAAGCGTCTTCGCAATCAGGCCGAGCAAGCGGAAACCCAGGCGCGCACCTGGTATGAACGCGCGGAGCTCGCTCTCAAGAAGAACGAAGAGGACCTGGCCCGGGAAGCCCTCACCCGGCGAAAAACATTTCAGGAGACCTCAGCAACCCTGGCCAAGCAGGTGCAGGGTCAGGACGCTCAGGTGGAGACCCTGAAGAAGAGTCTTGTGGCACTCGAGGGCAAAATCGCCGAGGCCCGAACCAAGAAGGACATGCTCAAAGCCAGGGCCCAGGCGGCCAAGGCCCAGGAGCAGCTTCAGAGTGCCGTTGGGAACATGGGCAGCAATTCCGCCATGGCTGCCTTTGAGCGCATGGAGGACAAGGTTCAGGCGATGGAAGCCAGCAGCCAGGCCGCGGCTGAGCTGGCAGGCGCTGATCTGGAGAGCCAGTTCGCCGCTCTCGAAGGCGGCAGTGATGTGGATGATGATCTCGCTGCTCTTCGACAGCAACTGGCCGGTGGACCAGAAGCCGTTGCGCTCCCAGCAGCTGATCAAGGCAAATCCGAAGCCGTGCAGCCTGTGAATGTGTCTGAGGTTGACAACGATCTCGAGGAGCTCCGCCGATCCATCGACAAGATCTGATCACTCAGGATTGATCAGCAGTTCTCAATCGCCGATGTCCAGGATGATCACCTCTGATCGCCTCGCAAGGCTCGGCAGCGGAGTCTTTGATCGCAATGACCGGCGTAAATCGGCCTACGCCTCAAGCGAACGTCAGAACCATCAGCCTCTGATCGATCTGTCACTGGGATCCACTGATCTGTCGCCACCAGTGGCTGCCGTGGAAGCCATGGCCGAGGTGCTTCAGCATCCCTCCAGCGCGTCCTACTGCCTGCATGCAGGCACGCAACCGTTCAGGAATGCTGCTGCCGCTTGGTGTCAGCAACGATTCGGCATCCAGGTGGATGCCGAGACCGAGGTGCTTCTGCTGGTGGGATCGCAGGAAGGGACAGCCCATCTGCCTCTTGCGATTCTTGATCCCGGGGACTCCGCTCTGATCCTTGATCCCTCCTACCCCTCCCACCGGGGTGGACTTGAACTGGCCGATGCTCACATTCATACCCTTCCGTTGACTGCTGAACGGGACTGGGCTCCGGATTTTGATGTGCTCTCCTCTGATCAGTGGCAGCAGTTGCGTCTGATGGTGCTCGGGTTTCCTCATAACCCCACCGCCTGCACTGGAGAGCAGGCCTGGCTTGATGAGGCGATGGACCTTTCGGTCCAACACGATCTGGTGCTGGCCCATGACAACCCCTACGTGGATCTTGCACTGGAGGGTGATGCCCCGTCACTGTTGCGCTGCCCCCAGTGGCGTGAGCGGGGAATCGAATTCTTTTCCCTGTCCAAGGGGTGGTGTCTCGGGGGGTTCCGACTGGCGTTTGCGGTGGGTGCAGCTCCGTTGATCCATGCACTGCGCCAGCTGAAAGGTGTCGTTGATTTCAATCAGTGTCAGGCCCTTCAGAAGGGCGCGATTGTGGCGCTGGATCAACATGCCGATTGGCCTTCACGTCTCCTGCCCGTCTACCGCCAGCGTCGCGACCGCATGCGGCAGGCCCTGACTGCTCTCGGCTGGGACGTTCCCGAGCCATCCATGGCTCTCTACCTCTGGATGCCCGTTCCCGGATGGGCGGCCGACAGGGGCTGGAGCGATGAACAGCTTGCCGCTGAGTTGCTGGAGCACTGCGGTGTGGCACTGACCCCTGGTTCCGGCTTCGGCGATTCGGGCAGTGGCTGGTTGCGTCTGGCTCTTGTCCGCCCGGTCGAGGACCTTGAGAATGCCGTGACTCGCCTCCATCCCTGGTGGGATCGGCACCATTGAAGTTCGCGCATGTCGGCCGGGGGCGGTTGCTGCATGATCTCCGCCGTCATGGGCACCAGTCCTGGCGGCTGAAGAAGCTGGTTGTCTGTGCAAGCACCGAGACCGAGCTGTCTCAGTGGCTGCTGCAAAGGCCCTGGCGTGGCCACCAGTCTCGCGCTCGCGCTGTGCTGGCTGACCACCAGACCCAGGGTCATGGCCAGTACGGACGTCGTTGGATATCACCCGTCGGAGGCGTCTGGCTGAGTGCGGCCCTGCCCTGGCCCCAGCACGACTGCTCGACGGGGTTGTTCGGTCTCACCGTGGCTCTCGCCCTGGCGGAGCAGCTGGAGTCCAGCGGCCTTCAGGTGGCCATCAAATGGCCCAATGATCTGATGGTTGATTCACGCAAGCTGGCCGGCGTGCTTCCCACCCTGATCTTCCGAGGACGTCGTGTCCGCCTCGCCCGGATCGGGATTGGACTCAATGTGAACAATCCGGTGCCCCCCGGCGCGATCTCCCTGCGCCAGTGCCTTCCTTCGGGGCGATGCAGGCTGAGGGTCTGGCAAGGCGCTGTGCTTCGGGCACTGGATCGTGCCTGTGAGTTGGCGCTCATGCCCAGCACGGTGGTCGCTGAGGCCGAACAGCGCCTCTGGACTGCATCGGTACCCGATCCCGGCACAGGAGAGGCCTGGCGAGTGCAAGGCCTCGGGATCGACGGACGCCTGCTCCTGGAGCAGGGGGCCCGGAGGACCAGCTGGACGCGTTGGACGGACAGTCCTGATCAGGATCTCTAAAGTCTCGCCTGATGAGACCGTTTTGATCCGTTGGTTCTGCGTTGGCTTGCTGCATCGGTTCTGCTGTCCATTCCTGCCCCGCAGGCCCCGCTGGATCCTTCCGCGCTCGAACCGCAGCCGCCGCTGGCCCCATCTGCGCTCAAGCCGCAGGCCCCGCTGCCTCCCTCCGAGCTCAAGCCGCAGGCACCACTGGCACCTTCAGAGCTCAAGCCGCAGGCGCCGCTCACCTTTGACCGTTCGCTGGAGTCTCTGGAGAGAAACCGTGTCATCACTCCGCGGGAACGTCGTCAGCTTGAAACCGGCGAACAGGCCAGGCCTGTGGATGTTCCGGTGTTTCAGCAGGCCTGTCAGAGCGGTGCGCTCTCGCAGCAGGAATGCAGCAGTGGAGTGGCAGTGCGCCGGCGTGGGTCCCGTCTACGACCGCGCGTTGTCCTGAAAGGCCGTGATGAAACGCTCACGGGGTTATCCCGCCGCGGTGCTGACGGCACACCGCTACCTCCGATCTCAGTGCCGGTGAAGGCCCTGCTTGCAGGTTCCTCCTCTGCGTTTCGTCTGGAGAAGGTGTTTGCAGTGTCGCCCCGCCCCGCCTCGGTCGCCGGCAACGGAGACCGCAGGCTGCTGTTTCCAGTCATGGGTTCAGCGATCACCACGAGTGAGTTCGGCTGGCGGATTCATCCGATCATCGGCAGATGGCTGATGCATGCAGGCAAGGACTTCGCTGCCCCGGAGGGGACTCCCGTTGTTGCTGCTCTTTCAGGAACAGTCCTGAGCAGTGGTCTTGCGGGTGGTTACGGCATCGCTGTGGAGCTGGATCATGATCAGCCCAAACGCCGGACCCTCTATGGACATCTTTCAGAGATCTACGTCAAGTCCGGCCAGAAAGTCCGCCAGGGGGAGGTGATCGGTCGCGTCGGAAGCACAGGTCTCAGCACCGGACCTCATCTTCACTTTGAACTGCGCAGGCCCCAGGCCGGTGGCTGGGTGGCAGTCGATCCAGGGGATATGGATCTCAATCCACTCACTGCTTCCGGTGCAGATGCCGTATCGCTGCTGGTGGGACAGCTGATGACCAGCCTTGAGCGTTCCAAGGACTCATGATGTCTGCTCCTGACGCTCCTCCCGCAGGATGAAACCGACTCCTCTCACGGTGTGGATCAAAGCAGGTCGGTCAGTCGATTCGACCTTCTGGCGCAGATAACGGATGTAGACATCGAGAAGATTGTCATCGCCGTAGAAGTTCTCGCCCCAGACTCCGCGCATGATCTCGGCGCGCTCGAGCACTTTCCCCTGACCCCGCATCAGGAAGTTGAGCAACTCATATTCCTTCACAGACAGCTGAATCATCTGGCCTGAGCGACTCACATCCCTGGTGCTGGTGTTCATCACCAGGTCTCCAACCTGGAGCATTTCAGGATGCTGTCCTTTGCCAGTCGCAGCGGAGAAGGTGCTGGCACGTCTCTGCATGGCCCGCAGACGTGCCATCAATTCCTCGATCGAAAAGGGTTTGACCAGGTAGTCATCCACACCGGCATCAAGGGCCGTCACCCGATCAGCAACATCGTCGTGACCGGTGAGCATCAGGATTGGTGTGGTGATGGAGCTGCTGCGGATTCGCTGGCAGATATCCACACCACTGAAATCCGGAAGATTCCAGTCCAGAACGATCAGGTCCGGGGATGGCTCAGTGCGTGCCTGGATCAGGCCAGCGGCCCCATCGGCGGCCACATCCACCTCATACCCCTCGACCTCCAGTTCCATCTTCAGGAGCTCCGTGAGGCGTGCCTCGTCATCCACGAGCAGGAGCCTGGTCTTCGGAGTGGCTGAGGAGACCATGCAATCCAGTGCACCCTTCATTCAGCCTAATCGGCCTGCTCAGGTCGGTCGGGACTGCTGAGCATGTCCATCCCAGCGTTCAACACGGCCGTCACGGAAATGTGCCACTCGTTCAGCACGGGCAGCCACATCGTCTTCATGGGTCACCAGCACCAGAGTGATCCCCTGGTCGTGGAGGGCATCGAACAGATTGAGCACGTCGTCTGTCGTGCGTGAATCGAGTGCGCCGGTTGGTTCATCAGCCAGGAGAAGTGCAGGCTGGTTGATGATGGCTCTTGCGATGGCGACTCTCTGCTGCTGACCTCCTGAAAGCTGATTCGGCTTGTTCTGCATTCTTTCCCCAAGACCCACTCGATCCAGCGCTTCTCTCGCCTTGTCCCGCCTCTGCTGGGGAGAGAGGCCTGCATAGATCATCGGCAGCATCACATTTTCAAGAGCTGTCGCGTGGGGCAAAAGATGGAATTGCTGAAACACGAACCCCAATTGCTGATTGCGCAGATCCGCCAGCGCATCGTCATCAAGATCCTCAACCGCATTCCCATTCAGGTGATAAGAGCCGTTGCTGGGTCGGTCGAGGCAGCCAAGAATGTTCATCGCTGTGCTTTTGCCCGAGCCGCTTGCACCCATCACGGCAAGGTAATCGCCTTTACGAACAGTCAGATCCAGTTGATCGAGTGCCCTGACCAGACCCGCACCGGTTCCGTAGACCTTGTCGACTCCGCGCAGCTCCGCGACGGCGGAGCGTTCACCTTTCGCACCCTCAGCCAAGGGTGGCTCCGGAGGCATCGGCGATGGCCTGCTGCAGGATCGGGGTCCCAGCCACCGCGTCGCTGGCCCATTGGAAGAGGGGGTTGGAGAGGATGCCACCAACCGCTGTAACGACCACGCAGGTCACCAGAGCCACCCGCAGTGGCGGCAGCCCCAGAGTGTTCCACTGGATCGGTGGATAGGCCTTCACCGCATCGGAGGCTTCCTGTGGCTCCTTGACCACCATCATCTTGATCACGCCGATGTAGTAGTAGATCGACACCACCGAGGTGATCAGTCCGACCACAACAAGCAGGTACTGGTGATCAGCCCAGCCAGCGAAGAAGAGATAGATCTTCCCGAAGAACCCGAGCATCGGTGGGATGCCTCCGAGCGACAGCAGGCAGAGACTGAGCCCGAGTGTGATCAGGGGATCCTTCTGGTAGAGACCGGCGTAATCGGAGATGCGATCACTGCCGGTGCGAATGGAGAACAGGATGATGCAGGCAAAGGCCCCCAGATTCATGAACAGGTAGGCGGCCATGTACAGGACCATGGCTGCGAAACCGTCTTCAGTACCGCAGACCAGACCGATCATCACGAAACCGGCCTGACCGATGGAGCTGTAGGCCAGCATCCGTTTCATCGAGGTCTGGGCGAGCGCAACGACGTTGCCGAGGGTCATGCTGAGCACCGCCAGCACGGTGAACAGCAGTTTCCACTGCGTGTCGAAGCTGCCGAAACAGCCGACCAGAATCCGCAGGGCCAACGCAAAGCCGGCGGCCTTCGAACCGACTGAAAGAAAGGCGACCACCGGAGTCGGAGATCCTTCGTAGACATCCGGTGTCCACTGGTGGAAGGGAACTGCGGCGATCTTGAAGGCCACGGTTGCCAGAACGAACACCAGCGCGAGAGCGGCGAGGGGAGTGGGACTGGTCAGCAGTGACTGTCCGATCGCTTCCAGGCTGGTGGAGCCGCTGAGTCCATAGAGGAGCGAGGAGCCATAGAGAAAGACTGCAGCTGCAGCGGAGCCCACAAGCAGATATTTCAGAGCGGCTTCCGAACTGCGCGCATCCCGTTTCATGTAGCCCGAGAGCAGATAACTCGCGACTGAAAGGGTTTCCAGAGAGACAAAGATGCTCACCAGATCGGTGGCACCGCAGAGAAGCATGCCTCCAAGTGTTGCTGCCAGAAGAATCGCAGCGTATTCACCCACAGGGGTTCCACCCTGTTCGGCGTACCTCCAGCTGATCAGCAGGGACAACAGCGTTGAACAGGCCACCACGGCTCTGAAGGCAATCGCCAGGTGATCGGAAAGAAATGCGCCGAGGAAGGAGGGCTCAAGCGGAGCGTTCCACTGCAATGCGAGCAGCAACAGGGCTGTGCCCAGGCCCGCGTAACAGATGGGAGGAACCCAGCGCACAGCGACTTTTTCGCCGGCCAGATCCACCAGAAGGGTGGCCAGCATCGCCAGCAGTACCGCGCCTTCCGGGGCGATGGCACCGGCGTTCAGGGCCAGATTGAGCAAATCACCCGGCGCTGCCAGTGGCTGGGTGTCGAGGAGCAAGGCACCCATCTCGGGCATGGCGCGCGCAGGGCGGAGCGGTTCGGGCGACTGTAGCCGCGCTTCCGTTCATCCTTGTGGCATCCACCGTATTCGCTGCAATCGGAGCGGCGGTGCGATAAAGAAGGGAACGGTTATCTGCCCTCCTTTGGCGCACACCCTGGTCATCGTTGAGAGCCCCACCAAGGCCCGCACCATCCGTGGATTCCTTCCCAAGGACTTCCGGGTGGAGGCG
>NYZI01000113.1 GCA_002687115.1 Cyanobium sp. ARS6
AGCCACACCAGGGTGCGTGTTGTGAAATCGGACACCGGCCAGGGACATCAGAGGGCCATTATCACGGTCATCCAGCAGGTCGACAGGATTGGTAAGGTCCAGACCATGGTTCGGTTCAATCCTGTCGACTGGTTCCGGAGCCGCGGGCTGCAGGCTCGATGCCGACATGCACTTTCCAGCAAGCCTTCTCTTGAAGATGCGGCACGGGAAGTCAGCAGTGCTCTGGGATCAAACCAAGCGGATCTTGCACTCGTGTTCATCTCGAGTCACTTCGCGAGCGATCTGACCCGCCTGCTGCCGCTGCTGCAAAAACGCCTCAACGCCCGACACTGGCTGGGTTGTCTTGGCGGTGGCGTCGTTGGCACCACGACCTCAGGCGAAGCCCATGAAGTGGAACGCACGCCAGCTCTCAGCATCAGTCTCCTCAACCTTCCAGGAGCTGAACTGAACAGCTTCAGTCTTGACAGCAGCCAGCTGCCCGATCTCGATGGTGCTGCCAAGAACTGGCAGGACTGGGTGGGAGTGAGTCCCTCCAGCAGCCGTTCAATGCTGTTGCTGCTCGATCCAGGCTGTAACGCCATCAACGATCTGGTGAGCGGACTGGATTACGCCTACCCCGGCATCGCCAAAGTCGGAGGTATCGCCTTGCCTCACAACGCCGATCATGGGTCCCTGCTTTGCGGAGATCAGGTTGTCGGAGGAGCGGTGGGACTCAGCATTGGTGGTACCTGGAGCCTGGATCCAGTTGTGGCCCAGGGGTGTCGACCGATCGGACCGGTGTTCGCCATCGAACAGGCTCAACGCAACGTTCTGCTCGAACTGAGTGACGGCGACCGACGCGCCAGCCCTGTGGCGTGCCTGCAACGTGTCCTCGCCGATCTCAGCGCCGAAGACAGGGAGCTGGTGCAGCACTCACTGTTCCTCGGCGTTGAACGTGAAGAATTGATTGCCGACGCCATGCTCGCCGGGCTCAGTCATGGCGGCACCTCGGGCGATCGACCCGCAAGAGCTTTTCTGGTGCGCAATCTGATCGGGGTGGATCCACGCAACGGCGCAGTTGCCGTTGCCGATCGCGTTCGTGCCGGACAAAACGTGCAGTTCCAGTTGCGTGAAGCGCAGGCCTCTCGACTGGAAGCCCGTCAGCTGCTGCAGACCACCAGAGATCAGCGCGGGGACCAGGCACCCTTGATTGGATTGCTGTTCGCCTGTCTGGGTCGGGGCAAGGGCCTGTTCGGCAGCCCCGATGGCGATGTGAGCATCGCTCGCGATGTCTTTTCGCAACTTCCGGTTGCCGGCAGCTTCTGCAACGGCGAGATCGGACCACTCGGGGGCGCCACGCATCTCCATGGCTACACCGCCTGCTGGGGTCTTCTGCGCTGCGACCCTCCCGAAGGTGCAACGCGGTCCTGATGCGGCAGCACGTCAATCCCCTCAGCCGCTTTTTTCAGCTGCCTCTGCAACTGCCCGGACCTGAAGAGCTCTTTGACGATGCCGATCGTCCCATCCATTTGGATATCGGCTGCGCCAGGGGCGTCTGTCTGCTGGAGCTGTCAGCACTGAAACCAGACTGGAATCATCTGGGTGTGGAGATCAGGCGTCCGCTCGCACTGGCAGCCCAGCGTGACCGCGACAGACTTGAGCGTCACAATCTTCACTACCTCTTCTGCAATGCGAACATCAGCCTGGAGGGTTGGCTTGCAGAGCTGAAAACGGATCAGCTGCAGCTGGTGAGCATTCAGTTTCCGGATCCCTGGTTCAAGCGGCGGCACCGCAAACGCCGGGTGATGCAGCCCTCGCTTCTACTGGCCATCGCTGGGGCTCTCAGTTCCAGCCGCGAGTTGTTTCTGCAAAGCGATGTGCTGGAGGTCGTGGAACCGATGGTCACACTGGTCGAACTGAGCGGTTGCTTCGACCGACCCGCCGAAGACACCCGTCCCTGGAGAGCCGACAACCCCCTGCCGGTGCCAACGGAACGCGAGAGCTATGTGGAGGAGCAGGGTCTTCCCGCTTACCGGGTGCTGTACCGGCGCAACGAACAGCCACTGCCGGAGCTGGAAGAACTGGAGATCGCCTGGCGACGGGTCGATAATCCGGCTGATGTTCCTCTCGAACACTGATGGCTGAGGCTTCGGCCCCTTGGTTGCTGCGCTGGCAAGGCCTTCTTCCAGGATCAGCAGCACAGCAGAAGCGCCTGAGCGAGCTGGCAGGGATCGTTCTGATCCTGTTGATGGCTGGACTTCCGGTGCTCACGCGCGCCGGCCTGGGCCTGATCGTGCTGGCCTGTGGAGCCCTCTGGGTGCTCTGGTCACTCACCAGAACTCCCGCTCGCATCGGCGCAATCAGTGGCTGGCTGCTGCTGTTCCTGGCTGTGGCCGTACTGGCAACAGGTCTTTCACCGGTACCGAGCGCCGCCGCCAAAGGACTGCTCAAACTGATCAGTTACCTCGGGGTCTATGCCCTGATGCGCCAGCTACTGAGCGTCAGTCCCCATTGTTGGGACCGTCTTGTGGCGGCATTGCTGGGCGGATCTCTGCTGAGCAGCGTGCTGGCCTTGCGCCAGCTCTATGCCCCCACTGAAGAGCTGGCTCGCTGGGCCGATCCCAACTCGGTGGCGGAGGGCACCATCCGCATCTACGGACCATTGGGCAATCCCAATCTTCTGGCGGGTTACCTGGTGCCGATCCTGCCCATCGCCATGGTGGCGATGATTCGATGGCGTGGCCTGGGGTCCAGGCTTTATGCAGCCACAGCACTGGTTCTGGGCTGCGCTTCAACACTGTTCAGCTACAGCCGCGGAGGCTGGCTGGGAATGGTGGCCTCAGTCGGAGTGATGCTGCTGCTGCTGCTGCTTCGGTACATCCGCCACTGGCCGGCGTTCTGGCGTCGGATTCTGCCCCTGGCTCTGCTGGTCGTCACTGGCGTGGTGCTCGCCTTTGCCGCCACACAGGTTGAACCGATCCGCACCAGAGTCGCCAGCCTGCTGGCAGGTCGAGGCGACAGTTCCAACAATTTCCGGATCAACGTCTGGCTGGCAGCGATCGACATGATCCAGGACCGCCCTTGGCTCGGCATCGGCCCTGGGAATGCCGCCTTCAACAGCGTTTACCCGCTTTATCAGCAACCGAAATTCAATGCCCTCAGCGCCTATTCAGTACCGCTTGAACTGTTGGTGGAGACAGGCATCCCTGGCCTGCTCGCCTGCCTCGGCCTCGGGGTCGCCAGTCTTCGCAATGGCTGGCGAGCACTGACTGCAGAATCAGAACTTGCCCTCCCCTGCCTGGGCTGCCTGGCGGCCATCGCCGGACTGCTGACCCAGGGTGCAGCCGACACCATCTTCTTCCGCCCTGAAGTGCAGATCAGCGGATGGTTCTGCCTGGCCACTCTGAGCCAGATGCATCGGAACCCTTGAGCACACCAATCTCCATACTCGCCGGGTTTGATGCAGGACAGACCCTCTGCCGCTGCAGGTTAAGTGCCTGGGAGGACGGCCAGCTGCGTACGGTCGGCAACGGTTCAGGGCCTGGAGTCAGCCATTTGGATGCCGCTGACGGCGAAGAGCGATTTCGTTCCGCCATCCGCATCAGTTTCAACAGAGCACGACTCGACTGGTCACGGCGATTGGGTCGTGATCCCAGCGAGGCGGAACCGATCACTGCCGCTGCCATTGGCGCCAGCGGTATCGAGGCCGGCACGCCGCTTCAGGCCAGGGGCGGAGCGATGCTCGCTTCAGAACTGCAGCTGCCCCAATCGCGCTGTCTGGCAACCGGTGACGAACGCACCGCATTGCGTGGCGCATTCCCCGATCGGGCGGGCATCGTGCTGATCAGCGGCACCGGAATGATCGTGGTTGGCCGGGACGCGCATGGCAGCGAGCACCGTTGCGGGGGCTGGGGCTGGAGACTAGACGGCGCAGGGTCTGCCTTCGATATCGGCCACCAGGCGCTGCAACTGAGCGTGATGATGGCCGATGGCCGTGCTCCTGATGGCGCCCTGCGCCAGCGGCTCTGGGATGCTCTGAACTGCAGCAGCGCCGCCGATCTCAAAGCTCGCGTGGTCAGCCCGGGCCATGGGGTCGCCGATCAGGCGAAGCTGGCGCCCCTGGTTGACGACGCAGCGGCTCAGGGAGATGCAGCCGCTCTGGCAATTCTGCAGAGATCTGCCTCCGCGCTCGCTCAGGCCGCAGCAGCCACCGCCAACGCACTGGACCTGAATCAACCGTCACTTGGAGCGCGAGGGGGAGCACTGGAGCACCTGTCGGAGTTCCGGAAACTCGTCGACAAGACGGTGTTTGAACTGATGCCGGGAAGCAACTGGCAATCAGCATCGGGGGATGCCTGTGATGGTGCACTGGCCTGCGCCCTGGATCGTTCCTCGCTCAGGCCACATTGAGATGGCGATCGGCCGCCTCGGCCAAACGGCCGGTCCAGAGTTCCACCACATCTGATTCGGCCGCTTCCACCATCACCCGCAACAGAGGCTCGGTACCGCTTGCGCGAACCAGCACCCTGCCGTCGTTGGCCATCGAACGTTCTGCCTCGTCGACGAGATCCCGCAGAGGAGCACACTCGGCCCAACCCTTGCGACGCGCAAGGTCTGGCACCCGCACGTTCACCAGCTTCTGGGGGTAGGCCTGGAAGCTGCGATCCAGCCAGTCGGCGAGTGTCATCTGCTGGCCATGACAAAGGGTGGCGAGCTGAAGCGCCGTGAGAACTCCATCACCGGCGAGTCCATGGGCGGAGGAAAGGATATGGCCCGACTGTTCACCGCCGAGGGCTGCACCACTGCTCACCATGGCCGCGTGAACATGCTGGTCACCCACAGGAGTCCGCTCCAGCTGTCCCCCTCTGGACTGCCAGGCCCGCTCGAATCCTAGATTTGACATCACCGTGGCCACCAGGCGCTGATCAGGCAGAGCGCCGCTGTCCTGAAGCACCGATCCCCAGAGATACAGAACATGATCACCATCAACAACCCGACCACGTCCATCAACGGCAAGCATCCGATCGGCATCGCCATCGAAGGCGAAGCCCATGGCCGCACCGCGTTCGATCACCGCCTCACGCAGCGGTCCCAGATGGGTAGAACCACAGCCCACATTGATGCGTTCACCGTCGGCGACGCCGTGGAGCACGGTGAGATCGGCCCCCAGTGAGCGGAAAACCTCTGCGCCACAGGCAGTTGCTGAGCCCCAGCAGAGATCGAGCACGATCGGCACGCCGTCCAGACGTTGATGCTGAACGCTGCTCAGCAGGCTCTCGCGATAGTGCTCTAGCAATTCAGAGCGGTGGCTTGCAGCACCACAGGAGCTCATCCCCCCGGCAGCATCAACCTCTCCACGTAAACCGGATTCGATGCGGCGTTGCAATTCGGAGCCCAGCTTGCTGCCGTCCGGCCCGAACACCTTGATGCCATTGTCTTCGGGCGGGTTGTGGCTTGCCGAAACCATCAGCCCGCCCGACGCCTGCAAGCGACGGATCAGACCCGGCACCGCCGGAGTTGGGCAGAGGCCAAGAGTCCAGACCTCACGACCTGCAGCCGTGAGTCCTGCAGTCAGAGCTGCCACAACCATCGAACCGCTGCAGCGGGAATCCATCCCGATCAACAACGGACCATCCGGCGGCAGAACGCGTCCACACCAGAAACCAACCTGCAAGGCCAGAGCAGGTGTGATCGCCGTACCGACACGACCACGCAGACCGTCTGTCCCGAAACTGGCCTCCGGGGACTGAAGTGAACCGAGCGGGTGGGCAGCGATCGAGGCCATGAGGTCTCATATGTGGACTGAACCTTAAGAGTCTTGAGACAACCAATCACTGAGCCAGTGACAGGGCCACAGCCGCACGATGCCGGTCAGTTCCATCGCCGGGGGACAAGCAGCAGAGCTGCCAGTTCCAGCAGGGCCCACAAACCCACCAGCAGCACCACCCAGCCAGGCAGCCACTGCAATGGCCAGAGCCAGCGCAGACTCCAGACCACAACAGCGAGCCCTGAGGCCACAGCCAGGCGCAGGCGTTGGCGCTGGCCAGGCCGCGGTTGCCGACGCTGAGCAACCATCCAGTTCGATCCCGCTGGGCACAGAATGCCAGCAGTTTCCAGCCATGGCTTGAACGCTCGAGTGACCCGCGGACCGCTTCTTCTCGGTGGAACCACACTTCTGACTGTTCTGGTGATCCTGAGCGGCCGCGCCATGTTGCGCAGTCAGCACACTCCGATCACGCCACTGCTGAGCGACAGGCAACTTTGGTCTCACTACCGCTGGTCCTCAAACCCTGAGCAGCGACGCGAAGCGGCCCTGATGCTGGCAGTCCGCAGCAGCGAGTCCCCCCAGAGGCGCAGACGTCTGCTGGGCGGCCAGGGCTGGGGGCCAGCTCCACTGGCCGCCGTCGCCCTCAAGCAACAAGCCCTGACCGCAAGGTCACTGGGGCTTGAGCGGGAGGAACAACAGCACTGGCTCGATCTGCTCCGACGTTTTCCCACCGCAGCGGTCAGTGCCGATGCCCGTTATCACCTTGCGGATCGCCAGCCGCAACTGAGGGAGGAACTGCTCAGACTTCAACCTGCCCACCCCGCAGCTCTGGCGGCCGCCGCCGAACTGCCTGACGACGCCGATCAGGCAATGATCCAGTCCAGTGCCCTGCATTTGGCTCGCTGGGGAGCCAACTGGCCTGGAGCGGAGCGGCTGCTTCGCAAGGCCTGTGGGGCCATCAGCGGCGAAGCACTCGAGCAGCAGCAGCGCCTGCAACTGGCAGCGGCCCTGGCTGAGCTCGGTGACGGTCGATCCGCTGAACTCTGTCTTCAGGGCACACCTCTGGCAGCGCCGCAGGCTCTGACAATCGGGCGCGCACTCCTGCGGGGAGACAAGGGTCAGCAGCAGCGTGGTGAAACGATGTTGCTTGAGCTGGCCAAGGATCATCCAGACAGCCAGGAAGCACTGGAGTCCGCAGCGCTGCTGAGCGAACCCCTGCGTCCGAAACAGGCCCTCATCGACGCCTTACCTGACTCGCTTCAGAAACGATCAGCCGATGTGGCCGCCGCCAGGGTCCGCCTGGGAGGAGGAAAGGGAGGCCTCTCCGTGCTGAATCGCTGGCCGGACCATCCGGCCAGCTGGCAACTGCAGTGGGATCTGGCTCGTACGGCGCTCCTCTCAGGCCAGTGGGAACTGGCAAGGTCATGGCTGACTGCGATCCCAGCCGAACAGCTGCCCTCACCCCTGCGTGCGCGCCAGCAGTTCTGGCTGGGGATGAGTGAAGACAAACTCGGAGACAACAACAAGGCGAGACAGATCTGGCAGAAACTGACCAAGGAGCAACCACCGGGTTACTACACCTGGAGAGCTCAGGCCAGGCTTGGGGCTGGCGACTTGCCGGTGCTCTCAGGAGACAATCTCAGCGATGCGACCAAGTCTGTTCGTGTGAACGCTGAGCGGACCTGGAGCCCTCTCGCCAGCGGCAGTTCCCTGGTGGACGATCTCTGGCGACTCGAGATGAATCAGGAAGCCGGGGAGACCTGGCGCAGCACTGGGGACAATGCCGATCCATCACCTCAGGAGCTCCTGCTGGAAGGACGGCTGCGGCTGGGCGTGAATGACCACTGGACCGGTCTCGACCGGCTATGGAAAGCCAATCTGCGCATCGTGTCACCGGACTGCAAAACTCTTCATCTTCTCCAGGACAGCCTTCACCCTCGACCGCTGCAGTCTCAGTTCCTGGAAGCGTCGGAACAGGAAAAGGTGCGGCTCGAACTGCTGCTGGCTGTTGCCCGCCAGGAATCTCGGTTCTCTCCAGGCGTGGCTTCTCCCGTTGGTGCCGTGGGGCTGTTGCAACTGATGCCGACCACGGCCGCAGAAGTGGCAGGAGAAGAACTCAGTACCGATGACCTGAAAGATCCAGGACGCAACGCCGTTTTGGGTGCGCGCTATCTGACCGGTCTTCTGGAGCGTTGGCAGGGCAACCCCTGGCTGACAGTGGCCAGCTACAACGCCGGGCCGGGGGCGGCGGGATCGTGGCTGAGTGCTGAACTGAACCACGATCCTGAACTGTGGGTCGAGCGCATTCCGTACCCGGAAACCCGCATCTACACCAAGAAAGTTCTCGGCAATGTCTGGGCCTACCTGAACAACAGCTCAGGCACCGATCGCTGCACCGAGTGAACTGGGGGGATTGGGCAGATCCTGCCCGATCCAGATCCCGGCGATCACAATCACAGCCAGCCAGAAGGCCATCAGCTGCGGAGGGGGAACCACCTTGATACGACTCAGATCGAGGCGTGCCAGCAGTGTGGCGGACCCCAGGATCAGCACATCCGACAGCAGGCTGAGGCTGAGGACGTAGAGACCCACGGTGATGAGCAACGTGAGCGTGACCACCAGACTGAGAACTCGACTGGATGCCATCAGCATTGAAAGCTGACGAAGCAGCAGGTCCGGCATCGTGCAGATCACAACCACCACCACGGCCTGGATGATCTCGAGTGCCCAGAAGGTGCTCACCGAAATCGCATGGGCCTCAGCCAGCCAGGCCTCCTGGATGGCCCAGTGATGGCCGAGGAACAGCGACACCACAAACAGCAGAATCAGCAGCGGAGCCCGAAGCGGCAGCAGGAGAAAACGCAAAACGGGCATCAGCTTGAAAGCAGATTCGCGGCGGACAAACGTCGATCAACGACGCGAGGTTCTGCGGTCAGACGCTAGCAACAGCAAGCGGTTTGTCCTGTCAGAGTGGTGTCACTGATGTCAGTCCGCGATGACCGACAGCGCTTCAAACTCCGGCCTCACCACATGGCAGAAAAGCATGCTGCTAGCTGCAGCCCTGGTCTTGGCTGTTGGCCTTTTTCTGGTCCGCAACGGTGGTTCGATCGAATCGCCGCTCGATCAGCTCGCCAGGCGTTCCCTGCCGCCGGAAGTGGCTCTCAGCAATGGTCGACCCACGATTCTCGAGTTCTATGCCGACTGGTGTGAGGTCTGCCGCGAAATGGCTCCAGCGATGCTTGAGGTTGAACAACGCCACAGTGCCGATCTGGATGTGGTTCTGGTCAACATCGACAACCCGCGCTGGCTGGACCTGACTGATCGTTACGACGTGACAGGCATTCCTCAGCTGAACCTGTTCTCTGCGGACGGCACCATGCGTGGTCGATCACTCGGCGGCCGCAGTGAAACCGAGCTGGATTCCATTGCAACTGCCTTGATGGACGGCAGCCCACTTCCAGCTTTGGCTGGCTTTGGCAGTACCAGTCCTCTCCCTGAGACGGCCACGAAGGATTCCACCGGCCCACGAAGTCACGCGTAATTCCAGTCATGGCCGACCGAAAAGGCGATGATCAACCGATATCCCGTACCCGAAACCTCAAAACCTCATGGATTCCCGCTTCCGGGTCGAACTGATCGCCGCTACACCCAATCCTCAGCAGAGCGTGTACGCCGGCATGCACCAGGACTACAGCGAAGGTTTCGTGGTGATGGAACGCGACCAGTGGCCGAACGAAACAAGGGCCGGGGAGATTTGCATCAAGCGGTTGCTTGGTGGAATGAAAGGCCATTACGGCCCGCTGGAACATGCCCAGATCGTGCTGAACGTGGGCTGGTTCCCTCATTCGGTGATGCAGCAGGCTCGGACGCACAGGGTCGGGGTGAGTTTTGATGTTCAATCGATGCGCTACACCGGTGAACGCATCTGCCGGGCTGCGGACGGAGAACTGGATCTCGAGGAAGTGTTTTATCTGCGTCCGGTGGGGGAGTACCGAGACCGACTGGGCAAGAAATACACCTACACCGATGAACAACGATGCATCGATCTGAAACTCTGCCAACAGGCGGCGGAGCGCTACCGCGATCTGTTACGGGAAGGTTTCTCAGAGGAACATGCCAGGGGAATTCTGCCCTTTGACTACCGACAGCATTTTGTTGTCAGTTTCAGTCTGCGCGCTTTCCTTCACTTCCTTGACCTGCGCTCCAAACTCGATGCACAACAGGAAATCAGAGAGCTCTGTGATCTGATGTGGCCCCATCTGCAGAGCTGGGCGCCTGAGTTCGCTGACTGGTACGAAAAAAACAGACTGCACAAGGCTCGTCTGGCGCCCTGATCGGGGCGGAACTGACCATTCCTGGCGATTCAAATCTTGGCGAGCGTCACTTTCTCAGGTTGATGTTGATATTTGCCCTGCCGATCGCTGTAGGTGGTGTCACACGGATCACCCTCAAAAAACAGCAGCTGACAGATCCCTTCATTGGCATAAATGCGACAGTCAGCTCCTGAACTGTTGCTGAATTCGAGTGTGAGATGCCCTTCCCAGCTGGCTTCAGCTGGAGTGGTGTTCACAATGATTCCCAGCCGTGCATAGGTGCTCTTGCCGAGACAGATCACGGTGATATTCGGCGGAACCTTCATCTTTTCCAGAGCCACACCGAGGCCATAGGAATGGGCGGGAAGGATGAAATAGTCACCATCTTCGTCATGGTGAAGCTCAGTGGGCTCAAGGTTGGCAGGATTGAACCGCTTGGGATTCATCACTGTTCCAGGAACATGCTTGAAAATCAGGAATTCCTTAGCTGACAAACGCAGGTCGTACCCGTACGAGGAGCAGCCGAAGCTGAGAACAGGTGAAAGTTTCTGCTCAGAATCCAGATGTCGGATCAAGCCTTTCTGAAAGGGTTCGAGCATGCCCGAGGCAGCCTGTTCAGTGATCCATCGGTCGTTCTTGAGCATCAGAACCCCCTGCGCAGTTCGGTCACTTGATCCGCAAGACCCATGAGAGATTCAGGGATCGACGGTCCTGTGATGATCACATCCATGGAACCAGGGCGTGCTTCCAGGCTGTCGCGCACCTCTTTCTCATCGAGATAACCGAGCGCAATGGCCAATCCAAGTTCATCGAGCACCAACTGATCGAGATCTCCGCAGGCCAGGTGGCGGCTGCAGAGCCGCCAGATCACCTGCACGGCATCCACTGCCGCAGCGTCAGATGAGCCTGCTGGATCCGACAGACAGCCCATCACGGCGGGTCTCGTCCACACCATGCGATCACAGAGCGTGATCGCAGCATCAGGGCCCTGGGCGACGCCGCCTTTCAGGAACTGCATCACAGCGACACGACTGCCAAGCCCTGCAGAACGCATGGCCTGACTGAGCACTGTGCCGAAACTGCCTCGATAGGGGGCGGTGTGAACCTGCAACTGCCCTTCCGGGGCCACCAGATGCAGCGGATGCTGAGGCTGGAGTGAGGGCAGTGGGTTCAGGCCTGCACGATTCAGATCCCGATGATCAGCACCGCTCTGCCCACGGGATCGATGGATGGGGCTCAGGCTTGCGGTCATCTGGGTCGCTTCCGTCGTGGCTGGAATCAAAACAACCCAGCGGAACTTGAATCTAGCGGCGAAAGTGCAAATCACAATCCCTTTGACACCATCCATGGTGTCTCCACTCCAACTGGCAGGCTCAGGATTCCGAGCCGTCTCCCCATGAGCGACACCCAGCGCAACGATGGTCGCCAGCCATCCGATCTCAGAGCTTTCTCGATTGACTGGGATCCCATGGGTTTCGCTCTGAGCTCAGTGATCGTGCGCACTGGACGCACCACCGTGCTCTGCAGCGTCTGCCAGGAAGTCGGCGTCCCACGCTGGAGAAGGGATCAGGGACTGGGGTGGCTGAGCGCCGAATATCGCCTGCTGCCCGGATCCACCCCAGATCGTCAACGCAGAGAACTGATGAAACTGTCAGGACGCACCCAGGAGATCCAGCGTCTGATCGGTCGCAGTCTTCGCGCCGCGATCGACATGAAGGCATTGGGAGAGAACACTCTGCTGATCGACTGCGATGTGATTCAGGCAGATGCAGGGACCAGAACAGCGGCCATCACCGGTGCATGGCTCGCCCTGAAGAAGGCCTGTGAAAGGCTGCTGGCGCAGGGCCGCATCAGCACCAATCCGGTCGTCAACCAGGTGGCGGCAGTCTCTGTAGGCCTGGTCGAGGGGAATCCTCTGCTTGATCTGGACTACAGCGAAGACAGTCGGGCCGATGTGGATCTCAATGTGGTGATGAACAACGCCGGTGATCTGCTGGAGCTGCAGGGGACTGCCGAGGGCGCACCATTCAGTCGCAGGCAGCTCAACAGCCTGCTGGACCTAGCCGAACCAGGGCTCCAGCAACTCATGGCTGCACAACTGAATGCACTGCATGGCGACTGAGCCGGGAGAACCGTGTTCGTTGCTACAGGGTGACCGCGCATCGCTCCTTAACTTCCCCGCATTGATGCGTTGGTCATGGCCGAAGTGATGCGCGGCTTCAGTCGGACCGCTCCCCAGCCTGGGCGATCCGCAGAGACAAGCCTGATCAATGCCCCCAACCCCGCCAGCCGCACCCTGCTGGAAGTGATCCGTGATCTGGAGGGTGCCAGCACCGAAATGGTGGAACGGAACAAAACGATCTTTTTCCCCGGTGACCCTGCCGAGCGCGTGTATCTGATCCGACGAGGCGCTGTGCGTCTATCGAGGGTGTACGAGTCGGGTGAGGAGATCACCGTTGCCCTGTTGAGAGAAAACAGCCTGTTCGGTGTTCTCTCACTGCTCACCGGACATCGATCCGATCGCTTTTATCACTCCGTGGCCTTCACCAGGGTGGAAATGGTGACGGCACCAGCCAGCTCCGTGCGCCAGGCGATCGAAGCGGACACCAGCGTGGGATTGCTATTGCTCCAGGGTCTCTCCAGCAGAATTCTTCAGACAGAAACCATGATTGAGACCCTCACACACCGGGACATGTCCTCCCGTCTGGTGAGTTTTCTGCTTGTTCTCTGCAGGGACTTCGGCATGCCTGGATCCCAGGGCATCACCATTGACCTGCGCCTGTCTCATCAGGCCATCGCTGAAGCGATCGGATCCACACGCGTGACCATCACACGCCTGCTCGGGGATCTACGCAATTCAGGCCTAGTCGAAATTGACCGCAAGAAGATCACCGTTCTTGATCCGATTGCACTGGCCAAGCGTTTCAGTTAACCCCTCGACAGGTGAAAATGGGCAGCATTCCGGCGGCCCGCCGCATGTTTGACCGACCGTGACCGGCTGGCTTCTGCTGCTGTCCCTGCTGATCCTCGGCGGGGTGCTCTCCACCCTTGGCGATCGACTCGGCTCAAGGGTCGGCAAAGCGCGACTGAGCCTGTTCGGTCTTCGCCCACGTCAAACCGCTGTGGTGATCACTGTGCTCACGGGGAGCCTGATCAGTGCCCTTTCGCTCGGGCTGATGCTTCTGGTGAGCCGCCAGCTGCGCGTTGGTCTGTTTGAACTCAATGATCTCGAAGCTCGTCTGCGCAGCAGCCGCTCTGATCTGAAGGGAAGCCGCAAAGCTCAGCGAAAGGCCCGTGAGCAACTCGAAGAAGCTCGTGCCGATGAAATCAAAGCCAGAAAAATTCTGGCTGATGCCCAGGCACGGGCCAGCAAGCTGCGCAGCACACTTCAACCCCTGCAGGAACAGACTCGGCGACTGGAGGCGGAACGGCGGAGACTCAGCCAGGACGTCCGCAACCGCGATGCTGAAATCCAGCGAACCGATGATGAACTGAACGCTGTACGCGAACGGATCAGCTCCGGTGAAGCGGAGCTTCAGTTGCTTGAGGAGAACCTGCTGGCGCTGCGTCGGGGAGATGTGGCCATCAGCAGTGGTCAGCCACTTGCCACTGTCACACTCAAGCTGGATCGTCCAGATCAAGCCCGGCAGGTGATTGACCAGGTGCTGAGGGAAGCCAATCTTCAGGCCTTTCAGAAGGTTCTGCCTGGACAATCGCCGGATCGCCAGATCATCCTCGTGCCGCGCCAGGACATTGAACGGTTGGAAAAAGCCATCCGCAAACCTGGCACCTGGGTGGTGCTGCTGCGCTCAGCGGCGAATGTGCTGCGAGGAGAGAGCGTGGTTTACGCCTTTCCGGATGTGCGGCCCAATGTGGCCATCACCGTCGCGGGGGAAACCCTTGCCAAGACAGCTCTTGCCAGCCAGGAGACCAAACCGGAAGAGGTGCGAAACCGGGTCAACCTGCTGCTGGCTTCCACGCTGGCGGAAGTACGCCGACGGGGATCTCTCAGCCAGGGGCTTCAGTTTGACGCCAACGCCGTCAACAGACTTGCTCAGCAGCTGACCGAGCGGCGCGGAGGCCGTGTTGAACTCGAGGCTGTGGCCTTGCGTCGCAGTGAAACAGCCGATCCCATCGCCATCGAGCTGCGTCCGAGCAAACCGCTGCGCCCGGCATCAACGTTCCAGGACGACATCCAGTGAGCAGGATCGTGTCGGTTGACCCCGGGCGCAGCAAATGTGGCCTGGTCCTGGTCGACAGTGACAGCAACTGCGTGATCGAGGGGAAAGTTGTTGCCACTGAGGGAGTACACGACATCCTTGAGATCTGGAGCAAGCTGGCACCCATAGAACTCCTGGTGCTGGGGAACGGCACTGCCAGCGAAAGCCTCAGGAACCAGCTTCCTGCAGATCTAGCCATCAAGCTGGTGGATGAGCGTGGCACCACACTTCAAGCACGCAAGCGCTACTGGCAACTTTGGCCTCCGAAGGGATGGCGACGATTGTTACCGAGAGGGTTGCTGTTACCGCCCGTCCAACTGGATGCCGTTGCGGCCCTGGTGATTCTTGAATCCGATCTCGGCCGGATCATCGATTGGCCTGGACCAGCCCCGTTCAGAAACGGGCACGAACAGTGAAGCTGTAGTCGCCGCCGGCCTCCAGCCTGTAATCGGATTTCACAAGGAAGCGAAGCAGTGCGTCCTGAATCAATGCTCTGCCCAGAGAGGGCTCAACGCTCAGCTCACCCCGTTCAAACAACCAGTGAAATGTCCAGATGAATCCGCCAGCCTGCACCTCTCCCTGAAGACACTTGTCTCGGAAGCTGTGATGATGCACTCGCAGATGCGCCGTGGTGACAGGCAGAGGTGCCATCAGGCCTGTTCGCCATCAACAGCAGGAGACAGATTCACCGCATTGATGGCATTTCCAGCCCGATCCAGTCCTTGTCGCTGAATGTGATCGAGACCCGACAACACTTCGCGCAGCACGTTCTGAAGCAGAGGTTCCTCAGAACGGTTGAACTGTCCAAGCACATGAGACACCGTACGGGCACGGCGTTCCTCAGGATTGCGACCTGGCGCACCAATACCAATTCGAAGTCGGGCGAAATCCTGAGTGCCCAGATGCTGGATGGTGCTCTTCAGGCCGTTATGTCCTCCTGCACCACCACTGGCTCGAAGGCGCAGCCGTCCTAGAGGCAGATCCATGTCGTCAACGAGCACGATCAGCTGGTCGATCTCCAGATCAAACCAGTCCAATGCTGCTCGGATTGAACGACCACTGTCATTCATATAGGTCTGTGGCATCAACAGTCTGAGTCGATCGCCGCCGAACCCGACATCAGCCAGATCTCCCTGAAGCTTGGACATCGGCTTGAAACGACCACCTTCTCGAGTTGTAAGCAGCTCCAAAGCCATGAACCCGACGTTGTGCCGGGTCGAAGCATATTTTTCACCGGGATTACCCAGACCGACCACCAGACGGAGGCCTCCTCGATTGATCACCGATCAGTCCTCAGAAGCCTTGGTCGTTGTCGCGGAATCCGGGGGAGAGGGAGGTGGAAGTTCCTCAGGATCCGCCATCGCTTTGCTGATCTCTCGCTCGAATTCCTTGGAAGCAGTCTGAAAACCCTTGAGAGTCTTTCCAAGTGTCCGCCCGAATTCAGGCAGACGTTTGGGACCGAACACCAGGAGCGCAACAGCTCCGATGACGGCCATCTCAGGGAGTCCGATGCCGAAGATGTTCATGGAGGTGACCAGCGGACGGGATCAGGCGCCACCATTCCAGTTCACGTTGATTCCCTCGAGGATCAGCGACTGGTTGTAGAGCTGCAGAATCACCAGCAGAAAAACCAGAAACAGCACCATGAAGATGCCCATGACAGGAGTGGTCCCCCAGCCGGGAACAACCTTGCCGTACTCGGAGTTGAGAGGACGGAGCAGA
>NYZI01000114.1 GCA_002687115.1 Cyanobium sp. ARS6
CGCGGAATTACGAGCAGCAAAGGCGGCATGAGCTGAGGCAGCTGCGCCGTGAGATTCGCCGCGACACGCGTGACTACCGGCGTGCCCGACGTGCGTATCACCGAGAGGTCAATCGCTATTCACGCGTGATTCCTGCCTATGGACTGAGGTATGGGAACGTCTATGGAGCGCCTGCAGGATTTGGAGTGCAGCTGCGCTTCTGAAGGGCGATCAACAATCAAGCAAAGCCCCGTTTCATCAGGAGTCCGGCTGGTGATGTGCTCAGTTCTTTTCCTGGCACCAGGCCCATACCTCCGCGTTCTCGTGACCCTCATACAACAGGTCAAGCGGAAAATTGTTCAACCACGCTACGAATTCTTTTGAAAAACACTTGCCGTGAGGCGTTTGAGTGGTTGCCCTGCTTCCCTTGGATTGTGAATAGCCGTAAGAATGGTTTAGTTGAATGATATGACTGAACCTTGCTATATATTCGTGTTTGAAGTCAACTTCAAAAATGTTTTTGTCAAAAAAGTCTCCAATAAACTTTGCTGAAAGGTTGTACTTGTGGACCATTTTCTGGGAGACAACGATTCTTCCAATGCGTCTCTTGTCTAACCAGTAATAGCCGCTTTTGTATCGTTTGAAGTGGTTTCCGTGCTCAAGCTCCTTGTCCATTTATCAGTGCCCTGCACAAGGTCAATGTTTGATTTTTACTTTCTAGCTATTTGAAAAGTGCATGTCATCTGGCCTGGCTCACCGATCACTTCTTTTTGCATCGTTTTTACCGGTTCAAAGCAACCGAATCGTTGCTCCCACTCCTTCGGAGCAATTCCACAGATCCTGAGCCGGCGCTTCATTGGCTTGCGGGACTCCGCTTAAGTAAAAACCCGCTCAATGCAGGTCCGTTGGATTCGGTTGTTTGCTGCGATCCTGAAGCTGCCGGGCAGATAGGCGGCCTCGGTTTTTTCCCTTTGCCTGGCTGCTGAATTGTTCCTTGATCTCCCGTCTGAGTGGGTCCTCTCTGAAGGATGTTCAGATAGTCCTTTTCAGCATCGCGATGACCCTCAGGAGTGTTGTGTTTCCTGTTGTTTTGGTTCAGCAGTAACGTCGATCAATCCTGCAGAGTTTTTGATTGGCTTGCCAGGCGGGCCAGGTTTCATCAGGTTTTGGACGCTTGTAGATCAACTTCAGCGGCCATAACGCCAACGTCAACAGAATCTGCATGCAGAACATCTCAAGCCATTCGAGAAGATGAAACTTGAATCCAGAATGACGCCCTTCAGATGATTCTTTGAAGAGTCTCGTCATAGTCAATGTGCTGACCTCTCAGTCGTAGCTCATCAATGGTTCAAGAGCATCGGAGATTCAACCCATTCTGATCAGCTAAACAGGCCAAACACCTGGTCGAGGATTCCTTTGCCTGTGATTGCTTCCACAGTGATTCCGATCGCCAGCCCCAGCATGGCCATGCGTCCATTCAGACGTTCGGTGTAGAGATTGATCGGGTCAGCTGTGGTCTTCCTGGGCCCAAGTGGCGAATTCGGTGTCAGCACAAGAAATGGCTGGTCAAATATTGAGCAAACATTAAGGATGTGGATCCGTCCCCTGCTGTGCCAAAAGTGCCTGTCGTGTCATTTGATCTGTTCCTGAAACAACTGCGCTTCAGGACCTGTTTTGATTTTTATGAGCAGTTTCGTGTTCAGTCATTGATCTTTTTTTTAACCAGTTGATTGAGCTGGTTTTTTGTACTGAATCAACCCATCCATCGCTCTGGATCAATGGATTGATCAAAGCCTGATCCTGTCTGCCTGCTGACTTCGGTTGATCTTGCAGAGCGTTGAAAGGCAAGCACCAGCTGGGTGTCTGTTCACCTCGCCGCGGTTTCGAGTCCAGAAGGGACCTGCTTGCATCCGGAGGACTGTCGTCTTCAGCCCTCTGGATGCAAGCGATTTGTAATCCTGAGTCTGTGCTTCAGGTGTTGGTGTGGGGTGTTCCGCGTGTTCCTGGGTAAACAGGTCGTGCCAGCAGGGTCTGCGGTTTTGAATCCTCGGACTTCTTCTGTTGCGTGGCGTTCTTGTCGATGGACGTCATGGCATCCAAAGCGGCTTTTTCAGGTTTAACCCAGGTTGACCCTTTCGTGCACTTCAACGGAGCATGAGTTTCAAGGCCGTGTTCAAGACTGTTCCGCGGAAGATCAGGCCAATCCCTGCCTGGAGAATTGATGCTGTCGTTTGGATCCATATGGTTTGCATCAACGGATCTTTTCCAGGCGATCATCGCGCCACTCTTGTGCGGGACTTCGTGTTGTTTCGATCAACATAAAAAAGAGAGTCTCATCAACAGAGACTCCCCAGCGATTGTCCAATACTTGAATGATTCAGGCCACTGAAATGCTGTAGGGAGCTGCTGGATAGCTCGTAGGCATTGGATCAATGTTTCCGTTGGCCATGGCCTTTGCGCGTCGGTACATCTGGCTGTCTGTGGCACCTTGCTTTTCCATGGCGGCAGCGATCGTGGCCCAGTTGCGAATTTCGTAAGTCATCAGAACGAGTTGATCAGAGCCTCACAACAATCGCGAAACCAGGTCTCTCTCTGTGATGGAGGTATCCGCACAGCCCCTCGCTCGCGAATTGGTCGGCAATGGCCTATGCGCTTCTTGAAGCGTGGATACTGTCGCCGCCGCTACGTCAAGGCTAAAAGAAAATTTGTAATAATTTCCTTAGTTTCCTGCGTTTCCATGAACGAGCCTGTCGCCACTTTTTCGTACGACTTGAACGCTCTACGGCTGGAATACAAGACAACCTGCGATGCCTTGCGTAACTGGCCGGGCGGCGATCCCAGCGAGCAGGACTTTCTTGAATGCAAGAAACAGGAGATTTTCCGCGCTCTGGCTGAACAATCCCTTCAGCTCACCGCTTGACAGTTCTGCAGTTCCAGAACTCCGTATTTACTGCGCCGGTCTGTAAGTCTGTTCTGTCTGTTCGACAGGAGTTGCTGCAACATGGCCTGAGATGTTGTTCTTCAGTGCATCGTTACTGCAGCGCTCTGGCTCTTTCTTCCTGTCTTCTGGCTGTCCCGGTGATGGCCATTCCGGCGATGGATGATCTTGAGATCAGATTGCAGGGTGAAGCCAAGGGATGGCTGGATGCCACCTGCACCTATTACGGAATGGGATGGCTCACCCCTGATCAGGGCAGGAAGGCTTTGAAGCGTCTCATGCTGTTGCTTTCAGCGCATTATCTCGATCCAGAGGAAACGCAGCGCGCAAAATCCGCCGCATTGTCCAGAGATCCGCAATGCAAAACCATCTGGCCGTGATGGTTTCAATCCAGCTTCACGCCAACCTGCATCGAGATGCTGTTATTGACTTTCGGGCTGCGTAGTTCGCTGTAGATCGTCTGGCCGTTCAATGATGTGAACAGTCGTTGATTGTTCAGTGGAAAGATCTTCAACGCTATCGAAAAGATGTTGTTGGTTGAGATTCCGTTCACGTAGGCACCTGTATAGGTGTTCGTCACCGTGATGCTGGAGGATGAACTGGTTTTCCATTCCAGTTCCGCCCTGGCCGATGATGCGGCGAATGTCTGGCCGCAGACCGGGTCCGCATTGCATCCATCGCCTCCCCAGATCTTCTGGATCGACGGCCCGATCGACACTGTCAGGCGTTTGTTTTTGTCTTTGATCAGGTCATATCCAATGCCGATCGAACTCACGAAAAGGTCAGTCCCTGTGGTGTTCAGTGCGTCGTAATTGAAGTTTGCCGCCGCGTAGGCATTCAATCGACTGTTCAGACTGCGTGTATAGCGCAGTTCGCCATCGCCCTCATTCGTGTCTGTTGTGTTGCCGCTTTCCCCCTCATCTCTTGAGACCTCGTATTGCGCGCGACCCTTGAGCACCACTTTGTCGGCCCCTTCCGTGTAGCTGCTGTCGATCTGAACCGTTCCTCCGGCGGAGAGGTCGTTGTCGGTGTTAGATCCCGTCACCCCAGCGGAGAGACTCAGCTTCCATGGCTTCGGCTTGGGTTCCGGCATCAGCGCCGTTTTCGGGATGTTCAGCCGTCCCAGCACCGGGTGCAGCAGCACCGTTGTGGTGTCTGTGCTTTCTGATGGGAGGAGCTTGCCGTGCAGGGTGTCTCCATTGCTCAGCTTGAGCGTCACCTGCTCGGCGAGCGTCGCTTCGTCCCCCAGCAGGACAAGTCCCGCGGCCATGATCGGGATTCGCCGCAACACAACCCTTCCGTCGATAGACGGCAGATTTTTTCACAGAACCCTGTGCCGGCTTGTTCAGGCCTGAACAACGGGCACATCGCTCAGTCGCGTGGTGGCTGCACGGCCCAGGCGTTCCCGTCGCATGGACCAGCCGGAATGCAGGCCGCAGGCGGCCCACTGCACGGTGCCTCGTCCATAGCGGCGGTTGAGGCCATCGATGGTGTCCATCAGTGTGTCCCGCCTTTGCAGGTGTGCTGCACTGCAAGGCACCAGCAGGTGGTGCTGCAGCTGTTCCGTGTCCTGCAGATGCTCCATCAGCACGCCGGCCTTGGCGAGCTGACGGTTAGGCTGGAAGATCCGCTCCACCAGCGGCAGCGCTGCATTCAGCAGTGTCTGGGTGTCGTTGCTGGGCAGGTCCAGTTGAGTGCTGGCGCTGCGGCTGTAGAAGGCGGGAACGAACGGACTTGTGCGGGTGTACACGCTCAGAGAGGCGGCTCGTTGATGCTGTTTGCGCAGTTTTTCGGAAGCGCGCACCACATAGGTCGCCACGGCTTCACGCAGCTCCGTCAGGGAGGTGATCGGTCGACTGAAGCTTCTGCTGACACAGGTTTCCTGCTTCGGGGACGGTGCCAGATCGAGGGAAAGACAGGCATGACCCTGCAGTTCTCTCTGCAGGCGCAGACCGATCACCCCCGCCTTGGCCTGTAGTGGGCCGCTGGCCATGTCTCGCAGTTCCCTGGCGTTGCACACACCACGAAGCCGGCACCAGTGAGCAAGTTTGCGACCGATCCCCCACACGTCTTCGATGGCGACCGTCTCCAGCCAGCGGTCCCGGTGGTTGCAGTGCCCGAGGTCGAAGAGCCCCGCATGGGTTGCCTCCACCTTGGCCAGACGGTTCGCCAGCTTCGCCTGGCCTTTGCTGGCACCCAGCCCGATGGCGATCGGCAGCCCCAGATTGCGGCGGACCAGAGCACGCAGTCGCCGGCCCCAGGGAAGCAGATCCGCCGCCACCGGACGACTGATGCGAGCGAAGGCTTCATCGATCGAATACACCTCCAGCTCCTCCACCTGGCTTTCGAGGAGGCTCATCAGACGCTGGCTCATGTCGGCGTAGAGGGCGTAATTGGAACTGCGCACCACCACGCCGCAGCGTTCCAGCGTCTGCTTGGCCTTGAAATATGGCGTGCCCATCGCAATGCCGAGGGCACGGGCCTCGGCGCTGCGGGCCACGATGCAGCCGTCGTTGTTGGAGAGAACCACCACGGGGCGTCCGATCAGGGATGGATCGAGACTTTGTTCACAGGAGGCATAGAAGTTGTTGGCGTCGATGAGGGCGGTGACCTGAGCCATGGCGTTCAGAGGGGGTGAATCACATGGATGGCGACCCCCCAGATCTGCACGTCCTTGCAGGACTGCAGATCGAGGGCTGGATAGCTGGGGTTGGCCGCTTCCAGACGCAGCCGTCCCTGATGGCGCATCAGGCGCTTGAGGGTGAAGCCGCCGTCGAGAACCGCCACCACCACTCGTCCGGGGCGGGGGTCAAGGCTGCGGTCCACAACCAGCAGATCGCCGTCATGAATGCCGGCACCGGTCATGGAGTCTCCGCTGACACGCAGAAAGAAGGTGCTGGTGGGATGACGGATCAGCTGGTCGTTGAGGTCGATCCCGACGTCCACATAGTCATCTGCCGGGGAGGGAAATCCCGCTGCCACCCGCTCTTCGGCCAGTGGCAGATGCTGGGCTGTGCGCTGAGTGCGCAGGGGCTGCGGTGGCTGGAGAAAGGAACGATCGATCTCCACGGCAACAGGCTCCACGGACCGGAATCCACAGAATAGTACAGATGTTCTATAACGGTGACCGTCTGCGCCCCGGCTCGAGCTCGCGGCTGATCAGGTCCGCCAGGCCAGAAGCGATCGCGGACTGGGCATGGCTGTCGAAATGGATCCCATCCAGCGACGAGACGCTGGCCGCGGTCTGCAGGTCGAAAGCGAGCACCTCCAGTTCATCGGCGAGCTGGAGATAGCGCTTGCCCAAGGCCTGGGATTTGGAGTCGGCGCCAGAGAATCCCCAGGTCAGCGACTGTGCCGTGATCATCACCAGCGGCGGTGTCATCAGCACGATGGCGGGGGGCCGGTCGGGCTGCTCGCGTGGTCCACAGCTGAGGGCGCTGTGGATGTCTTGAATCAGGATGCGGGCGCCGTCTGCAATCTGTTCTGCGGACAGGTTGAGATAGTCCTTGCAGTCGTTGCAGCCCAGCGCCAGGATCACCATGTCGATGGGTTTGTGGCTGTGCAGGGACGTCATCAGGCCTGAGCGGCCGCTGCAGCTGTACTGCGCGCCATACCTTGCTGCCCCGATGGGATCGTCGAGCAGCCATGTGCGGGAATTGAGGCCATCCTCAATCGTGCGCCAGGCACGGCGGGCCGCACGCTGGTTCAGCTGCTGTTCCAGCTGATTCGGCCAACGAGTGTCGTGGGGCAGTCGTCCACCACCGTCGGGGTTGAATCCCCAGGTGTTGGAGTCGCCGAAGCAGAGGATGGTCCTCGGCTCCTGAGACGGTGCTGTCATGGTCGGCAGGTTGTCTGCGCGAATCCAGTTCAGCCATGATTCATGTTCGGCGCCACTGCGGTCCCGACCGGAGGTGATGCGCTCACTGAGGTTGTTGTGATGGCTGCTGCTCCTTATCTGGTTGCCCTCGCCCTGATCGAGCAGGAGGGCAGGAGGGCTCTTCCGCTGGCCGGCCGCTCCCTGAGTGCAGAAGCCGCCGCTGCAGAGGAGCCCACGCAGGCGGCCCATTCCCTGGCACTGGAATTGTTGCTGCGCCTGTGGCAGCGCAGTGACGAGGGGCCGTTGCGTCGGGCTTGTGGCGTGGAGAGCCTGCTGCTGGTGGAAGTGCCGATGGAGAGTCTTCCTGAGGCGCTGCCTGTTCTCAAAGCAGCCTGGCTCAACAGTGGTGACACCGCTGCATTTCAAACCGGCTTGAGAGCGCTGTGCAGCCGTGCCTGGACGTTGAGTGTGGCGAAGTTCGAGCCGGTGACCCTCACGACTTGGCCGGCCTGATCAGTGGTGATGCCGCCCGCTTCTGAAGCTTCACCAGTGCCATTTCAGCGACGGGAGCCTCATCGGCTCAGGGTGCTGGCGGGGGCCTGCGGCCTCGGTATCGGCCTGGGACTGATCCGATCCGACTTCGGAGTGATCGGCCGGGAAATGGTTGTGCAGGAATGGGTTTCTCAGGCTGATCTTGGTGAACTAGCCGCTCTCAACATGGTGGGTTACCTGTTGGGCTGCGTGCATCAGGCGCAACTGAAGGGCAAGGCCCAGCTGCTACGCAGCCTGCGGCTGGCATTGGTGGTGGGAGTGCTTTGCCTCTGGTTTGGAGCTGTTCAGAGCGGCCAGCTCGGTGAGGGTGGGTTACGGGTGTTGGCCGGATGGAGCGCCGGCCATCTAATGAGTGGTGTGCCGGGTCTGGCTCTCGCGGGCGTTCCATCTCGACATCAACGCCAGGCGGTTGCCACGGTGATGGGAGGAGGTGCACTGGTGGCTCTGCTGGGAGCCAGCGCGGTGGCCTGGCTGGCTCCGGATTCGGCTGCGGCTGCCTGGTTGGTGGTGGCCTGCTTCGCCACTGTTCTGGCCCTGCCGACACTGTGGTTATTCAATCGGGGGCACCGCCGTTGGCGCGACGTTGGAAAGCCTGGAGATCAACAGCTTCGAGATGAACAGCCTCGAGATGAACAGCGAGAAAGTGAACAGCAGGTGGCAATGCACGACAGCGGTGTGACCGCAATCTGCTGGTTTCCGTTGATTGCCCTCACTCTCGCGTTTGCTCTCGCGGGAGCGGCCCAGGTGCCGATGGCGTTGTACGAACCGATCGTGGCTTCGAATCGCATTGGTCTGGATGGCTCGATGAGCAGTGCCTCCTTCTCCGCGATGGGGCTTGGTGGCCTGATGGGGTCACTGGTGTTGCTTGGGTTGCCCAGGGCCTTGCCGACGGCACTGTTGCTCCCTGCGGTGGCCGCGGTTGGCGGTTTGGGGGCCTGGGTCTACGCGTTGGCGCGCTCGCCCCAGCTGCTCCTGTTGTCTGCTTTCTTGATCGGCTGGTGGTCGATCATGACGTCATCTCTGACGCTCGACCGTCTGCCTGACCTGGTTCCGGCTGAGTTGCAGAGGCGTTGCTGGGCGACATTCACCACTCTCAATGGTCTTGGTTTTGTGATCTGCTCGATGGGAACCAGATCGATGGCATTCACGGGCTTGCAGACCTTGCTTTGGCTGGGGGTGACGCTTATGGCAGGTGTGCTGTTGGCGCAGATGTGTCAGGTGTTCCGCCGGTCCCAGTCAGGTAACCAGAGCTGTTGAACACGATGTTCAACGCAAGTCGGAGAGGGGAGTTTCACGCCCGGTGGTAAGGGCTTCCCTGCAAAATTGACTGAGCCCTGTAGAGCTGTTCCAAGAGCAGGAGCCTGGCCAGTTCATGGGGGAAGGTCATCGGCGAGAGACTCAACTGCCATCGAGCTGATGATTTAAGGAAGTCCGTCAGCCCGTCAGCACCTCCGATCACGAAGGCCAGGCGCTCTGAACCAAATCCCTCCAGCCGAGCGGCGAACTTGACCGAGGAGAGTGGTGTGCCCTGTTCCATCAGCATCACCGGCAATTCATCGGGACGCAGAGCCTGACGGATCGCCTCGGACTCCCTGTCGCGTGTGCTGTCACGGATTTCGGTGATGCAAAGACCGGGCAGGCGTTTGAGATAAAGCTCCACACCTTCCTGAACCCATCGCTTACGCACTTTTCCGACCGCGATGATGCGGCATCGGGAGATATTCATGGCAAAGCGGCCTCACGCCGTCTCGTCGTCCTGTTCCTCGAGAAACATCTGCCCAAAGGCCACATAAAGACTGTCCTCTTCGCTGCCGGGCGTCACGTCAGGGCGTTGAGGACGGGTGTTCTTGCCCTTGCCCTTCGAGTGAGGCTGAAAGGCTTTGGTCGACACAGGTGAATCCGTGACCGATGTGGGTGGGGAATTCAGCTTTTGGCGTCGCTCATTTTCGACGCGCTCTTCCGCATCACGCAATCTCGACATCAGATGTTCAGGCACGGTGCCGTCAGGGCTCACCTGCATCAATTCATGGAACAGAGCTTTGGGATCCTGCTCGGTCTCGACTTTGTGGCGAGGTCGGCTGGCCTGTGCAGAGGTTTTGGTCTCGGTTTCCGGTGCGGGGATGGCTTCAGGAAGCTGTCGTCCAAGTTGCTTGAGACGTTCCAGACTGCGGGGATCGAAGCTCATGAGCAGCCGAGAGTGTCGCGAGTTTCGCGGCCGGTCACCGGATTGGTGCCGTCAGCGGCGGCACAGAGTGTTTTGAGTGCGTCGCCCCGGAAGGGCACATTGGTGAAATCGGCGCCGGTGATGGTCACATTGATGAAACGGGTGTTGAAGGCGAAAGCATCCTCCAGGACGGCATCTGTGAGATTCGTGCCATCAAGTACCGCCGAATCCAACGTGGCATCACGCAGATTGGTTCCTGTCAGGTTGGCGTCCTGAAGCTTGGCTCCATAGAGACTTGCGCCTTGCAGGTCGCTGCCGGACAGATCAGCTTCACGAAGGTTCGTGAGATTGAACGTCACCCCCTGCATTTCACGGTTGGAGAAATCTGCACCGATCAACACCTGCTTGGCGTAATCCATCGCTGCCTGCACCGGCTGGGCAGGCAGACCGATCGTCAGGAGCAGAGCAAGCAGGGAGGCCAGCAGATGTCGTTGCATCAGCGGATGGAAAGCGTGTGTCAAGCCTAGGGGGCCTGATTCGCGGGACAGGGGGAATGCTCTCTGGATCCAGGGAGCGGATCGTGTGTGCCGTTGATGCGAAGAGCGATCCCGGTCGCTGGGCGGAGCGCCGTGTTCTGAAGCTGTTGAAGAGCCGCGGCTGGCGCTGCCTTGATCAGCGCTGGACCTGTCGATACGGGGAACTGGATCTGATGATGATCAAATCGGGGCGTTCCGGTCCTCGTCTGCTGATGGTGGAGGTCAAGGCCAGGAGTCGTTGCGGTCCTGATGGCTGGGGTTTGAAGGCTTTTGCCTCGACCAAACGCCAACGCCTGGCCAGAACCATGGCCTGCTGGCAGGCGAGTAACCCCTGGTGTGAAGAGGGGCATCTGGAGGTGGTGCTCGCGCTGGTTCCGCTGCCACCAAGTTTCAGACCTGTCCGCTGGATCAGGGTGCCTGAGCTCCGGATGTCTTGATCAGCTCGTCAATCGCTTTCACAGCCAGCCCAAGACCCTTTGGAATTTCGCGGATGACCAGATCGGCTGAATGTCTCAGTGGATGGATGAATCGCCGCTCCCCCGGAAGCATCTGCATCACCGTCTGACGCAGAACCGACAGGATCGTTCGCTGGCGTTCATGCACATCTCGGCGCAGGCGGCGAATCATTCTGATTGGCAGGGACGCGCTCACATAGATCAGAAGATCGAGGCGGAGATGAGTCATCAGCAGTTGTGGCCCGAATGCTCCCTCCAGCAGCACAACATCACAGGTCCCGTTGAACGACTCCCAGCTGACGTCCCTCGTGCCCATGTCGTAACGGCGCCGGAGCTGCAGACGGCCTTCGAGCAGAGCCTGCACGTCTTCGATCAGTGCATACCTGTCGATGGCATCGACGGTGTCGAACCCGTAGATCGAATCGGGTCTCCAGTGCTCCCGGTAATAGTCATCGGAGGCGATCACCACTGCGGAGATTTTGGCTTGAGCCAGCAACGTCTTCAGTTCCTCGCTGAAGTAGGTCTTGCCCGCCGCGGAAGGGCCG
>NYZI01000115.1 GCA_002687115.1 Cyanobium sp. ARS6
ACCCCTCCCTCTACGCGGACGAACGGCAGTACCCCTACAGCACACCGGATGACCAACCCTTCCTCTGGACCCAGGGTCGTCAGGTCGGCGGGCGCAGCCTGACGTGGGGGGGCATCACTCTGCGGCTCTCGGACTATGAATTCAAAGGGGCGAATCATGACGGCTATGGCCAAAACTGGCCCATCAGCCACGAGGACCTTGATCCTCACTACAGCGCACTCGAGCAACTGTTCGAGGTGCGCGGCGAGCGCGACGGGCTGGAGCATCTCCCTGATGGTCGAATGGCACCGGCCCTGCCCCTCATGCCGGAAGAGGAACGTTTTCGGGAGCTTCTGAACAGAGAGCGAGGTATCCCGCTGATCCATTCCCGCGGCTTTGAGGCCCATCAGGCCACAGAGACGCCTTCCTGGCCGCGATCCAGCAGCAACGGAACCAGTCTTCAACGTGCCCTGGCCACGGGTCGTGTGGAAATTCTCTGCAACTCCATGGCGGAAAGCCTGGAAATGGATGCCACACAGGAGCGAGCCCGAGCTGTTGTCGTGGTCAACCGCCGTAGCAGGGAACGTCAGCGACTGGAGTGCAACCTTGTGGTGGTCTGCGCCTCAACGATCGCGACACTGCGTCTGCTGCTGCAATCAGAGCAGCAGTCGAATCCCAAAGGTTTCAGAGATCCCTCCGGTCTGCTTGGGAAAGGATTGATGGACCATGTGTCCTGCTGTCGGTTTTTCTCAGTTGCCAGCGAAACCGGACGGGGAGCCACTCAACTGTCTGACCCATCCAGCACGCTTTCAGGGGCCGGCAGCTTCTTCCTGCCGTTCGGCAATGCTCCGGAAGTCTGCGCCGAGCGCAACTTTCTGCGCGGCTATGGGATCTGGGGGGGTATCAATCGCTTTGATCCACCCTGGTGGCTCAAACGCAATCCGGATCGTCGACTGGGCTTCCTGATCGGCCATGGGGAAGTTCTCTCTGACACACGGAATGATGTGCGACTGTCTGAGCGCTGCGACCCGCTCGGCGTGCCGATGCCGCACATCAGCTGCCGATGGGGCGCGAACGAGCAGGCGATGGTGCAACACATGCAGAACACCATTGCGGACTGCATCAGCGTTGCGGGTGGTGTGACGACCCCCCTTGCAGAGCTGGTGAACGTTCCACTGATGGCACCACTTCTCCGGAATGCGGTTGCCGCGCAGGACGACGCTCCACCTCCTGGCTACTACATCCATGAGGTGGGAGGAGCTCCCATGGGAGCCACCGAGGACCACAGCGTGGTGGATTGCTGGAACCGTTTGTGGCGCTGCCCCAACGTGCTGGTGGTGGACGGGGCCTGTTGGCCCAGCTCCGGGTGGCAGAGCCCAACACTCACGATGATGGCGATCGCTCGCAGAGCATGCCTCGAAGCAGTCAAACCTCGGAACGACTGAACAGGTCATCGAGATAGCGCTCGGTGACCGCACGCTCGGAACAGCCGTTCTGAAAGAGGAACTGGGCCAGAGCCGAACTCATCACCTGGTACTGATCCCAGGCCGGATTGGATCCGATGAAAGCCTTCATGCCCTGGTAGAGCACTTCAGGGATTTCAGCCTCAAGGCTCACATAGGGCGAATCTTGCTCCGATGTGGAGGCCGGCTGCGTATCCATGCAACGTTCCAGGTGATTGCGATCCATCCAGCGTTTTGCGTCCCGTTTCCACCAACAGGGAGCCACAAAACTGCCTCGCTCGTCAAAGCGGAGAGCGAGTTAACACCAAACGCTGATCTCAATCGAGACTCATTGCTGCGAGTGAAGTCGACTGGCGGCTTCCACACAACTCACCACCGAGAGATTCGAGCGGGCAATCCTGTCAAGACGCGAAAGGCACCAGACCGTAAAACCACAGGCTCGCCCCCAAAACAGACGGTTTGAGGGAATGTCGGTGGAAAAGTGACCCAGACCTGTGGAAAACCCCACTGTTTCTCCACAGCATCAGCAAGGCATTAGCCACGCTTATGCGAACGAGTCTCTTCGGACTAGGGCAAGACAGAGACGCTTGAGCGTGTCATTCCTACCGAATGACTTCAGGATTGAGGCTCTGATGTGTCCTGTTGTGACGGTTGCGATGACACACGACGCAGGGTCGTCGGGCCAAGCGGGTGGTCGGCGTGTGGGTAGGGATGGTGCCCATGGTCATGGCTGTGCCCGTGGGCATGGTCATGGTCGTGATGGTGGTGATGACCGGCGCCCAGGGGCACCGGAATGCCGTCCGGCTGGCAGGCACCCGTGCATTCACGTTCACAGAGTGAACAAGCCTCCGTCAGACCCTCAACGTGGTGGTGGTGGCTGGTCTGATCAAGTCCCACCTCCTGCTCAAAACCAAGCACCTGTGCCCTGTACTTGCAGAGAGAGCAGTTCATCGGGGCTTCCCCGCCCATCACCTCCTGCACCCGCTCCAGGAACGTATCCAGAACGAAGCTGTGATCTCCCAGATAGGAAGCGTTCACAAAGTCAATCTCGGGATGATCGTCGGCCACCCTCTCCGTGTGCTGGCGAATTCGACTCACCAACACCCCGGAAAACAGAAAATAGGGAAACACCACAATGCGCTTGAAGCCAAGCTTCACCACATGACGGAGACCGGGCTCCACCAACGGAAATGTGACGCCGGAATACACGGTTTCGCCCCAGCCGAAACCGAAACCCTCCACCAGCATCCGGGTCACCTTGGCGACATTGGAATTGGCATCAGGGTCAGAGGATCCACGGCCGACCACCACCAGCATGGTGTCGGAAAGAGCCACTCCGGACGACCTGTTGAGAGCTTCCTGAATGCGTGCACCTGCAGCGGCGATCATCAGGCGGTCCACGCCCAGTTCACGGCCGTAATCAATCTCCAGTCCGGTTTCAGCGCTGTAGGTGTTGAGGACAGAGGGAATGTCGTTCTTGGCATGACCTGCGGCAAACAACATCGCCGGAACAGCCAGGACCTTCACGACCCCCTGCTCGCGCAACCTCTCCAGACCATCTCTGAGGATGGGCCGGGCAAATTCGAGGAAGCCATACTCCACCGGCAATCCGGTCAGACGCTGTTTCAGTCCGTTGGCCAGTCCCTCAAACTCTTCAACCGCAAGACGGTTCCGGCTTCCATGTCCACAGATCAGAACTCCATGTTTGGTTGCAGCAGGAGCAACGATCTGCTGGGTCACACGTGCGGTGCATCTGTATCAAACCTATTCGCGGCCGTAAAACAAAGACCATGAATCCGCTTGCGAGTGACGCAAAAACCCTCGGTTGCCTGACTCCCGGGCCGGAGCTGTTGAAACAGCTGATGTTGCAACCGCTCGCCTCAACACCCCTGCGGGTTTGCTCAGGAGGAAGCACCAGTCGCTGCGCAGGCAACGGCTGCTGGACCGTGGATCTGCGACGACATCGGGAAGTCAGCTATCACCAGGACTCAATGGAGGTCGAGTTCGGCACCGGTCTGTCGATGGGCGAGCTGCTGCTGAGCTTGCGAGCATCTGAGCGCAGCATTCCCATTGGACTCTCCGGCCTGACCGGAAGCGGCTTCATCCTCACAGGAGGGATGGGTCCCCTGAGCCGCTTGCAAGGACTTGCTCTGGATTCCATCACCGCAATCGAGGGAATCTGGGGGTCTGGTGTGCCCTTTGCCCTTCAGAAGGATCAAACAACAGAGGGTGACCACCGCTGGCGGGGCCTGATGGGTGCATCCGCTTTCCTGGCTGTCGTGACGCGTCTACGTCTGCGCACGCAACGACGCCAACCGCTGCGCGTACGCCATGGCTTGATCGATCCGTCACAACTGCCAGAGCTGATCAACATCGCGGAGGGCTGGCCTGAAACCTGCAGCCTGCAGTGGAACTGGGGCGACAGGTTGGAGATCTATGCGGTGGACTGCAGCTCCGAACAGCCCACACCACAAACGCTGAAAGACCTTGACCCCATCCTTGGAACAGGTCAGCAGGCTGTGATCCAACACTGCATGGATCAACTTGAGCAACCGACTTTTGGCCGTCTCGCCTCTGAAACCACTGATTCCATACCGTTTCACAGCGAAGTGGTCGCACGGTTGGGGCCAGCTATGGGGCCGGAGGCAGGGCCGTTGATGCAGCTCCTGAGCTCGCGGATGCAGGAGAGACCGCATCGCGGATGCCGCATCAGTGCTCAGCAGCTGGGTGGTGCGACAACAAGAATCGGCCGCAGGAGCACATCGTTCATCCACCGAGACTCCGTCTGGAAACCCTGGATCACAGCGGCCTGGACTCCAGGAGATCAAGCCGAGCGACAACAGAGCCTTCAGTGGATGCATCAGGTGAGTAAAGACTTCAGCACGACATGCCCTGGGGTGCATCTCGCGCAGCTGCATGACCACCTGCCCAGCCACCAAAGCGAACTGGTTGATGCCTTCGGCGAGTGGTTACCGGAACTGCGCCAACTCAAGAGCGAACTGGATCCGCAAGGACGATTGCCACCGCTCTGAACTACGGTCCCAGCACTCAACAGATGATTGATGGCCTCAGGATCCGTGCCCCGGCACTTGAATCTCGGCTTCGGTAACCCAAGCAAGGATCTGCTGTCAGGTCTCGTCGTGGCCTTCGCGATGATTCCGGAGGCGATTGCGTTCTCCGGCATTGCCGGAGTGGATCCGCAGGTCGGCCTGTTTGGTGCCTTCCTGCTTTCAATCACGATCGCTTTCGTGGGTGGGCGCTCGGCGATGATCACCTCAGCCACCGGCTCCACAGCGCTGTTGATGACCGGTCTTGTCGCAACCGGAGAGGCGCGCGGTGAAGGGCTGGGATTGACCTACCTCCTGGTCGCGGGGGTCGTGACAGGAATCCTGCAGATTCTCTGGGGCTGGCTGCGTCTGGCGTACCAGATGCGTTTTGTGCCGCTTGGGGTGCTCAGCGGCTTTGTGAACGCACTGGCACTGCTGATCTTCCAGGCACAGTTTCCCCAGCTGGGCATCAACTTGCACTTCGGAGAAACGACGGAGGTGAGCGGCCATGCCCATGATCTTCTGCCTCACGGCAATCAGCTGCCAATCATCTGGGGACTGGTGCTGCTGGGTCTGGTGATCATCTACGGATTGCCGCGCCTGACACGACTGGTGCCATCACAACTCGTGGCCATCATTGTTTTGACGGGGATCTCAATCGGTTTCAACTTCGATATCCCCACCGTCAGCAGCCTTGGCGACCTTCCAACCGGACTACCGGTGCCGAGCTGGCCCTTTGGTTCGCCTGACAACTTCAAGGTGCCCTTCAATCTCGAGACCCTGGGAATCGTGCTGCCGACGGCGTTAGCCATTTCACTGGTCGGCCTGATGGAGACCTTCCTCACGCAGGACATTCTCGATGACCGCACTGACAGCAACTCCAGCAAAAATGTGGAAGCCAGAGGTCAGGGCATCGCCAACATCGTGTCCTCTCTTTTTGGCGGTATGGCGGGCTGTGCCTTGGTTGGTCAGTCGGTGATGAACATCGACAACGGCGGACGCACCCGACTGTCCACACTTTTTTCAGGGGTCAGTCTGCTGGCGATGATTCTGCTGGGTCGGCCATGGCTCGAACAGATTCCCATGGCAGCGCTGGTGGCGGTGATGATCAGCATCGCAGTGAGCACAGCTGATATCGCTGGACTTCGCAGCATCCGAGTCATCCCCAAAAGCGACACAGCTGTGATGCTGATGACCTTCGCTGTCACAATGCTCACGACTCCGCACAATCTGGCCCTTGGAGTGATCGCAGGCGTAGCGCTGGCAGCCATTCTCTTTAGCCGCAAAGTGGCCAAGGTGATCCGTGTTGATGCTGTGGATGTGAATGAGGAGATGCGTCGCTATGTCGTGAGTGGACAATTATTTTTCGTCAGCAAGATTTATTTTCTGCAGGGGTTTGACATGCATGACCACCCCAATCAGATCACGATTGATATGTCTGCAGCTCATGTTTGGGATCAAAGCGGTGTGAGTGCACTGAACCAGGTCATTCGCAAGCTTCAGCAAGGTGGGTCCAATGTTGAGGTGCTGGGATTGAATGAGGAAAGTCTTAATCTGTTCGAACGAATTGGATCTCAGCCAGAGGGAAGTCATGGCTGACATGCAGAAGCCTTGAGGACTGCCATTGGAGCCCATTCATCAAACTGATTCAAGGATTGTTGTTGTAAAGCAAACCAAGGCAGGCAGTGAAGTCATTGCGCATTCCTTTTAAGCGCTGCTTAATCAGCTCGTCGCTTGGATGCTCCTGCAGGTAGCGCTCGGTCACATCATTGCCAATGCTCATTACCAAACAAAGTGTCTGAAGATCATTTTCTCTACAGCACTCTGCCTGGCACCCTCCAGCATTACTTTGAGCAGTGCCATCTTGTTGTTGTATGCCTGTCGATCAGACTGCTGCCAACTCAAAACAGGAGAACCAACAGCTGAGATGACAAGCAGCAGTGCAAAGAGCGATCTCGTTCGTAACCGAAACATCTTTCGGTAGTTGTTCAACATCCTCTTGACCGTAGAGATTCTTGCCAAAGAAGGCAGAGATTGATCTCAGAACACTCGAAGCTCTGACAAAATTGCCCCTCACAGACCACTGGCATGACCAAGCGCCGTTCACTTGTTGCTCTCCTTTCCATCGGCCTGGCAATGTCAGCCTGCGCATCTCTCGGTGAAGGCAGCGCTTCCCGAATTGACCTGATTAAGAAGAGAGGTGAACTGCGTTGTGGAGTCAGCGGCAAGATCCCAGGTTTTAGCTTTCTTCAGAGAGATGGCCGCTATGCCGGCCTGGATGTGGATCTCTGCAAGGCCTTTGCTGCAGCGATCATGGGTGACCCCAACAAGGTGCAATACAGGCCGTTAACGGCGCCGGAACGATTCACAGCGTTGAAAACCGGTGAAATCGACCTTCTCTCCCGAAACACAACCTTCAACCTCAGCCGTGATGCCTCAGGAGGCAATGGCGTGACCTTTGCACCCGTGGTTTTCCACGATGGGCAGGGATTATTGGTGCGGAAGAACAGCGGAATCCGCAGCCTTGCAGATCTCAAAGGTCAGTCAATCTGTGTGGGCTCTGGAACCACAACCGAACAGAACCTCAACGATGCATTCCAATCACTCGGACTTCCCTACAAACCGATCAAGTACCAGGATCTCAACCAGGTGGTTGCTGGATATCTCCAAGGACGCTGCCAGGCAATGACCTCAGACCGGTCCCAGCTGGCATCAGCCCGTTCGGGCTTCGAGCGACCTGAAGAGCATGAAATTCTGACGGACGTTCTCAGCAAAGAACCGCTAGCTCCCTTGTCATCCGGTGGAGATCAACGGCTTTCCGATGCGATGCGCTGGGTGGTTTATGGCCTGATCACTGCTGAAGAAATGGGAATCACTCAAGCCAACGTGGACGACAAGCTGCAGGAAGCCCGCGAGAATCCCGATCTCACAAAGTTGAGACGATTTCTTGGCATCGAAGGCGATCTAGGCACCAAGCTTGGGCTCAGTAATGATTTCGTGGTGAACGTGATCAGAGCGACCGGCAATTACGGCGAGATTTACAACCGACATCTGGGACCGGATAGCGCTGTTCCCATCCCACGGGGTCTCAATCAGCTCCATCGCGATGGGGGCGTCATCACTGCACCTCCATTCCAATGAAACGGCAGCGATCTCGCTGGCTGGAACTACTCCTGGTGGTTGTGGTTCTCACCCTTGTGGGAATTCTGGTTAACAACCTGGCCGTGAATCTGATCCGCACAGGACTTGGCCTGAGCTTTGAATGGCTGTGGCAACCAGCAGGATTTGCACTCAGCGAACACACACTTCCCTACCAACCTGGTGACAGCACAGCCTGGGCTCTGCTGGTGAGCTGGCTGAACAGCCTTCGGGTGATTGCCTGCAGCATCGTGTTTGCGACAGTGCTTGGTGTTGGTGCTGGCGCAGCCAGACGCAGCCTCAATCCTCTGTTGCGTCAGCTCGCGGGGTTGTATGTGGGCTTGATCCGCCAGATTCCACTGCTCTTGCAGCTGCTGTTCTGGTATTTCGTGGCTTTTTTAGGGCTTCCCTCTGAGCCTTTAGCTCCCATTGGTGCTCTTATACGTCTGTCGAATCAGGGCGTCAGCATCCTGGGGCTCACTCTGAGCGTGGAATTCTCTGCCGTTCTGGTGGGTCTGAGTGTCTTCACTGGTGCAGCAATCGCTGAGGTGGTTCGTGGTGGGCTCGACTCGGTACCGCGGGGACAATGGGAAGCCTTCCGCAGCCTTGGCATCGGCGAAGCCCTTGGACTGAGACGAGTTGTTTTGCCCCAGGCTTTACCGGCAATTCTTCCCGCACTCAGCAGTCAATATCTGAATCTGGCCAAAAACAGCACTTTGGCAATCGCTGTTGGATATGCCGATCTCTATGCCGTGAGTGATACGACAATCACCCAGACCGGCCGTGCCATCGAAGGATTTCTGATTCTTCTGCTGAGCTTTCTGGCCCTCAATCTGCTGATCAACGGAGGGATGCAGCTGCTCAATCGAATCGTGGTTCATCCAGCACAACGGACGTAACATCCACGAATCACTTCTCGGCCCATGAATTCCCGTCGCATCGCCGCAGTGCTGCTGATGATCGCCGCAGTTGCGGCGATTTTGCTGCCATTTGCATCAGCCACGCTTCTCACAATCGGACTTGGTGGTGTCGCATTCGCCGCTGGTATCGGTCAGTTTCTCCGACTTGGTGATGAAACCAGTAACCAAGGAAAACTGTTTCGTGTTCTGTCGGCACTGCTGTACGTCGGCGGCGCAATCTTCATCCTGGTTGATCCAATCGATAGTGAAGTCAGCCTCACCCTCTTTGCTGGTATCTTGCTGCTCGTTGAAGGTGTGATGGAGCTTGCCTCCGGTGCCAGTGCATCCGGTCCAGTCCGCGGTCTCAGCATCATTGATGGCTTACTCACCAGCCTCATTGGTGTTCTACTGGTAGTGGAGTGGCCTTTCGACAGCCTCTGGGCGCTGGGGACACTGTTCGGTGTTGCCCTCTTGATGTCCGCACTCAACCTGTTCAATTCACCAACGGAACAGCCTGGGAACTGATGAGCGGGTCCCGAACTACGTATCGGAAGCGACTTCTCCAGGCAAGACGTCATCCACTCCAAACCCTGCTCAGCGTGGTGATCCTGGCCGTGATTGCTTGGATCATCTGGTCAACGGGCTCCTGGCTAATTCTCGGAGCTGACTGGTCTGTCATTACTGAGAATCTGCCGCTGTTCGCCGTTGGGGCCTATCCCGAAAACGAGCGCTGGAGACCCTTACTTTGGCTTGCTCTTCTCTGCCTGATAACGGCAGTCACCTTGCTTCGACCACTAATCGCCTCCAAATGGCGCATTAGTGGTTTAGCGCTCTCATGGGGCTGGCTCGCCATGCTGCCCATTGGCTTGGTCTTGCTCGCTGGAGGAGCAGGGCTGCAGGCGGTGACCTCAAGGAACTGGGGTGGTCTGACCCTGACGCTGATGCTGACGGGCTTTAGCGGTTTACTGGCTCTGCCTTTGGGAATCCTCCTGGCTCTGGGGCGCAGAAGCAAACTGGCCCTGCCACGCCATCTCTGCCGCGTTTACATCGATGGGTTGAGAGCCGTTCCGTTGATTGCCGTGCTCTTTTTTGGGCAACTGCTACTTCCCTTATTTCTGCCGGTCGAGATCGAGATCAATCGTGTGCTCCGAGCCGTCTTGGCTTTCGCACTCTTCGCAGCCGCCTATGTAGCCGAGGATGTTCGTGGAGGTTTACAGGCCATCCCAAGCACCCAACTCGAGGCGGCTGCGGCACTGGGGCTGGGCCCATGGCAGATCCAACGACTGGTATTGCTCCCCCAGGCACTGCGAGTGGCAGTGCCGGCACTCACCAATCAAGCCATAGGCCTGCTTCAGAACACCAGCTTGATGGCCATTCTTGGTCTGGTGGAGCTGCTGGGAATCAGCCGCAGCCTTCTGGCCAATCCGGCTTATATCGGCCGGCACCTCGAGACCTACATCTGGCTTGCAGGGTTGTATTGGCTGGTATGCACCGCTATGGCTCTCATGGCTCGCCAGCTTGAACGTCAGGGCCCCTCATCCGCCACTTCAGCCATCCCCTCATGACCATTGCTGTCAGAGCCCAATCAATCACCAAAAGCTTCAACGGGTCACAAAAAGCCCTCGATCAGGTGGACCTCAGCGTGAAGCACGGCGAAGTGCTGGTGGTGATGGGGCCATCCGGTTCCGGCAAAAGCACGCTGATTCGCACATTCAACGGACTTGAAGCGATCGATTCCGGGCAGCTGGAGATCGTCGGCATCCCGCTGGATACGGATCAAGATGAACGCCAGATCCGACGGATTCGACGCCGGGTGGGAATGGTCTTCCAACAATTCAATCTGTTTCCGCATCTCTCAATCCTCGACAACATCACCCTCGCGCCGATCCGGGTCAAAAAGATCAGCAAAATCAACGCAGAAGAACGGGCTCACGGTCTGCTGGCACAGATGGGCATCGCCGATCAAGCGATGAAATATCCAGCTGAACTGAGTGGGGGACAGCAACAACGGGTAGCGATTGCCAGAGCGCTGGCCATGGATCCAGAGCTGATGCTGTTTGACGAGCCCACCAGTGCACTTGATCCCGAAAGGGTCAAAGAAGTACTGGATGCAATGCGCCGGCTTGCTGCCGATGGCATGACGATGATTGTCGTGACCCATGAACTGGGATTCGCCCGTGAAGTGGCGGACCGGGTGTTGTTCATGGACGCAGGCCGGGTGGTGGAATTGAGCGACTCAACCACGTTCTTCACCCAGGCAAAAGAGGAACGAAGCCGTCGTTTTCTCAATCAGATGAAGCACTAGATCGTCAAGCCAGTCTTGGCCTCACAGCTTCTAATTCGGAAGGTGGCAGAGAGCCAATTGTTTGTGCGAAGTGATCTCTGCTGGATGAAAAATAACCGCCAAAGCCAAGGATCAAAGAGAGATTAAGGCTGAGTCAAATCGTCCCCAACACTGGGAGGTTTTGCGATAAGAAGGAATGGGTAGATTAGCTGCCGTTAGTCATCACCAAGCCTGGAACGATTCAGCCTTGGCAACAGTGAAGGTGGTCCAATCTGTTCCATTGTGAAATGTTGGCCGTAGCTGATCGTTGGTCTCTCAGAGAAAAAGCGTCTTCGCTTGGGAGCCCAGACACGTCGGACTGTGCAGAGAATCAAGCTGCGGCAATGGAGCACAACGCGCACGGCTTGGATCTGCCACTCCGGAGCGGGCGGCCAGTTCAAACTGCTGAGCGTTTCTGGTTCTAACAAACTGCGCATGATGGAACGAAGCCATCGGTGCAACACTGCAGGCCACGGAGCCAGCAACATGGCCACCGTGGCTTCTGCGACGCGCTGGTTGCTTTCAGCGCTGGCAAACAATTCAACATTGGCGCGCTGATTGAGCTCCATCATTTGCCGCAAACTGCGTGGGCGTTGCTCAAGATTCATCAGGCTGCCCACATGATCCCAGAACAAAAACAAAGCCTCTTGCTCTCGGGGGTGAAGAGCTCTCCAGCCGTAACTCTCGATCCAGCGAATCGGTTCGGCCACGAAGCCGGAGAGCACATAGGCGTAATCCTCCTGGCGAATGGCATAGGTGGCGTGAATCCGATTGAGGCGTTGGATGATGGCTTGCCCCCTAGGGGTATCAGGACCAAGCCGCACCAGTTCTGCCACGATTAAGGCTGTGTCGTCGTAACGCTTACGAGGACGTTGTTCAAACTCACCGGTCTGGTGCAGTAAGCCTGAAATCGAAGGCAAACAGAAGGTCTTAAGCAAGGCCAGTTCCAGTGCCCGGTTCATGTCCCATGGGAAAAGCAATCCCACCAGATCGCGACATCGCTCCAGGACGATTGGATCCAAGGTCTTCTCCGTTTGTTGACCGGAGACTGGTTCTGATCCAGAACTTGTCATGGATGCTTTCTTGGCTGAAGGGTTGTTCTACGCTTTCCAGCCTTGGACTTGCAAGCTGAAGACCAGGGAGCTGATGATCGGAGCTCAGTCTTTAACGCTTGCACGACGTTCCAACTTGTCCCTTTGAAACAAGCGAATGCTCGCTTGGATGGGAGCAGTCTGCCGGACTGATGTCTTAGGGCTCGCTTAACGACCACTCGTAATGGTTGACGTAAGCGGCTGCCAAAGCAGCGGTGTCCTCCAAAATCCGATAGTGAAATTTTTTTCCATCGAAGAGAATGCATTACAGAGCCCATCCGGATTGGAATCATCGACCCGTTTGTTTTACGCTTTCCGAGCGTTGAGCGATCTTTCAATACTTCCGTATCAAACAACTCGCGTAGTGTGCTAAAAAATTTTCGAGCACCATCATCCCCATAAAATTTTCCGTCAATTTGATGGCGCCGTCATTTTCGCCATCGACGACGCGTTCAAAAAGTGGCAGATGATTCTGTTAGGCATTCGGGAAACTACATCTAACTGAAGTTGATTTGGACGAGAATGATTGGCTTACGGCGAGGTGGGTTTTAAGCATGAGCCACGTCCTAAAAGGTTAAGCTTTCAGACACTTCATGAGCGATGGCTTTTCCCAACAATTGATGTTGATGTTGATGTTGATGTTGATGTTCATCTAAATGGATACCATCGATGGCGCTGGCTTTGGTAATACTTCCTGCATTAAAATAATGTGTTGCGTGGTCACTCGCAATTTTTTTAAGTTCACTTGCTAGCCCTACACATCGTTTTTCAGCTCCTTCGAATTTGCTGGCAATCACTCCTTTAGGTTGAATGATCGGTGGTGGAGCGACAACCATGATGTCCGGTACGGGCATGCCAGGCTCAATAGGTGCTTGCCGGATTATTTGAATGAGCTTGGCTGTTCCTTGAGCAGATAACCAAGCATTATTGTCGTGCGTACATTGAAAATCATTGATTCCTAGCATCAGAATAACCAGCTTCAGTGGTGACATCATTTCAATGACTTGAGCAAGTCCTTGCGAACCATCTCGACCTTACCTGAAGGATTCATTCCATACCGTTCTACGACCATTGAGACAGTTTTCTATCACTCTGATATTTCTACCGGACTTAATCAGTGAATGTTCAAAAACACCAGGCCATCGCTTTTCAAATGATAAACGTTTTCTAGATCCTGGGACAATTCCCCAGGTCAAGCTGTCTGAATAGATCAAGATTTGATCCATGATTTTGATAATGGTTTCCTTCTGACTTGTTTGGGTGGTTCTGATTACGATGCGGCATGTGCCCCTCAACAGTGAACTGCGTAGTTCTGCGTGGCTTGGCACTTGGTCGATCGCTCCTAGTGCATGGCTTCAGCAAGACATGCTCAAATAGTAGCCAAGGTTTATGGCGATGAAGCGAACTTTATCTCGTCTGTCGATTGATCCGCATCATATTGGCTTTCAGAAAGATGTCTATTGCTTGAGCTAAGACAATGAACTATCAAGACTGACCACCTTCAAGCAATTGTTCGCGCCCATGTTCACGGTGAAGGATGAAGAAGAATGGCATCGTCATTCCCTTTAAATCCATCACACCCAACACGGCATCCTGATCAATTTTGCGAAATACGTCGTTAATCGGTAGCTGGTCGTAAATCATGGTTGCGCTCGACTTGCCTCGATAACTCGTCATGCGCAGCCGAGCTGTAGACCGGGAGGTTGTGAGCAAAGGCAGCAGTGTTTGGAAGATACGTCCCACTATTGCTGACTTTGGCATGGGAACATTCAACGCCGACCCCATGAGGGCGGGATTGACAGTGGTCACACCGCCGCGAAGTGTTGAAAACACCAACGGATGAACATCTTCGGGGTTTTCAAAGCGTTTTCCATACCAGTGATAGGCCTCGAGAAGACCGTCCATGGGATGGTTGGTATGAAAGCTTTCACCCTTCCAATTGCCAATCATGAAATCAACATTGATGGGCTCAAGGAAGTCAAACAATTCAAAGGCGTCTGTCGTCGTAGAACGGTTTGCCTTTAATCTTTCGCGAATGTTCATCTCAATGTGATTTCCGTTTATGTATGGGGGCGAACACCTCACGTTACAGCTATTTGAAGCGATCTCATTTGTTGCAAAACTAAAAATGGGCAGTGAATCAAAGTCTGGTTTCACAATCTTGTTAGGTAACTTTCACTAACATTGATCGCCAGGAGCCTCTTCATAAATGAATACAAGGTGATTTGTGATCATGGCACTCATTGCGAACGTGTACTCTGCGACCCAGGTGTGCATTTGAGGTTTTAAGCTCGCGTCTTTTCGTGTCTTAGGGGGCTCAGGATTGGACGTAGGATTTGCAAATGATCCATCTGCAATTGTTCGGTAAAGCATTGAGATTTTATTGCAGCTGATAAGGTGAACTTTACTGTTGAAAAGTAGGCCAACTGCTCTAAGAAATGCGCCAATTGTTGCGGATTTGATATTTGCAAAAAGTCTGATAGCTGTCGTAGAAATTGCCTGTAAAATGTTAACGAGTTAGGCGGGATTTGGCTTGAGCCAATTCCCCTAACAAGGAATCGAAAACTTTGGTAAACACCACCTGCCCATTCCGTGGATTAAGTTAAATGCCAGCTTGCACGCAGAAAGTGCCAAGCCAGGTAACAAGTAAGTGCGAAAAATTATTTTTCTGCTAGGCTGAATTTAGTGATACATTGTTGCTTATTATGAATCAAATAATGCGCGCTGCAGTTGCGACAACAGCAATCGGCTGTTTATTAATTACTGGTTGCAGCGGGTCTAAGGAGGAGGCGTCCAGTGAAGGTCAGTCTGCGATTGAGAAAACCACCGAAGCCAGTGGTTCAGCTATGAAACAAGTCGCCGGTGCTGGTGAAACAGCAGTTGGAGTAGCGGCTGGTGCAGCCAATTCCGCGAAAGATGAGATTGCAGCAGGCGGACAGGCAGCTCTGCAAGGAGCGCTGAAGCCAGTGCTCAATCTCCTTGAGCAAAGCGAGTCTGATGTTCAGTCTGGAGATATGGCAGCTGCAGCTACAGCGATGAAGGGATTCGCCCCTGTGTGGGAGAAGGCGTCGCCTGTGATTCAGAAACTATCAGGAGATAGCTGGGAAGGAATCAACAATGCTGCTACCACGGCAATGTCTACATTCAACATGGATAATCTCAATCCAGACTCTGCAAGTGAAGCGCTTCAATCTTTGATCGCACCTCTGAAAAAACTTGCCGGAGCTTAAATAGTTTCTATTTGCGCACTTAAGGCTGTTAGTACTTATACCTCAAGGTCAATAGGCTCAAGGGCTCAGTAATGTTCAATGATTAGGCTATAATTAATAAGCCTTTGGAATTTATTTCTTAGCTTATTTGTCTTAAAGTTTATACTTTAATTGGGGCTTGATCTTTCATTAATTTTAATACCGATAGTAAATTGAACAATGCATAGGACCTATTTGCTTCGCGCGGCTTGTCCCCAATGTTCATGTCTGTTCATTGTAATGTAACCTCAGTTTTGTAATTGGTTTAGCGATTGCTGAGTGCTACTTTGGGTTGTTCAGGGCAAGAACTATGTTATTTTTTCGACTCGCTAAGGCTGCCTCAAAACCTATTTTGAGCCGATCAGCTTGATCGTCAGCATGGGTCGCTAAACCTTGTTCAGAAGCTTTTTTTTAAGGGTGTTGTGATCTCAATCCTTGTTTGTTCGTACCGCGTGAGAGCAGCAGATACAGATGTGATGTCTGTAAGTGTGACGGCATCAAGTATTTCGGCAAGCGTCACTGCATCTTGTAAAGCGAGAGTAGTTCCTAGACCTAAGGACGGCCGAATCGGATGGGCAGCATCACCTAAGAGGGTAATACGTTGCCCATCTCCCCAATGAGAAACAGGTTTTCGGTGGAAATTGTTGATTACCTTACTGCCGAATGTGTCGTTGACCCGCGCGCCGCTTGCGGCAGTCGGCGTTGAACGAATGGTTGGGATGCGCTCTTTTGCCCGCGCTTAAGCAGCGCCGCGTCATTGTGAGAACCAACTGCTTACCACCTCGTTGAAGCGCTCGGGCTGCTCGGCCATCACCCAGTGGCCGGTATCGAACTCCAGCACCTGGATGCCTTTCCGCGTGAGCAATTGATCCGCCCACGCCTTCGAGTGGAACCGCACGGGCTTGCGGCGGCAATAGATGAAGAGAATCGGACACTGCGGCGCGAACCATCGCGCGTGGCATTGCCAGGTATGCACTGCCATTTTGCGTTTAGGGGGTGGAGAAAATCTAATGAATTTGGATAAAATAAGCCAGGTTTCTCAGCCTGTAAGAGAAACTAACTTGGCAGGCTGTTCTATCACTCGATCGATTTTATGAATCCAGTAAGTTCTCTTGCGATAAGGTCCAAGTATCAAGTTGTTCTTTTGAAGCAAAGCGAAAAACTACAATCTATTTATCATGGTTGATTACGTCAGTTCTGATATACCCTGGAAAGCGACTTGAGGCTTCAGTAATCTTTTGTAAGTACTCTTCCAATTCCCGCGCTTTTTCAGGTAATGAAAGTGTTGCTATCTACAATCACGTAAATATTGCTTTGCGATGATCAATTTTTTGGATCTTCCATAAAATACCTTATGCAGGCTGGCAGATGATAGGTCATCAAACCAACCAGGATCTCGCTCAAAATGGAATAACATTTCACTACTATAACTTTATGCGTGTAAAGAAAGCAAATCAACCAGACCGAGTATTTGCAGCTGCACGACAAGAGAAAGGTCTCACCTCTCTGTTTATCGAGTCATTTGGTGCTTAAAGCCCCATAAGTACTCACCTGCGTTGCCCTATAAAAAGAGCATTGTTAAACGTGTTGATGTTGTCGCTATCCATCTCCCGGTAGAACATTCACCCCGTCAGCAATGGCGGGGTTTTTGCTGGCCTCTCCTACAGGGGAACACTCATAGCAGTCACGCATGAGCCATGACCACCGACACCCGCATTGCCCTGTTCCTGATGGGTGAACTGGTTGCAGCACTACGACCCAATGACCCTGACACTTTCAAGCGTTGGCTGCTTGGGGGTGTCCAAGACCTTGGAGAACAAGCGGTAACTGAACTTCTTCTGGACTGGCTGGATCCCTTCCTCTCCGAAGCCGAACAAGACAGGCTCCTGGCCTGGCATCTGGGGGTGAGCCTCTAATCAAGTGTAGAGGCTGCAGGTCGGCTGATTCAGCGCAGTCGTTTGTTGTCGGCTGGCATCGATCTGATGGAGTCCGCCCAGCCAACAAAGGCGTTCAGGCTCCGTCCTGCCCTGCGATCTACAACACCCAACCATCCACCACTGCGGCCCACGATCCGGGGGCTGCGTTGGCCCTGCCTCAACCGGGCACGTTCATCCCGGTAGGCCTGGAGTTCAGGAGAGATGTTGATCATCAGAACCAACGGTGATGGGTTTCCTCGGGCAGCTTCTCAACCCGCGTCAGACGTTGCATAACCTCTCTCAGCATTGGCTCAGACACTTCTAAGGTCTGCCTAAGTACAGTTAGTAAGCCAGCTTGTAGTTGATATGAACGACTCAGAGCGATTGGCTGATTTAGAGGCGCGATTGATTGCTCAAGAGCATCGTTTGTTTTCCGTTCTTCAGAATTTCTTCGTAGAGCGACCCAAGTGGCCAAAAGAAGACCCAAGGCGCGACGCCGCCGCAAAAGCCTTGTTGTGGCGCATTTTCTTCTCTCCTGGAACTGTTGCTGTTGCAGGAGGCACCGTTGGGCTCGCCACTTTAGTGGTGTTTATTCAGCAGAACACACTAATCAAAGAACAAAATCTTTTCTTTCAAGAGCAGGTTAAGCAACAAAAGGCTCAAATCGAAGCGCAAGACCGTATATCTACGCAGTCTCAGAGAATGGACGCCATCCAAGTGCTTTACGGCGAAGAGAGCAACCCCCGTGCCAAAGCTGAAGCTGTTCGGACTTTTGTAGCAATAGAACGACAGCAGATTGCCGAAGGGCAAAAACAGTATGGAATGGCGACCGGGGATGTGAACTTATCTGACGTAAATATTCATGGCATAACTATAAGGCATTTTGATCTTCACAACGTCTTTTTGAATGGTGATTTGTCTAATACGCACTTCGGCTCCGTCAACCTAAGTCGCTCGCATCTTCAGGGCAATTTAAAAAATGCTGATTTCTTTCGTTCAAATTTGACGTATGCAAAATTCCAATTCTCTGATCTTAAATGTGCAAGTTTTAACGATGTGGATCTCAAGGAAGCCTCATTTAGATATGCTGACCTTACTGGCGTAAGTTTTCGTGACATACAGAATTTCCGTACGATGGATGTCGTAGGAGCCAATATGTCTTCCATAGCATAGGCGCCAGATGGATTCATTCAGTGGGCGATCGAGAATGGAGCTGTAGTTGACCCGCTTAACGGGAAGTCTGATGTGCAATGCTCAAGCCGAAAATAGTATTAATTGACTGACCCATATTGTCGTTAAGTTCGAGTGATTGGTTGATACCTATTACTCTTTTTTATCAGATGAATAGTAGAAAGTGTGATCAATTTGCTGACATCTTCTGCGCCTTCTTCATCGTTGCATAAATGCCAATAATCAAATTGTTAAGTAGTGGAATTTTTTAGCCTGATCCAAGCTTTAGCCTTATTGGCTCTCGTATATTTTCTTCAATTAACCGTTGCTAGCGTAAGTCTAACCCAATACATTCGCATGGGACTGCTACTCAATCCCGATGAATTCCTAGCAGCTCCCAACATCTCCCAAACTCCGCTAACTGAACTTGAACAACTGATAATTCCTAAGCCAATACCAGATCTACGTCTATACACATGAGCCCACAACAAACAGACTGCATCGTTGATCTCATCATTGCCAACAACCCAACTCATGCTGAAATCGATGCTCACCTCGCTTCAGCCTTTGCTGCAGTCGATGAACACAACAAAATCATCCTCCACTCCATGAAGCTCGCTTCACGCAAACGTCAAGCCCTGGAAGACTTTCTCGCTTACGAAGACATCCACCGTCGCTTGATCCGTAACTCCTACAACCGTCTCACCGCACTCAAGGCCAACCTCATCCGGCTCCACACCAAAGGCATCATCCCCCGCGCCTTCCGTAAAGGAAGCCCATCACCAGAATCCGTCAAACTTCAGCTCGTTCACCTCTACCGTCATCAAGCCAATACTCACCCCGTCAGCCTCCCTAAACTCCTCAATATCTTCCTCAAATATCACAAGATTGAAGTAGAGGAATATGTCTCTCAAAGATACCTTGACGCTCAGTCCCACGATCCTCTCTCATCTAACACTTTGCCCTTCAGTGATCCGCTGTCGCTCATTGCAGCTGCTGCGTGATATTTAAGGCTCTGATTGGCAATTTGTAAGCGGCTAAACGCTAATAGGGATAAAAATTTCTACCCCCTGGCACCGTCATTCATAGACATACATTCCGGCCAGAAAATCTCCAGCTTTTGTTGGCAGCAGCCAGCCGGCCAGCCAGCGCTGGTGGCAGCAGCAGCAACAGGCTGGGCATCGTTGATTGGCTGAGCTGGTAGTGGGCTGGCAGCTGGACTGGATCAGCACCAGCTGGCTGGAAAACAGCAGGGTATTTGGTGTTGATGCAGTGCAGGCTGAGAGGGCGGCAGGAGACGTTGCAGGAGGCAGTGGCAGGGCATCAGACAGACTGGATGCACAAGGCAAGGCAGCAGCAGGCCTTACAGCAGCTCCTGACAGGGTTTCAGGTAGAGGGCAGCACTGAACATGAAGGGTGTTCAACGTGGCCGAGAGCGTTACGGCGGCGATGGCGATCTCACCCTCTGCGACTACAAGCAGCTCGGGGGGTTGGAGGGCTCGGTGCAGCGGAGCGCCGATGGGGTGATGAAGGCCCGTGCCTTAGAACCCCACGAGATTCGGGCCGTGCGTGAGGCTTTCCTCACGATGACCCGTATCAACGAGCAGGGGCAGTACACCCGCACCCCCTCCCGCTGGGAGGCGACGTCTCCCAGCGTCGAGGAGGTGCTTAGGCGGTTTGTGGAAGCGCGGTTGCTGATCTCCGGCAAAGAGAACGGCACGATCGAGGTGGCCCATGAGGCCCTGCTGCGAACCTGGCCGTTGCTGAAGAGTTGGCTGGAGGAAAGCAAAGAGTTTCTGCTCTGGCATAGCCGCATTGAGACCGCAATAGCGGAGCAGAAGCGCAGCGGAACCTTACTCACGGGCAAGCCACTGCTGGAAGCGGAGCGCTGGCGCGAACGCACTGCGGTGGAGACCCCTGAGCGGAAGCTGATCGACGCAAGCCTGAAGGCCAGGAAATGGCAGCGAAGGCGCAATCGTGTTGCTGGAGCCTCCGGTGTGGCGATTCTCTTGGGTTTCACAGGAGGGCTGTGGTGGCAGCTCCACTCGCTGCAGCGGCTGCAGCAACAGGCTTTCGAGAAGGAGCTCCTACAGCTGATGAGCTTGAACCCCTTGGAGAGCGTGGTGAACGGTGTTGCTGCTCTCTCGCACCATATGGAACGGCCGGGGATGAACCATCAGCTGAGCATGACCCTGGCGAAGGCGATGCAGAACAACTGGGCGGTCTCCAGGATGCCGATCGACACCGGTCAGGGATGGGTGCGGAGCCTGATTGAGCTGAAGAACGGTGAGCTGATCAGCGGCGGGAGTGATGGAACGTTGCTGTTCCTGTCGCCGCAGCGGGTGGCAAAGAAGGCTTGCCAGGAGGAGTTATCTGTTCTGCTCAGTAATCCCGAAGACAACCCCGCCGATAAGAAAGCCGAAGCCTTCTGCGAGAAACTGCTGCGGAACTGATGCCCGTGAGGGAAATGGGCACATTGTTTCCTTATTCGAATGCGGCTATTTCCAGATCCTTAACGGCATCTCAGAGACTGCCGCTGGGCCTGTCGCGAACGCTGATTCGCGCCGCTGCATATCAAGGCCTTTCACGCGCAGCCTGAGTGCTTCCATCAGGCGAGACCCACTGCCGTAAAGCAACTCCACCACCAGGGTTGATGGCTCAACAGCACAGGCAGTCGATGACGCGTTCGAGCGCGGTGGGAAGCGTTCACAGCATCACTGTCCATCTGCCTTGGATGCCGCAAGCGGTGAAGGCTTAGAAAGCGACTGATCAATTGAGTTGTGGTGCTCACAGCCCGACGGTCGTTATGGCGCACCTGGAGTTCCTCCCGGTAGCGCTCAATCAGCTTAAGGCGATCTGTTAATCATGTTGTGGTTAAAAAAGCAACCGCCACGGGAGCCGATTCAGGTTGGATCAGCTCACTCCAGGTAGCTTTCAAATCCCACTAGTGTTTTCATCTCCTCAAAGCTGAGCATCTGCTCTGGCGTGTGGCCTGCCTGAAGATCAGCTAAAGCCTGTCGCATCGCGAAGGCGGCCGTTGAGAGCAGGGTGAGCGGGTAGGTCGCCAGCGCAAAGCCCATTGAACTCAGGCGTTTGGTCGACAACAACGGTGTGATGCCTCCTTCCAGCATGTTCGCCATGTGCTTGTCCGGCACCTCCTTGCAGAACCGCTCCATTTCCTGCTCGCTCCGGGGTGCTCCAAAAACAGCACATCAGCGTCAAGCTCAGCAAATGTCTTCAGTCTCTAGAGCGCTTCCTCCAGGGCGGCCTCATCACCCTTGCTTGGTGCCAGTGCCGATCGCGCATCGGTGCGCGCCACGATCACCAGATCGGCGCCCTGGTTGTCTTATCTTCACCATTAGCCCCCTTGATACTTATTACCAGAAGGGCAAAGAGCTTCGGGTCTGCTTGGATTCCTGAGGAGCGAGTGGAGAAGCTGGAAATAGAAGTTTCGATGAACTCAGCTTGGCAGCCATCGGCTTTCAAATTCCAGAAAACTGATATCAGCAATTACTTGGCAAGTATCACAAGTCTAATTAACAAGAAAACATAAGGAGTTCATTTAAAATCCCATGAATGAATTATTCACATCTGTAGGCCTCTGCCAATTTGGCTGTCGCTCATCACAATCCAATAGGGGGTAAACCGTTTTGACTGGTGATAGCTGTTTCGAATTAACTGCTCTTTAAAGGGAATTATGCTCCTTTTTTTGATTTTTGTCTTCTAGAAAAACTGGAAGTTGAAGCGTTTTTATGAGGTGTGTTCTTGTCGAATTTACACTTTTTCTTTCGAGTTTATTTCCCTCTGCAGGGAGTACACCTTGCATCCAGGCCTTTTGTAAATGTGCAACCTCGTCATGCCTGCGCCAGTGGTATTTCTAACAACTTCTGAGCACCTCGTGATTCCAGACGATTTGGTGATGACGTTTCAGTAGGCGGAGATCGCTAAAAACATCGATGAGATTCAGGCGAGGGCCGTGGAACTGGACAAGCGCTTTTCCACCTTCATCGCCAAGTGCTACGACATCGACACGCAGTTGAGCCGATTGAACAAGAGCTTCAATGCAGTGGTGGGATGAACGCAGAGCCGGTGTTGCGGTAAGGCCAGCGTTTTGCGGAGCTGGAGGGCCTTAGCCTTAGATCGCCACTGTTGCCAGCACGGCTCGGTGACGAGGGGTGCAGGGGGTGGTGGTGATGGTGTCGAAGCCGGCTTGACGGAGTTCGTCCTCCAGATCCAGTGAAAAATACTGATCCATGAAGGGCTCTGTGCTTTTCAGCAGGGTCATGAGCGCTTTGGGCATGGTCTGGTAGGCCTCGCAATCGGGATTCATGTCCATGACCGCAAAGCATCCGCCTGGCCGTACGAGCCGGCGGGCCTCTCGCAGGATGCGTCTTGTGGCGTCTTGAGGCATCTCATGGAAAAGCAGGAACGAGGAGATGAGATCAAACTGTCTGTCGGCCAGACCGGTTGCCTCCGGGAGTGCATGACGCCAGGCATCGATGTTGATCTGGCGAATGTCGGCTTCGTGGCGTGCCACGGCTAAGTAATGGGGTGAAAAGTCGAGCGCTGTGATTGCTGCCTGCGGAAAGGATTCCTGTAGGGCAAAACTACTCAGACCAACTGTGCAATGCAGGTCGAGGATGGTCTCAGGTGGCTGGCTCAATTGAGCCTGTAAGACCTGGTGATAGCCCACCCTCAAGGCTTGATCGCTGGCTGCTCCTGCTTCTGGAAACAGACTCGAATGCACCGCGTTGGAAGCTACCTCGAATTCGTAGGCGGCTTGCCAGCAGAGGTGGCCGGCGTCGTAGCCGTGAAAAGAAGCTCGATAATTGGCGGGGTACTGAAGGTTTGGATCGTTCAGTTCATGCCACAGCAAAGACCAGTCACGTTGCTCATATTCCTTGACCTTGTTTGTCCATGGAATACCGAGTCGTTCAGCACGCTGAATCATCATGCGCCGGGCCTGATATTTGGCGATCGACCAGAGCGGTTTGACGCCAAGTGCTGCGCTGATCAACCGATTGGAAATGTCGCCCTGGCGTTTGCGTGCTGCGGCAATGGTGGGCATAAGGGTGCTGGCGTTCCAGGATTGTAGGTGGGGATCCCCTGGCTGGGATTGGTGTCATCCGTTGCAGGGCATGGCCGACTCGACGCCTCTGCAGGTCTGCCTTGTCAACGAACTCTTCAGTTGATTGAAAGACTATTGGCCTCGATATCTGGTGTCTTCGCTGAGGTGCGTGAATGCCTCTGAGTTGCTGACTGCTGTCGCGTCCATTTTTTGTATGCCTGGTGTTCCTTGATTTGGTTCACGATCCTCAAGTTCGACCCACG
>NYZI01000116.1 GCA_002687115.1 Cyanobium sp. ARS6
GCCAATCGTTGTGGGTCAGGAGTGGTTCATGGTGGTGAGCAGGATGCTGAACTTGGCTTGCTCCCGGCTGGTGTGCTGAGTCCGCAGAAGGCGCGAGTGCTGTTGTTGCTCGCTGTGATGGCTGGGTTTGAACAGGAGCAGCTGGCGCAGCTTCTCCCCATCACCCTTGTTTAAGACGAGCAGCTGTAGTGGGAGATGCCTCCTGCACCGAAGAACTCCTGTGGTTTCAGTTGGTCGTAGCGAGCGGCGAGTTCGGGCGAAAGCGGTTCGTAGGGATTGCGGAACACCGTCTGCAGTTCGTGCACCAGGCTGTAGTCACCGCGAGCCGCCTTTTCGTAGGCAGGAGCGATCAGCCATTCGCGCCAGGTGATGGCGGCATTGGCGCGCTGCATCGAAGCGGTGATCTGTTTGGGCTCTCCACCGCCGCTGAGCTGCTGTTGCCAACGCGTTAGCCAGGCGTTCCATTGCGCGTCGAGCTGTGTATCGCTCGGCATGTAAAAGCCCCGCTTCAAAGGTGTGACTTCTTTCGGCAGTGATGTCAGTTCACGGAAAACGATGGTGTAATCCGCTTTCGACGCGACCATCAGCTGCAACAGATCGCCGATCAGCTCCGGGGCCACGCTGCTCAGACCGAGCTTGCCTGCCCACATGGTCTCCAGTTCGCCCTTCATGGCCTCGCTGAATGTCTCGTGCAGCAAGTCAAGATCGGCCTTTTCGGCTGGATGATCCTTCAGCAGCGTACTGAGCGCTGACCAGAACATCCGGTAGTTGGTTTCAGCCGCTTTCGGTTGATTGAAAAAGGAGAAATGAATCCCGCCGCCGGTCCAGGGCTGGAAGCGGGGGTCGAACAGTTCGCAGAAGCCGAAGGGTCCGTAGTCGAGGGTGAAGCCGCCGGCGGCACAGTTGTCGCTGTTGAAGTTGCCCTGGCAGTAGCCCACCCGCATCCAGTGGCAAACGAGCCTGATCAGGCGTTCCCGGAACAACTGCGCCAGCTGCACCACCTGCGTCGGGAACGGCAGGGAGTCGTCAATCTCCTCGCGGTAGTTCCGTTCGATCAGATGCTGCACGATCATCTGCAGCTCCTGATGAGCTTCGGGATGAGCTTCGCTGCGGGCGCGCCGTGCGAACAGTTCCAGCTGACCCACTCGCAGAAATGACGGCGCCACGCGCGTGGTGATCGCTGCTGGATTGTCGACCAGGATGTCGGGGTCCATCGATGGTGAGGTGCCCGAATACCAGGGGCGACGAACGTTCTCGTCGTGGGAGACGTAGAGCGTCAAGGATCGAGACGTGGGAATGCCCAGGGCATGCATGAACTCCTGGGCCAGAAATTCACGCACGCTCGACCGCAACACGGCACGACCATCTGCTCCGCGGCAATAGGGCGTTGGACCACCGCCCTTCAACTGCATCTCCCAGCGCTGACCCTTGAACATGCCTTCAACCACGGAAATGGCGCGCCCGTCGCCGTAGCCGTTGCCATTGCCGAATGGACATTGCTGGTTGTATTCAGTGCCGTAGATCGACAGGGCATAGCCTGTGGCCCAGCCATAGGGGCGCATCGGCTCGCTCATGTTGCTGAGGTCGCCGGAGAAGACACTGCGGAACTCGCCGTCGTGGACCAGGGTTCCATCCAGGCCCAGCGCATCAAACAGTTCAGGGCTGTGGGCGACGTAGTCGGGATTGGGAAGCGGCGTGGGTGTCACCGGCACGTAGTGGCCGGAACGCACCTCCCGCGGGCGGTGATCCTGTCCATCCGGTGTGGCCTGGGGATCGGGCCGCAGTTGCTGCATCAGCGAGTAATCGACCTGCTGGGCGAAGGCGGCAAACGTGGAGGTGATGGCTGGAGTCGATGCGCTGGAGCTGGCGGTCATCAGTCCGATTGCTGCAGTGATTGCATCATCGGTGGGGAGATGCCGACACTGCGCTTCTCCGGGAGGCTGCGAATCACTATGTCCGTTACGTTCCTCGCCTCTCCATTGGCTGAAGCGAGTCGCTGAGCACGGCAAGCTGGACCTGATCTGCCTCGGCACCACTCTCCAGGAGATTCGATTCATCGCTGATGGCCATGTCTGAACCGATTCCCTCGCCAGAAGCTCGTCCGGATGTGGAACGCCTCCGCGGTTACAGCGCGCCTCTGGAGGGTCGCCGGGGTTTGCTGCGGCTGGATTTCAACGAGAACACCATTGGCCCCAGCCCAGCGGTCACAGAGGCGATTCGCTCCTTCCCTGCTGACCAGATCGCGGTCTATCCGGAATACGACGGGTTGCGTGAGGCCGTGATCGCCAACCTGCAGTCTTCGCCGGCCGGGCTGGCCCAGCCTCTGTCGGTCGAACAGGTGGGACTCTTCAACGGTGTGGATGCCGCGATCCATGCCGTGATCCATGCCTACGGAGCATCGGGCGACACCCTGCTCACCACCAGCCCCACCTTTGGCTACTACGCGCCGTGTGCGGGCATGCAGGGAATGGCCATCGAGGCGGTGCCCCATGACATGCCGGGTTTTCGCTTTCCGCTGGAAGCGATGCGCACGTCTCTGCAGCGCGGGCCGAAGATCCTGATGCTCTGCAATCCCAACAACCCCACCGGCACTCGGCTTTCTGCTGAAAACGTGCTGCAGCTGGCAACTTCCGCTCCCGACACGCTGGTGGTGGTTGATGAGCTCTATGAAGCCTTCACCGGTGACAGTGTGCTGCCGCATGTGGACTTTGCAGTGCACACCAACCTGCTGGTGCTGCGCTCCCTCGCCAAGACCGCCGGTCTGGCCGGCCTGCGCATGGGATTTGCCATCGGTTCGGCTGGAGTGGTCGATCGGGTCAGCCGCGTCACCGGTCCCTACGACGTGAACAGCCTGGCTGTCACTGCTGCCTTCGCTGCATTGTCCGATCAGCCGTACACCGACGACTATGTGGCCGAGGTGTTACGTGCCCGTGACTATCTGGTTACGGAGCTGACGCGATCCGGTGCCGTTTTCCACTGCGATGGAGGCAACTATCTCCTGTTATGGCCCCGTTCCCCCGCCCAGCAGGTGGAGCAGCAACTGAGGGATGCCGGCATCCTGGTGCGTTCGATGGCCGGCAAGCCCCAGATCGACGGCTCCCTGCGTGTCAGCATCGGCACCCTCGCCCAGATGCAGACGTTCTGGGAGAGCTACCGCCAGCTCGACGGCTGAGTCGGACGTCAGCGCATCACCTCGATCACTGTGCTGTCTCCGAGGTTGCCCGGCAGGGAGAGTGTCGGTCCGACCTGCCGAACCTGGGAGCCACTCATGGCGTCAAGAAACGGCTGCACGCCACCCTGGTCGCAGCCGCTTGGAGCCTCTCCATTGACGTATTGAACGGGGATCACCCGGCGTGGATTCAGTTGTTTCACCACCTCAGCGGCTTCCTCACCGTTGTAGACCTTGCCTCCGCCCCCGACGCCGATGATCAGGACATCAGGGCGACCCAGCAGCACCCTGTCATCGCCGCTCAGAGGCGCTGCCGTACCCCCGAGATGGGCGAAATTCAGCCCTCCCTGCTGCCAGCGCCAGATGGTGGCGTTACCGAAGCGGCGTCCGCCCACTCGGTCATGAGGAGCGGAAAAACCCTCCAGGTCCATGCCGCCAACGCGATAGGACCCCGGCTTGGACAGGTAGGTGCCACCACCGATTCGTGCCCCCTCATCCGGCAGCTCGGAGCTGGCCAGAGTCACGCTGGCGCCGACGCGGGGTTCCGCGAGACCCGTGGCGCAGCCCACGGCCCGGAAAGGGTTCACCAGAACCGACTGGCCGCCGCCGCGAATCAGCAGGGCACTGTGTCCGTAACTGGTGATTGAAACGCCTGCCGCCTGCACAGATGTGCTGCTGATTCCGGCCAGCAGGGTGGATGCGGCCAGGGAGGTGATGGCCCGGCCAGGACCCTGGTGTTTCAGGAAGACTGTCATCGGGGATGCCTGCTGGCACAGGAAGCTAGCAGTGCTGAATGTGTCCTTCCGCAATCCTGAGGAAGTTGGCCAGCAGGTTGTGACCGGCTTCCGTGAGCACGCTCTCGGGATGGAACTGCACGCCCTGGAGATGGGGATGTTCGCGGTGACGCAGTCCCATCACGGTGTCGTCCTCAAGCCAAGCAGTGACTTCAAGGCAGGCGGGAAGGCTGCTGCGTTCAGCGATCAGGCTGTGATAGCGAGTGGCGGTGAGGGGCTGAGGCAGGCCAGCGAAGACCCCTTCGCCTCGATGGAGCACCGGAGAGGTTTTGCCATGCATCAGTTGCGCAGCCCGCACGACCTTGCCTCCGTAGGCCTGTGCAAGCGCCTGATGGCCCAGGCAGACCCCCAGTGTGGGAATGTTCGGCGATAACTCCTTCAGCACTTCCAGGCAGATCCCCGCCTGATCAGGATCTCCCGGGCCCGGAGACAGCAGGATGGCGTCTGGGCTCAGGTCACTGATCTCGGCAAGGCTGAGCGCGTCGTTGCGTTCCACGCGCAGGTCCTGAGCCAGGGGGTGCTGAGCGGCCAACTCCCCGAAATACTGCACCAGGTTGAAGGTGAAGCTGTCGTAGTTGTCGATGACAAGCAGCATCGTCTAGAGGCCAAGACGAACGAGCAGGGGCGGGAGCAGCAGCAGGATTGCGATCAGAATGGAGCTGATCGCAGAGACGAGAACTGCTGCAGCGGCGCAATCCTTGGCAATCTTTGCGAGCGGATGGAACCGGCGGCCGATAGCCAGGTCTACCGTTGCTTCGATGGCCGTATTGAGGAGTTCCAGCACCAGCACGACAGCCACGGTGAGCACCAACACTGCCAGCTGGATTGCGGGAAGTTGGAGCCAAATCCCCATCCCCAGGACCAGCGCTCCAGCAAAAACGTGAATCCTGAAGTTTCTCTGGCTGACAAAGCTGTAGCCCAGTCCATAGACTGCGTAACGGAAGCTTGTGGGTAGGTCTCCCGCAACCCTCCAGGCACCCCTTTTGGCGGCACGATGGGCTCGATGGGTGCTGTGCTGGCTGATCTCTTCAGACATCTGTGCTTCGTCTTCAGAGTTCAGGAGTGACTTCATCTGCTGATTCACAGTTGATCTCACCTCAGGAATTAACGTTACCGCCAATTCCAATGAGGCGCTTCTTTTCTTGGAGCATGGCAATGAGGGAGGCGTCATCGGGATGTCCCAGCCAAGCAGGTGCAAGCAGTCCATCACTGACCCACCAGCGCAGTTCTTGTCTCAGATCATGGTGCTGATAAGAGCCTGGCGACGGTTTTTTGTCTACCAAGCGATGTTCCCAAGTTCGATTCCTGGCCTGCATTCGGAGCTATGTCCTCTTCAAGAGCCGCGAAGGAGAGTACGTCTGTTGGATCGCATGTCTGGTGCCAGACGAGATTCGATTCGGTGATGCTGGCTTCGTCAGCAGTGATAATCCCAGGCTGGATGTGTCGCAGGTCCTCGTCACCTCGAGACGGTGGTGTCGTAGTTCTGATGAAAGGTTGCAATCCTTGCTTTGACCTGTTGTTCTAGGTCAATCACTTGTTGCAGTCGGGCAGTCGCCCCCGACCGCGACTGCATCGACGCTTAAGACTGTAATGACCGTGTGGTGGTCGCTGGACAAGCTCTCGTTCGCTGTGCGGCCAACTGGAGCGGCTGTGCGGTAAGCGATGTAAGTATGAACTGCATTCCATGTTCACCTGCGACTACAGTCGAATGTGTTGAATTCTCTCCGTTACCCAATCCGGATTGGTAGTTATTGAACTCAAGCTAGAAGCGCCGAAAGCAGCGGAGATTGATGAAGCAGTGGACAGCAATGATTTGCTTGATTGTTGCTGTAAGGCCAAGAAGTTTTACTTTTACTATGCAGACGTTTTTATGGCAAATACTTCGAGGGGTTGGCAATATTAAACATGTTTGTTTTTGTCGCTTCTAAGTCGCCATTTATTGGGTTTTTTTCTATGTAAATAGTCGAAACAACCCAATAAACCAGCTACGTAGCCAAGCACAATATAGTGGATTGTATTTAAGGAATTTGGAAAATCATGTGTAGCCGAAAGCTGAACAATTGCAGCCGCAGAGTACACTAAAACCTGAATGATCAATAAAAGGCAAAAGAATATATTACCAGGTGCAAGTATTGCGCATCCGGATGCAAATAAAATTAATAAAAACGGCATCAATGCACGTAATCCTTTCCCTGATGCAAATGCAAATGCTACACCTTTGAATGAAGGGTGTAGCATTTGACGAAGTCTTATAAGTTGCTGTAAGTTACCAGCAGCGATTCTTCGTCGTCTAGAAAAATCTAGTTCCAGGCTTGCTGATTCCAATTCAAAGCTGTTAATTCTTGGTTCATAAATTGCCCTATAACCAAGTGAAACTATGCGCATTGGAAGAATGAAATCATCATTGATTGTGTCTGGCTCTAATGGGTGAAAGAGTTCTTTGCGGATCACATAGAAGGCCCCATGGGCACCTATGATTGCTCCAAATGTTTCTTCCTTGGATTTCACGCTGCTTTGATAGTTCCAATATTTTAGTTCTTCCGATCCGCCAGGGTTTAATAGTTGATATGTTCCACATACAACACCAATCTGAGGATCATTAAACCTTTGGGCCGCTATTAAAAGAGCATTCGCAGACACAAGTGCAGTGACATCAGTTAAAACAACCAAGTCACCTGAAAGGGTAGGAATAATATTGTTAATCAGCGATACTTTTCCTTTGTTTTTTTTAAATTCTTGTATGTCGATCTGCAATGCTTGACATTCTGCATCCTTAGAGGTTTGCCTTGCAATTTCTGCAGTGTTATCGGTGCACCCGTCACAAGCAACAGTAATGCTAAATTTAGTTTTTGGATATTTTAGACCTGCTAGATTACGTAATTTTTTTGCAATATACTTTGCCTCGTTATACGCAGGTACAAATATATCTATACTTGGCAAGCATTTAGAGTGGATATTGTCATCAAGGCTATTAATCTTTTGTTTTGAATTTGTTGCGCGCTTGCCTCTAATTTCAAGTATTAATGGATATCCTAAATGGTGGTAAATGATTAATATTCCTGCAGCGATAGTGATCAGTTGGAGCATGCCGCTTGTTAAGCATTGTGAATGTTTTCATAGTCCCAGATCATCTAATGTTTAATCCATGTTTTTTTAAACACCCTGTGGTTGCTTTGTTGAGGAGTGCTTAGAAAAGCTTGTAAATCGAAGGAACGACCCATTGTCTGCTTAGGTCCACTCAATTTCCACTTTATTATAAGGCCAATGGAAGAATGTGTAAATTCAGGTGAGCTGCTATGATTAAGTATGCATGGCAATTAGTATTACTATCGGAGGTGTCGATCTTTGCGTTCATTTATGATGTGCCGACCCCTGCGAAGTATTATTCAATCCTTAAACGATGATGTAAAAGTAATATTCTGGGAGCAGAATGGGAAGTGAAGGTATTATCTTTTTTAGGTATTATAAATATTTTCGTAGGCTTTAATCATCATACGTACATCTCCATGCTTTTTGACGAATTCTCTAGGGTCGCTGTGTTGTTGAGTGCTACACATAGTTTTTAATGCAAAAGCAAGCTCGCTTGTTTGTCTTGGTTCCACTATCAAACCAGTTGTAGAACAAGTGGATTCAGGGGAACCACCAGTTCTAGTTACAACGACTGGAACTCCGCATGATTGAGCCTCCAGGGGCGACAGAGGAAGTCCTTCGCAAAGAGAAGGCAGGCAGAATACATCTAGTGATTGATAAAAAGATAGCATGTTATTAACATGACCTAAGAAATGGACTCTATGACTTATGTTTAGATTTTGAGCCTGCTTCATGAGGGATTCTTTTTCTTGACCGATTCCTGCAAGTGCTAAATGAATATCATCATCTAATGTAATGAGAGCACTTAAGAGGTATCGATGTCCTTTCACGGGCTCAAGTCGAGCAGCGCATCCTATGATTTTTTCTTGAAGAGGTAGATTAAGTTTATGCCGTGCCTCGACTTTATTCCCAGGAACAAAGTGATTTATATTGATGCCGTTAGGAATAACAATCGGTTTACATCTTGGCATGCGCTTCGCTAATGCATAAGCAACATGTTTTGCATCAGCGACAAGATGGGGATTTGTTAATTTAAAAGCTAATCGTTGTAGGATTCGCCGCTTAAAACTATCTAAATGCCAAGCATCGTGTTCAGTGTGTACCAAGCATTGAACACCAGCCATTCTGGCGGCTAGGCCTCCATAAATCAGAGGCCCTATGTGATGAGTGTGCACAATATCTGGATTTAAGTTGTGGAATAATTTGATAAGATCAGTGAATAATTTTAAACGCCATCCAGCTTTCTTATTCAGAAAAATCAGTTGTTTTGAGAAATTATTTAGGCGTGGCCAGTTCGCCAAGGCTCGACTCTTGTCGCTTTCGAGACTGATTATAAATACTTTGTGTTTTTGACTCGTAAGACTTGCTAGGTCAAGGACTAATGTTTCGATGCCTCCAGGTTGTAAATGCTGAACAATCTGAATAACAGTCCCCATTTTTAGGTCATTATTTCAAGGCGCTTGCAGGACAAGCAAGTAATTTTATTCTAATAGTGTTCTACCCCCAGGTCAAGGTGTTATTGCACTTGCTCCTGCTCAAATTCTTATGACTTTTACTTCAACTAACTGATTTTAATGTAGGTTTCGCTTTTGAGTAATCGTAAGCAGGCGATTGTATTGATTTTTGGCCTCAAGTTGTGATTGTATTATTGGATGTGTTAGTGATAGATGCCACTAAAGATATCTTTTGACCAGTTTGTTTATATCATTGGCTCTTGCTTCCCAAGACTCTTTCTCCACGCGCTTTTGTCGGATTCTCTTTATCGAACAATCTTCTTTTAGTGTAGCTTCTAGGGCATGAGCGAGTTCCATGTGGTCATGAACCACATGGACAAGATCTCTGTATTTACTCAGTGCAGGGAAGTCTGTTGCGATGATTGCTGACCCTGCTGCTAGATATTCTCTCAATTTCAATGGATTACTTGCGCGAATTTGAGCATTGTCCTTAAAGGGTAATAATGATGCCTGCCAATGTTGGCTATAGCTTGGCAAAGCATAATGAGGGCGTGAGCCAAGAAAAGATATGTTTGGGATAGGTCTTAACACACTAATATCAGTTTTGATATCTCCAATTAAAATAAACTTCCAATGTGGCAATTGACTTGCAGCACCGGCAATCAGTTTGAAATCAAGCCATTCGGCGATACTCCCATAGAATCCAGCAACAGGAGACTTTTCTGGAAGTTCTGGTGCCTTTTGTGTTGGTGTGGCGAATAGATCGACATCTACACCGTGCGGTAGTAAGTGTGTTTTTTCTTTCGGAAAGCGTCTAGCAAGTTCTGGACTTGCCGCCAGGATAATATCTGCTTTATTAACGAGTTCATGTTCAAGTTTTAATACGGGTTCATGGTCTACACCGGCTAGAGAACCGAAATCATCTCCGCAGTAATAGATAAGACCTTTTTCTCCTAGAGCTCCCGCTACGTCAACGGCTGTCGGGAGAGATATCCAGAGGATCGGTTGTGATATCCCTTCAGCTGTTGCTACAGACCTCACTTGATTGACAAGTAGGCGACGATTGATCAATCGTGCAACAGCATTCCCAGGCCAGGGAATCGCCCGAGGAGCCACAACGGGAAATGGCGTTGTTGTTTCACTCCGAGGTAAATTTTTTACTATTGCTTTCATTTTGATCCAGACTCTCTTCAGATCATATTTTGAAAAACGAGGGTGGCGCAGTCCGATTGAATTGACCCAGATCGTTTTGCGATTGTGTGATAGATGACGAATTAAATGTTGAGTGCTGCTGGGGAGGCCACTCCAATCTTCACCGAAGACGATAATGCCATCACTCATTGAGTTGTTTCAGAAAGTTGACGGATGATCCTGGCAGGGACTCCTCCAGCAAGGACCCCTTTAGGAAGACTTTTTGTTACTACACTTCCAGCCGCAATTACAGTTCCCTCGCCAATCTTAACTCCTGACATAACAGTAACTCCTGTTGCAAGCCAGACATCGTCTTCCAAAATGATTTCGCCAACTTGATTGTCAGTGTCCGGAAGACCAGCAGCACGGTCTTTTGGATCCAATGGATGTCCTGGATAACCGGCTAGAAACGCTCTTCCAGCAATCAGTACATTGTTGCCAATTGTCACTCGATTTCCTACGGCAATGGTGGTTTGCCAGCCGATTTCAACATTGTTTCCTACTGTGAGCAATGGTACTTCGATGCTGCTGGTGCGACCTGAAAAAGTCGTTTGACAGGAAACGCGACAGTCATCACCCAATGTGATTCGTAAGGGCCCTAAAATTAGTGGCATCGAACCGCCATAGAGGTAAAGACGCTTTGCTGATGCTGTGGTTCTAGACTTAAAAAGAGGTGTCCAGTAGAATATGCGCATTATTGCATTAATAAATCTGTTAGTTGCAAGGTGAGATTTATAGAGGTTGATATGGATACCTGGAATCACAGGGATCCCTATGGAACGAAAACCTTTCCAGGACTTGTAGAGCAGGCGCGCCGCTGGATGATCCTTTCTTTTAATCCAAGCTCTCAATGCATTAGAATTTTGAATCATTTCACTGCACAGCTTGCTTTTATTTTACCGTTACTGATAACACTTCGATGTTTATTCTTTTAACGAGTTACGGGTATGATGTGGAATTGTATTTTCTTCAAGATGGCAGGGAAAATGCGCTTTGTGCATATTGTTATTCTTAGCCTATAAGCAACGAATGGGGGACGTTATAAGTTGATGTTTATGCTTGACCTGACAACAAAGTGTAACATTGCTTAGTATTTATCCTCTTCTTGACATAAGTATTAAGTGCTAAGGTAAGAGAAAAAATGATATATCCAGACCATGCAAAGCCCTGGGACAGAAATGTACTTGATACAATAATTCCTAAGAGGCTAGAATGTAAAGCACGTGCAACCACTTCTGTATCTGAATTGAACTTGAATTTTGATGAGAATACGAGATGCATGTTCTCTCTAGATACTTTCAATATCCTTGAGATTAATATTAGGTATACGATCAATCCTGCGAATCCAGTTTCGCCAAGAATCTCGAACCAAGCGCTGTGGGCCGCTTTATTCTGCCCGTCCCAATAACTACTAAATTCCCAAAAATTATTCAAAAAGTTGTTGACGCCCACTCCTGCGATTGGATGTGCGATTGCCATTTCAATTGATGCTCCCCATGCATAGATTCGACCCATTGATGAGGCGTCTACCCCTGACTGCGAGAGTTCATTGATGCCTCCAGAAGAACGATCTGAAATGCCTGACAACAGGGCCATTATGACTAGTGAAATCAATCCCAATACAGGTGCAATTTTCTTAGGTTTAATTACCCTAGCGAAATAGACATAAAATATAGTGGCTGCGCCTAGGAGCCCCCCACGACTTTGCGTGCTAAAAATTGCATAAAGTATCAAAAGAAAGCTTAGAATACTTATTAATCTAAAAATTATTTTTTTGTTGCTAAAGTACAGCGCTGCTGCAAAGCTAAGAGGGCAAAGTAAAATAGAAGCTAAATCGTTGGGATCACCTAAAACTGACGAAAATTCCCTCGCGATAGTTATTCTTGAGCCTTCCACAAGACCGACCCCTTTAAATTTATTAATTAGTCCAATAACCGACAATAGAGTACCGCAAATAATAAATGTATAGGTGGTCAGTTTGAATTCGTACGATTTACGTGTAAGCCAAATGATCGCAGGCACCATTAGCAGTGTTTTTGCAAAAATGGATAAGAAAAATTCGAGAGAATTGGCTCGGTTAGTGGAAAAAATGACACTTAGTAAAACTTGTGCGGCAAAGACTGAAAGAATAGATAATTCATATCTCCAATAGGGACGGACCGTGTTACGAATTGCGATATGATAAGTTAACACTCCAGCGGTTGCGATTGCCAATATTAAAGGAATGCGCAATGGATAAATTTGTGGTATCGCTTCATGAATTCTAAAATATGAAAAGGCTACAAAGCTTATGACAACCAAAAAAGGGTATGCCAAAGCTCCTATTACCGCTATTAAAACTAAAGGAATTGCAAATGGGATCGCTAGAATTAACTCAGGGTATGGAATAAATAGTAGATAGGTTCCCCCTATCAAAAGGCATATGCCAATTCCCCACAGCAACAGATTAATGGAGTTGAGAAACTTTCTCATCGTGAGATATATTAAGCTTTTATTGCTGACAGCATGTACTTAGATCCTCGAGAGTTTGTGTTGAAGCAATATCCATCTTTTTCACACAATAATTCTACTGAGTTCTTTAGGATTTTTTGTGAATGTGGTTGGATTGTTTGAATTCTGGCAAGGGGATCCATATAAGCTTTTTTGTATGTTGTGGACTTAGTTAGATACATTTTGTATCATGATTATGAAGAGCTGTCGTTAGATTTTTGCAAAATAAATTAATGAATCAGGTTTTAAGTTTGCATTGACTTTGTATTTTACCAATTTCAACCACAGACTCCGCAAGCGGTATGGGGTATTCCACGCAACTATCATACTACACAATAGGATTTATCAAACTGTGTTGTCTTTCCGGAGGCGGGCGAATTATTTTGGGCAATTTAACTTTCTACCGATTATAAAAGGTCGTTATTTTTATGCTTGAGCACCTACTGTATTTAATTGCTTCACTTACATGGTCATCAGATTTGAATTCGATTATTGATACATGTTTGAATTGATTGCTCGCTCTTTTCTCTGCTTTGTCTACGCATAATTTATTGAATTAGGTCAACCTTGACTTTATTGTTCAAGTATTAATAGTTTAAAAGCCCATCCCCTGTCTTTTCTGATCTTATGATTGAATTTAGTTGACTTGTCGACAAAAGATAATTGTTTTTGGTATTGCTGATTGCTATTTTCTCTGCCAAGATTTAGTTTCTGCATTGGCTTTTCTGCTGATTCAAAAATTGGCCAATTTGTTTATTTTTTCTTTGATAGTATTTTGTCTGCCTTTCGGACTCAATACTTCTTTAGAGCACTTTTGGAGGGACGTAGTGAGCAGTGAGGGATGCTGGTCGTCAGTGTTCTTTATCTCTAAGGTGGGGATGCTTTAAAGTGTCAAAGATCATTTAGCGAGGGCCTCAACAGCGAGATGATCAAGCAAACACTGGGTCCCTGATTTGCTGGATGTTACGCAGTTACTTGACCTTGGGAATTACCGGGTAAGCAAGCAAGCCATAGGAGAAATCTGCCAAGCGTTACGTCAATATCAGTTGATGGTAATAAACAATCACCACAATAAGTCTGCAGTTGTTTAGGAGCTGGGCTCCCTTTATTCGACCGATCTCCAAAATATTACTGGAATGCCGTTCTACATAAATACTTTTGAAAGGAGGTATTTTATCTGGCATCTTAAGGATTTTCTATCAGGCGTGCGCTTTTTTTGAGGTGTAGATGGTTATTGTTCCATGTTTGTTACTCTTGAATTAGGGATCAGCATGATGAGTTGCTTTTTCTATTATGTGGTAGATCGCTTAATTGACAGAAAAAGGGTTGAAGGCTTGTGGCGAGTTTTTAGTCGATGAACTCAGAGTTTTTGCTTTGTATCGAATGGCATCTTATAGATTTTCATTTTAGTATCTGAGTTTTTGTCGATATTGAATGTATTCAATGTCTGTCTGAATTGACTGTTATGCTCGAGTAATTCGCCCTTCGGTGTAACTTGCTCCAATAATAGCTGTATTGTAAGTCGGCGTTACTGCACTTTAGAGTTTGATGTTGTGCTCTTACAACGTTGTTGATTTTAATCGCGCAAGTATATGACCACATCGAAGAAAAACGAAACAATGCATTTCGCACTGCAACCCGGGATTTTGCGCAATAAACAAAGCATGTCTTTATAAAGTTTTGGATTTTAATGAAGTCTAAATTAGTAGTCAGCAAGGCTAAAACGGGAGTCTACGATTAGTTCTAGTTCTAGTTCTAGTTCTAGTTCTAGTTCTAGTTCTAGTTCTAGTTCTAGTTCTAGTTCTAGTTCTAGTTCTAGTTCTA
>NYZI01000117.1 GCA_002687115.1 Cyanobium sp. ARS6
ACTTCGACCGACGTGCCATGCTGCCCGTCAATCAGGCCGCTGCTGCCCTTCTTCACTTGGCCCAGCAACCTGCAACTCAGGTTGTTGAGGATTTAACCCTCATGCCAGCTACAGGCGCTTTCTGAATTCTGAAAGAGATGACTTCTACACTTCCTACTTCCACTAACGGAACCAGTTCTGCAGCGCTGAGTGAGCTGAGCTCGCATGCAGCGCTCACTCATAACCGTGGTCAGTTCGCTATTACTGACGCCAAGATTTCCGATGTGATTCGCGAGCGTCTGCGTGAGCAAGGTGCTTCATTCCTTGCGAACGACAACATCGCCGAACATATTCTCCCCGGTGAACTGGAAGAGCTCCAGATGGAAGTTGCGGATCGATTCCGCGATCTTCTGCACAGCCTTGTGATTGATATCGAGAACGACCACAACACCGAAGAGACGGCGGAACGTGTCGCCAAGATGTATATCCAGGAGGTCTTCAAAGGCCGATATCACCAACAGCCCAAGGTCGCAAGCTTTCCCAATGTGAAGCAGCTCGACGAGATCTACACCGTTGGCCCACTTACGGTGCGATCCGCCTGTTCCCATCACTTCGTGCCCATCATGGGCAACTGCTGGGTCGGGATCAAGCCAGGTGCCAGGGTGATCGGTCTCTCCAAGTTCACCCGCGTCGCGGACTGGGTGTTTTCAAGACCTCACATCCAGGAGGAGGCAGTGATGATCCTTGCCGACGAAATCGAGAAGCTCTGTGAGCCCAAGGGCCTCGGGATCATCATCAAGGCACAGCACTACTGCATGAAATGGCGTGGTGTGAAAGAGCCCCAGACCAGCATGGTCAACTCCGTTGTCCGGGGTGACTTCCGTCATGATCCCAGCCTCAAGCAGGAATTCTTCGAGCTCGTGCGCCAGCAGGAAGCGCTGCTGAGTAACTGATCTGATCCGGTCCCCACTTGGTCGAGGATTGGGGTGCCCCAACCAGCACCCCTCGCATTCAATCGCTGATCGGACCGATCACGTTGCTGCTGATCCTTCTGATGTTGCCGTCGCGGTTGCGCACCACGAGCACAGCCATGAGCTGGTTTTGTTGATCCTTAGGGCCAATCCGGTAATTACGCCCGGATCCTGATTCCACCAGGGTCCAGTTCCCCTGTTCACTGCGGCGGTACCAGTGGACGTCGAGCTCTTCAACATCAGCACTCCGGGGATTCAGTTCCGTCTTCAGTAACGCGCCTTCCCTGGCCTCACCAACCAGTGCGAAACGTTTCAGCCCTTCGATGGTCTGCTCGAGATGACCTTCCTGTTGAAGCCCCCGGTCGATCTGTCCGTCAAGCACCTGAATCTGTTGCTCAGGGCTGGCCGTCAGACCTGGCACGCATTGAAGAATGCCATTCTCCAGTCGGCATCCCGGCAGCATGCCCTGTGCTGACGCCCCGAACGGAGCTGCCGCCACGAGGGTGAGGCAAATTGACATGGCCCGGAACATGGCTGCTGATAAGGGGTGACACAACCTATCTCCGGTTGCCCGAACTGGCCCTGACCGCTCCGACGAGTTCTTCGACACGGCTGAGATCCTTCACCCCCGGACTGTGCTCCAGCCGGCTTGAGGCATCCAGACCACAGGGGCTCACCTGATCCAGCAGTGCTGGGACCCACTCAGCACTGATTCCTCCAGCAAGCCACCAGGGAAGATCGCTGCAGATCCGTGTCTCCAGCCGCTCAAGCCAGGCAAGATCGAGGCGATGCCCCGTTCCTCCCAACTGTTTCGGGCTCCAGGCATCCAGAAGCAGGGCATCCACGCTGGCGGCATAGGCGTCGATGCCGTTGAGATCCTCCTCCCCACGCAATCGCAGGGCTTTCCACCATTTGATGCCGGGATACAACCGACGTAGCTCTGCGCATCGCCGAGGCGATTCCTCCCCGTGCAGCTGCACAACCGAGGGCTGTCCCTCCCCCGACAGTGCCGCTGCCAGAAGTCCATCATCTGGGTCTGCAACAACCCAGACGCGTTTGGTCAGAGGATGCTCGTGATCCAGCCGCGAGAAGATTGCCCTGCGTTGACCGGACTCGACGAATCGTGGAGTGGCCGGCACTCCGATGACGCCGATCGCATCCACTCCCATGGCAGCAATCTCACAGGCCTGGTCGCAATCGGTCAGGCCGCAGATCTTGAGGGACAGGCCCCGATCGACCATGGTGGATCTGAATGAGGTGTCCTTTCTAGGATTGCTTCAACACTGCCGGCCAGCCCGCCGGAAAAACATTTGGGTGACGGCTGGCAACTGATGCGTATCGGCGGGATCCCTCTGAAGGTTCATCCGAGTTGGTTCATCATTCTGGTGCTGTTCACCATGGCCTTTCAGCAGCAGGTCGCCAAACTGCCTGCGGCGGCCGGTGCGGTCTGGGTCAGCTGGTCAATGGGGCTTCTCACCGCTCTGCTGCTGTTCGTGTCCGTGCTGCTGCATGAGCTCGGCCATTCCCTCGTGGCTCTGCGAGAGGGAGTGAAGGTGAGCAGCATCACCTTGTTCCTGATGGGCGGAGTCGCTCGGGTGGAACGTGAATGCTCCACGGCGATGGGCTCGCTGAGGGTGGCTGCGGCGGGGCCTGCTGTGAGTCTGATTCTTGGAGCTTTGCTGCTGTTCAGTGTTCATTCCGCTGAACATGTCAGCCCCCTCCTGGGAAATCTGGTGGCTCAGCTGGGAGGCCTCAATCTTGTTCTGGCGCTGTTCAACCTGTTGCCGGGTTTGCCGCTGGATGGTGGCTTGATTCTCAAATCCATCGTCTGGCAATGGACCGGCAGTCAACGTCGGGGCATTCAGGTGGCGACCGCCAGTGGTCGGTTCCTGTCACTCCTCGCCGTGATGATCGGTTTCTGGTTGCTGCTCAGGGGAGGAGGATTCACCGGTCTTTGGCTGGTGCTTCTCGGTTGGTTCGGCATGAGCGCGTCCCGCAGTCAGACCCAGACCCTGGCTCTGCAACAGGTGCTCAAGAGAGAAACGGTCGGACCGGCGACGGCCCGTCGATTCCGCGTGGTGGAGGCGGATCAGACTCTGCGCAGTCTCAGCAAGCTGCGTCTGGGAACGGCAGACAGTGGCGAGCCCTGTCTTCCGGACTGGGTGCTTGTCTGTCGAGGCGGTCGATGGATTGGCTTCATCACGGATCAGCCGCTCAAGGACCTTCCTGTTCAGCAATGGGATCGCCAGACCATTGGAGATCATCTTCAGCCGCTGGAGCGCCTTCCTTCGATTCAGCAGTCCGCACCTCTCTGGGAAGCGGTTCTCGCTCTGGAAGATTCTGGGCAGGGGCGTCTGCTGGTGCTAGGCCCCGCCGGTCTGCCTGACGGAACCCTCGATCGCTGTGACCTGGGTGAGGCCGTTCTCAGGGGCTTGTCCGTGAAACTGCCGGAGGCCATGCTCACGGCTGCTCGCCGCGCCAACACCTATCCGTTCGGAATGCCCCTGGCCCAGGTGGTGAAGAGCATGCGTGCTTCTGGGTTGCTTGATGATCAAAGCGCTGAAGCGCCGAGTCGATAACCCTCAGCCCTTTGCTGCATCAAGGTGCGTTCTTCGCTGCTCAGGGGCTGATCAGTCCAGTCGTGATTGGACAGCCCTTCGCCGAAACTGCGGATGAGCGCCCTTTCCACTGCCGAAACATCAGGCGTTTCCGGCGTCCATTGCGGTGGCTCGTTCCCGAACACCGCAGCCCAGAGATCCGCCGGTGGGTTCAGGGGGATTTCACCGTGCTGAAGCAGATGACCACGCTGCCAGAACTGAGCACTGCCGATGCGCTTGGTTCCTTGTGGATCCACCAGGTCGGCCGCTGTGGAACGGGCGAAGCAGTTGATTGCGCCTGGCTCCGCAGCGGAGTTGCCCGGATTGAGACTGACGCCAAGTTCGGCGAAGCCAGCCATCAGCCAGCGGTTCACCTGCAGGTAGGCCTCCCGTTTCTGCCGAGGTGCCTCTGGCCACACGAGTGCGTAGGTCAGCCCACCGGCGTGGAGTACGGCCCCGCCACCACTGGGGCGGCTCAGCAGATCCAGCTGTCCTGTTCTGGCAAGGCTCAGCCAGGTGTCTGGAATCTCCCGCTGATGTTTGCCCAGGGATAGGGAAGGCCTTTCCCAGAGGTAGAAGCGCAAGACGGGTTGTTTCCGTCCCTCGGTCCAGCACTGCTCCAGCAGCAGGGCGTCCAAGGCCATCTGTTCGGCGCCGCTGAGCGTGAGCTTGTTCAGGAGACGACCCTGGCGTGAAGGCCTGGACCGGCAGGATGCATGCAGCGTCATGGCAACGATGACTTTGTCAGATGTGCTGCTGGCCGTGCCTTTGGGGCTCCTGGCAGGAGCTCTGGCCGGTCTGCTGGGAATCGGAGGTGGTCTGATCTTCGCGCCTCTGCTGCTCTGGATGGGCCTCAGTCCTCACCAAGCTTTAGCGACAAGCACTTTTGCCATCGTGCCCACGGCGATCGGCGGCAGTTACACCCATTGGCGCGCGCGGGCACTTCAGCTCAGGCCAGGCCTGTCGATCGGCCTGACGGCCTTTGCCCCCGCACTGGTGTTCAGTCGTCTGGGTCGACTCGCCGCAGGCTGGCAGCTGCTGACGCTTCAGGCGTTGCTTTACCTGCTGTTGGCGCTCACGATTCGTGGTGATCGCGATGACCATGGGCCTGAATCGGATGGGCCTCCGCCGCTGAAAGGTCTTGCTGCTGTGGGAGGCGTCGCCGGCTTGGCAGGGGGGATGCTTGGACTAGGCGGTGGTCTGCTGATGGTTCCTTTGATGGTGAACGGCCTTTCGCTGCCGATTCGACAGGCGATTCGTCTCAGCACCCTTGCGGTGGCCTGCTCAGCCAGCGCCGCTTCACTGCAGTTTCTGCATGAAGGGCGCGGTCAGTGGACGCTGGGTTTCGTTCTCGGTGCCGTTGCCGCGTTGTCAGCCCGGTGGACTGCGGCCCGGCTGGATCGCGTCAACACAGGAACACTCGCCTGGCTGCTGAGGCTGCTGTCGCTGTTGCTGGCCTTCGACAGCGGCAGAAGGGCTGTGCAGCTGGCCATGCAGCTGGGTTGACCGTCTGGGATCAGTTCAAAACGCTCAGTGTCTTGAGCTCGACCTCCTGCATCCAGGCCGAGAGAGCCAGCAGCGAGGAACGATCCGGCAGACAGAGGCAGCCGCTGCCGGGATTGCAGTGGTGAATCCCCAGTCCGCTGCGGCTCGTGTCAAAAAGAGGAGAGAGCGTTATCCAGATGTCGTTGCCCCAGGGTTCCGGAGGGCCCAGCCTGTAGTCGCCCTGCGGAAGGGGCGCTCCGTTGCCGGGAGACCAGCGACGATCACGGTTCTGGCTGCTGGGGGTTCCGCTCACAGCACTCCACCTTGCCAGCACCGTTCCGCCCTCGTGAAGTTCGAGAAGCCACTGACGCTGTCCGTCCGTTCGTTGAACGTCTGTGCGGCGTGCCCTGAGTTGAACCGCCTTCCCCTGCAGGCTGGTGAGCAAGGTTCTGCTGGGCCCAGACTGGCCTGGTGGCAAGGGCTCCGGGGCCGATTGAACCCGTACTGCTTCGGGGAGATGCCCCCGTGGGCCTGACTCCACCTCGGATCCGCAGCCTCCGGAACAGAGGGTCATCGCCAGAAGAGATACTCCGGCCCAGCGGCGCGTGATGCATTTCATGGCGTCTGATCGAGCAGCTCCCAGAACCCCCCATCCAGCTCGAAACCAAGGCTGGCCGCCATCAGACTGAGGTTGCCGCGCTGACCTCCGGAAACGTCCGACGAACTGCCCAGCCGGTTGAGCAGCATGAGTCGATGGGTGATCCACAACTCAAGGGCCTGAGGATCGAAGCGGATGCCTTCGCTGGGGCTGAAATCGTGGGGAACCAGCATGGCCACATGCTGGGCCAGACTCCCACCGGTTCGATCCAGCAACAGAGGAAGCCAGGGGTAGTGGGCGTCTGCTCGCAGAGCCCACAGACGAGGCTCCGGGCACTCGCTCAGTTCCCTTGGGTCATCGACCTCGCGTGGCCACTCGTAGCGCAGTTCCAGCACAGCGCCGGCATCGAGCAGAACATGAAGAGGCCGTTCGATCCAGGCTGAGAGAGCCTGCAGGTTCAGTGTCCTGATGGCTTCTGCATCGATGGTCACCAGGGAATCAGGACTCAAGGCTTCCATGCGGGTGTGACAGGCCTTTGCGAATGATGGCGCCCTGAGGCCTGCGCAGGAAAGAATGCAATGGTTTCAAGCTTCCGTCATGGTCAGCACCCTTACCCAGACCGAAATCTTCATCGCTCTCGTGGTGGCTGCCCATGCCGGCGTGCTGGCGATCCGCCTCTGTGTGAGCCTCTATCGCGCCTGAACTTCACCTGGCCTCTTGGCACGAGCGGTGTACCGCGTTACAAGCGGACATGCAGAAAGCCGTTCCATCAGCACCCGATGCCGCTTCGCTGGCGGCTCTGCTTCAGCAGCAGAACGACAGACGGGAACTGCTGTGCAGCGCCCTGGCGCTTGCCGTGAAGTCTGGTCTGATCTTTCTCGGGGTGGTCAGTGTCGTGCGTTTGTCGATGGCTTATCAGGAGCGGCTCGACCGACATGGAGAGCTGGCGGCTGTTGTTGATGTGGAAGCCACCAAGTTGAGGGGATTGCAGAATCGTTTTGACAGCCTGTTCACCCTCGGAGGGGATGAACGCCTGATGGATGAACAGGAGCAGTGGATTGCGCCGAACCGTTTGAGGGTGATCTGGCGCTGAATCAGCTTGTGTCTGTGCTGACAGCTGCCCGCAGAGATTCATGACCGCGGGCGGTGTTGTGTAGGCCTGAAAGGCAGACTGAGCGATCTGCACCGTTTTCCTGATGCCCGTTCCAGGCACTGTCCTGATCACCGGAACCACATCCGGGGTCGGCCTGAATGCCGCACGCGCTCTCGTTCAACAGGGCTGGACTGTGATCACCGCCAACCGTTCTCCGCAGCGTGCCGCGGCCGCCGCCGATGAGCTGGGTCTGCCCGCAGAGCGGTTGAAGCATGTGCTGATGGATCTCGGTGACCTGGACAGTGTCCGACAGGCTGTGGAGGGAATGCCGGACCGGATCGACTGCCTGGTCTGCAATGCCGCTGTTTACAAGCCCAAGCTGAAACGACCGGAGCGCTCACCTCAGGGTTATGAAATCTCGATGGCCACCAATCACTTCGGCCATTTTCTGCTGGTTCAGTTGCTGATGCGTCGTCTGAAGGCTTCAACCCACCCTTCGCGCCGTGTGGTGATCCTTGGCACGGTTACAGCGAATTCCAAGGAGCTCGGAGGCAAGATACCGATTCCAGCTCCAGCCGATCTGGGTGATCTCTCCGGTTTTGAGGCCGGTTTCATGGAGCCCGTTTCGATGGCCAGTGGCCAACCCTTCAAGCCTGGAAAGGCTTACAAGGACAGCAAGCTCTGCAACATGATCACCACGCAGGAACTGCACAGGCGCTACAGCACCGAGACCGGCATCAGTTTCACGTCGCTCTATCCAGGGTGTGTTGCCGACACGCCGCTCTTTCGCAACACCCCCAGGCTTTTCAGAAAAATCTTCCCTTGGTTTCAGAAGAACATCACCGGCGGCTATGTCTCCCAGTCGCTGGCGGGTGAGCGTGTTGCCAAGGTCGTTGCCGATCCTGATTTCGCAGAATCCGGGGTGCACTGGAGCTGGGGCAATCGTCAGAAGAGAAACGGACAGCAGTTCAGCCAGGATCTGTCCGACAAGGTGACCGATCCCCAGACCGCCAGCAGGGTCTGGGAGCTGTCGATGCAGTTGGTGGGGCTGAGCGCCAGAACCTAGGCCTCAATCAAATCCAAGCAGGTCGAAGATTTCCCGATCCTTCAACGAGACGGCCTCAAGAGGTTCGACCTTGTCGAGCATGTTCTGCGCAAGATTCAGATACTCCTGACGGACAGCCTTCACCGCCTCATCGTCGTCGTCCATTTCAAAAATGGTGCACTTCTTCAGGCGGGAGCGGCGAATGGCATCAACATCCCTGAAGTGAGCCATGGTTCGCAGACCCGTGCGCTCATTGAACTTGTCGATCTGATCGGTGTCTGCGGATCGGTTGGCGACAACGCCTCCGAGCCGCACTTTGTAGTTCTTTGCCTTCGCCTGGATCGCCTGGACGATCCTGTTCATCGCAAAGATCGAATCAAAATCGTTGGCTGTCACGATCAGGCAGTAGTTCGCATGCTGCAGGGGCGCAGCGAATCCTCCGCAGACCACATCCCCGAGCACATCGAATATCACCACATCGGTGTCTTCCAGCAGGTGATGCTCCTTGAGCAGCTTCACGGTCTGGCCTGTCACGTAACCCCCGCAGCCGGTGCCGGCTGGGGGGCCTCCGCTTTCAACGCACTGCACGCCGTTGAAGCCTGTGAACACAAAATCCTCCGGTCGCAGCTCCTCGCTGTGAAAGTCCACCTCCTCAAGGATGTCGATCACCGTGGGCACCATCTTGTGGGTGAGGGTGAAGGTGCTGTCGTGTTTCGGGTCGCAGCCGATCTGCAGAACCCGTTTACCCAGCTTCGAGAAAGCGGCTGACAGATTCGAGGATGTGGTGGATTTGCCGATCCCGCCTTTGCCGTAGACGGCGATCACCAGGGTCTCCTCCTGGATGTTCAGCGACGGGTCCTGAAGGACCTGCACACTGCCTTCTCCGTCAGCTGGGCGCGTCAGGGTCGTGGTCATGCAGGACCTTTGCAAAAGGGATCAATCTCATTCAACAGCAACACATGCACCCCAGCTGATATTCACCAAGAAATAAAAGATCCTTCGTTTCAGAAATGCTTGACCCTTGTATTTTCTTTGTATTGATTAAAAGAAATGAGTGAATTTGCTCATGCCTTGTAGTGGGCTTTTGCGTCATAGAGCGTTTCGCTGCTGATCTCCAGGCGCCCCTCCTGACGTGCGTAAGTTTCCGTGTTTCGGCGTACCTTGCCGCGCACAAAGAAAGGAATTTTCTTCAATTCAGCTTCACCATCGGCGGTCCACACCGGGCCCCTTTCCTCAGCACTCACCTCAGCGGTCGGGCTGGGTTCTTCAGCTGCCTGGTCCTTGCCGCCGGGGTGACCCAGGTGGCTCTGGTGTCCATCCACAAACTCAAAGTCATGGCGGAACATGCCGATCAGATGTTCCTCCAGCCCCATCATCAGCGGATGCACCCAGGCATCGAAAATCACATTGGCGCCTTCCCATCCCATCTGAGGGCTGTTGCGAGCCGGAACGTCCTGCACATGCATCGGTGTGCTGATCACGGCGCA
>NYZI01000118.1 GCA_002687115.1 Cyanobium sp. ARS6
GAACAGGTCAACGACGGAAAGATCGGTGGCATTGCCGACATACGCGATGAAAGCGACCGCGAAGGCATGCGGATTGTGGTGGAACTGAGGCGAGACGCCGAGACGGATGTGGTTCTGAAGGACTTGCAGCGCCGCACATCTCTGCAAAGCAACTTCGGAGCCATCCTGCTGGCACTTGTGGATGGTCAACCTCGCCAACTGTCGTTGCGGCAACTGCTGCAGACCTTCCTGGAATATCGGGAGCTGACGCTGATACGCCGGACCAGCCATGCCCTGCGCAAAACGGAAGACCGGCTCGAGGTGGTGGAAGGTCTGATCACAGCGCTGGCATCCCTGCAGAAGGTGATCGCCATGATTCAGGAGGCGCGCGATGCATCAACGGCCCGGGCGAGCCTGATGGTGCAGCTGGATCTGAGCGAGCGACAGGCTGATGCTGTTCTGGCCATGCCCTTGCGTCGGCTCACGGGGCTGGAGCAAGAGAGCCTGCGCCAGGAGGCCGATGAACTGCGAGCTGAGCGGCAGAGACTGAAATTGCTACTGGACGATCGACAACAGCTGCTGGATGCCCTGGTTCAGGAACTCCGCCACCTGAAAAAACGTTTTGCTAGCCCCCGCCGCACACGTCTGGTGGAGGGAGGTGATCACCTGCTGGCTGAACGAGCTGCAAGCCAGCGCCCCAATGCCGAACTGCAACGCCGTCAGGCCCTCGATGCTCTGCCACCTGAATCACGGATCCTGATCCAGACCGATGGGCAGGTGAAGGTGGTGAGCCCCCAGCTGCTCGGCCGATTGCATCTCAATGAACCAGTTGGTCTGGGCGATGAACCGTCGCCAGCACGACTGATCCTGCCGATCAACCCCGCACCACGACTGCTGGCACTCACCGCCAGTGGTCGCATCGCCCTGCTGCGCTGGGAGTATGCAGGTCAGCAACCCGGTGGGCTGGAGCGTTTCCTGCCAACCGCTTTGGAAGGCGAAACAGTGATCAACCTGCTTCGACTTCCCGCTGCTGATGACAAAGACACCAACAGCCGCATGTCTCTTGGTCTGCTGACCACAGACGGACGCTTCAAACGACTTCCACTGGACGACATTCAGGAGCTATCGGGCCGCGCCGCCACCATTCTCAAACTGAAGGAGGGCGTCTCACTGCTTTCAGCAGTGATTTGCGAACAGGGGGGGACCGTGGCTCTGGTCAGCGACATCGGTCGAATTCTCTGCTTGCCGATTGAAGAGCAGTGCCTGCCGTTGATGGGCAAACTGGCCCAGGGACCAATGACCATGCGCATGCTGCCCGGAGAGAATCTTGTTGGAGCTGTCAGCCAACCCGCTAACAACAGCACCTCCGAAGCCAACAATTCCGACGCAAACAGCATTGGGGAGATCCTGATTGGAACCAACAACGGTGGTTTGATTCGCCTCTCTCTGAATGAACTGCGTCGTTGCAAACGTGGAGATCTAGGGGAAATCGCTGTGAAAGTGAACAGCGATGACAAAAAAACTGATCGCCTGGTCTCAGTCTGTGAAAGCGCAGGTCTGGTGGGTGTTGTCACCAACAAAGGGCGCCATGCCCGCATCAAAAACTCAACAATCAGCATGGAAAGTAATCAACCCACGCAGCTGAAATTCAAAGCAGAAGAAACACTGGTTCAGCTCGTTCCACTCCTGAGCTGAGTTGATTCATCAATCAATTCAAAATTCTGTTCAAGAAGTGCAATTTCCCTCCAACCACTCGAAGTAGTTTTCATCAATATCTCCAGTCACATAGCGACCATCAAAACAGGACATTTCAAGGTCTTGAATATCGGTTCCCTGAACAATACTTTTTTTTAGATTATCAACGCTCTGATAAACAACATGATCCGCAGCCAGCACATCTGCGATTTGATCGGTCGATCGACCATGAGCTAGAAGCTCGCCCCTCGTAGGCATGTTGATTCCATAGACATTGGGAAAACGCACAGGGGGCGCAGCTGATGTGAACGTGACCTGATTCGCTCCAGCATCACGTGCCATCTGAACAATCTCCCTGGAAGTCGTACCACGGACAATGGAATCATCAACAATCAAAACATTTTTTCCAGAAAATTCAGTACCTAACGCGTTGAGTTTCTGGCGCACAGATTTCTTTCTTTCCGCCTGACCAGGCATGATGAACGTACGTCCGACATAACGGTTCTTATAAAATCCCTCCCGATATTCAATGCCAAGTTGCTTTGCCACTTGCATCGCAGAAGGCCTAGCCGAATCCGGTATTGGCATCACAACATCAATATCACCGGCTGGTAATGATTCAGAAATTGTTTGTGCAAGCAGATCACCCATCCGCAACCTTGTTTCGTAAACAGAAATCCCATTCATGACGGAATCGGGCCGTGCAAGATAAACGTATTCAAAAGCACAGGGAACAAGCTGGTAAGACTGCGCACACTGACGTTGATGGAGATTAAAATCAAAATCGATAAAGATTGCTTCTCCAGGTTCAACATCACGAACAATTTCATAACCACTGTTTTCAATAACGAGCGATTCACTCGCCACGATCCATTCATCTCGTCCCTTTTTTGAAGTTCTGCGGCCAAGAATCAACGGTCTGATACCAAAGGGATCACGGAAAGCCAGAAGGCCGCGACCTGAGATCAGAGCGATTGCTGCATAGGAACCCTTGACTCTGCGATGCAGCGATGACACTGCGTCAAACAATTGATCGGGAGAAAGATCTGGGCCAGTGAGGTGAGACTGGATCTCTGTTGCGAGAACATTCACCAACATCTCTGTATCACTGGAAGAGTTGGTATGGCGTCGATCAATCTTGAAAAGATCCTGTTCCAACTGACTTGTATTGGTCAGATTGCCATTGTGAACAAAAGTGATCCCATAGGGAGCATTGACATAAAAAGGTTGAACCTCATCTTCAGCTGCCGCTGCACCTCTCGTGGCATAGCGAACATGACCTATACCAACATTCCCGAGCAGTTTGCGCATATCACGCGTTCGGAATGCTTCACGCACCCTCCCACGTTGTTTGTGAACATGGAATGTGTACTTATCCATCGTGACGATTCCTGCAGAGTCCTGACCACGATGCTGAAGCAGAAGGAGGTTGTCATAAATCTGCTGATTAACAGAATCAACAGAAAAAACACCGATAATTCCACACATGACTACACCCCGCCAATGAGATTATCAAACAAATTGAACACGCCCTGAGAATTCATAAAGGAATTCCTGTTTTGTTCATCAAAGAAGACAAACAAGGGGACTAAAAAAAGTCCTTTAACTTTAGCAAAGCAGCTCATGGTCATTCAGAAACCTCCTGGATTCGATCCATTCGCCGCGGTAGTGAACTGTTAAAGACATCACGACACTGATCAATCTCCAGATTCAGACAAAGATCCTGATCAGCACGTACTTGCAAATAAGGGTGGTCGCTCACAACACCAATCCGAGTGATTGGCAATGCATCCTTCTCAACCAGCAGAGCCTCCCATTGCCCAATGCAATCCGCCTTCACCGACACCACGATCCGACTCCCACCTTCCGCAAACAGAACTCGATCCAAACGCACACCCTGAACATTGAGATCGATCTCGATTCCCAACCCCGAAGCAATCGAAGATTCCGCCAAAGTCACGCATAGACCGCCATCGCTGCAGTCATGAGCTGAGCCAAGCAGACCTCGAGTAATCGCCTCACGCACAAGGCAGCCAACCTTGGCCTCCATCAGAAGATCCGGCAGAGGTGGTCGACCAGCCAGAGACCCTGTCATCAGCTGTTGATAGGCACTGCCTGCCAAACCCAGAGAGGGAGCCTTGGCGTCTTCAGGGCCGACACCAATCAGATAGATGGAATCATGGGCCTGTCGCCATCCCAGACCGATCACGGTGGTGATGTCATCGACACCACCCACCATGCCGATCACAGGAGTGGGGTGGATCGGCTGCAGAGTGCCGTCATCGTTTTTGATCTCGTTGTAGAGCGAGACATTGCCACCGGTCACCGGGGTGTTGAGTGCTCTGCAGGCATCCGAAATACCTCGGCATGCCTTCGCAAGCTGCCAATAGCCCTTCGGGGTTTCAGGCGAAGGAAAATTGAGATTGTCGGTGACTGCGAGAGGTTCAGCGCCAACACAACTCAGATTGCGTGCCGCTTCGGCAACAGCTGCCTGAGCTCCCCGCTCAGGATCCAGTGCAACCCAACGATTGGGACAATCCACCGTGGCAGCCACTCCCTTGATTGAGCGGCCCAGTGAGCCTTCACCCTGCTGCGGCCGGAGTCTGACCACAGCTGCGTCTGCGGATCCCGAAGACACCACAGTGTTGGCCAGCACCTGCTGGTCGTACTGACGATGCACCCAACGTTTGCTCGCAATCGTGGGATCATCCAACAAGCGCAGCAGACTCTGGCCCCAGTCATGGCCATGCTCTTGCAGGGGAAGGTCCGCTTCCGACCAGCGCCACAGCTCCTGAATCTCAGCAGGAGGCTCACTGAGCAGCTCATGGTGATTGATAGGCGTATCTTCCGCCAATGCCCTTGAGGGAACCTCAGCGGCCACAGCGCCTGCCTGAAGCACCCGAACCACAGGCTCCGCCAAAACACGACCCACCACTGCAGCTTGCAAACCCCAGCGCCGGAAACGCTCCATCAAAGGCTCTTCACGACCGGCACGCACCACAAACAGCATGCGCTCCTGCGATTCAGATAACAGGTATTCATAAGCCGTCATCCCCTGCTCTCGAGCAGGAACCTTGTCGAGATCAAGCTCAATTCCAAGATCGCCTTTGGCTGCCATCTCCGAACAGCTGCAGGTGAGACCGGCAGCGCCCATGTCCTGAGCGGCCACCACATCACCGCTCTGGAATGCTTCCAGACAGGCTTCAATCAATCCCTTTTCCAGAAAAGGATCTCCCACCTGAACAGCTGGACGATCATCCAGCGAAGCGGAACTCAGCTCAGCGCTGGCAAAACTGGCTCCTCCCATGCCATCACGCCCCGTGGTGCTGCCTACGTAAATCACGGGGTTGCCAACCCCGGAGGCTCCTGATTTCACAATGTCGTCGGTCTCCATCAGACCGAGGGCCATCGCATTGACCAAGGGATTTCCGCTGTAGGAGGGATCAAAAGCCACTTCACCACCCACGGTGGGAACACCCACGCAATTGCCGTAATGGGCAATGCCAGCCACCACGCCCTGCATCAGTCCAACGTTGGCGGAATCCTCCAGAGGGCCGAAGCGCAAAGCATTCAGCAGAGCGATCGGACGAGCACCCATGGTGAAGATGTCGCGAAGGATTCCACCAACACCTGTGGCTGCTCCCTGAAAGGGTTCCACCGCCGAAGGATGGTTGTGGCTCTCAATCTTGAAGGCAAGGCGATGGCCAGCTCCAAGATCCACCACACCGGCGTTTTCTCCGGGACCCACCAGGATGCGAGGCCCCTCAGTCGGAAAGCCACTGAGCAACGGTCTGGAATTGCGATAACAACAGTGCTCGGACCACATCACTCCGAACATGCCGAGTTCAGCCCGGTTGGGGTCACGGCCCAGCCTCCGCTGAATCTCGACGTAATCCTGCTGGGTGAGCCCTTCCTGGCGGAGGGCGGCCTCGACATCAAATGTCTCAGCCGCAGAAGAAGACTGGACCACAGTCAACAGGTCATCTACTCCCAGTGTTGCCGACGGCCAGTCCGTGACCAATCAGATCCAGGGATCACCATCCCGTTCCACAGACCTGCGGTTCTGCATGACCGGCTCGCGATCAATCCAGTCGTCGTCAGTCCAATCCTCCAGTGGATCTGAATCCATGGCCTGAGGAGAACCATCTGGCTCATTCAAATCACTTCGAGAGAGGTGTTCATCCCAGGGAGGTTCCTCCAACCAACCTTCAAGCCTTTCTCCGGCACGATCGCCGAACTGTTGCAACTGCTCTCGCCAGTGACGGGACCTGCGAACGAAATCCTGACGAACACTGGCACGAGCCTCGGGCAGGTCATCCAGATCACGAAGACCGGTGGAGACCAGTCCTGGCTGCTGATCAACAATGCGATCAGGTGTCAGTCTCCAGCGGCTGGTTCCTGGCAGACGAGGATCGCTGCGGGATACCAGGTAATGAAGGATCTCACCGGTGGAGGGGACAAACGCAAGGTCTGCAATCTGGCCAAGCCGCTCTCCTGCGAAATCGAGCAAATCGGCATCAAGCAGGGTGGGAAGCCTCTCAAGGGTGAGCTGATCAATCTCCGACGGTGTCCCCTTCACAAACACCTGTTGATCCTCAAGACCACGACACTGATTCAGTCGCCAGACGGCGCGGGTGCCACGCAAAGCGGAAGGACGGCTGACCCAGCCCAGGAGGCGATGCACCGGAGGATGCATCCAGGCCATCACTCCAATGCCGTGATCAAGTCCCTGGTCACAGCGGACGCGATGTCTCAGAAGATCGCTGAGCAGGAGTGGGTCAGGCAGCGTCAAAATCAGGAACGAATCTGAACGGGCATCACCAGATAGGTGAGACCTGAAGCATCATCTGACGGTGAAAGGATGGCCGGAGTTGTCGGGGCATTGCACTGCAGCCGAACACGCTCTGAATCCATTGCTTTCAGACCATCCAGCACATAGCGCACATTGAATGCGATCTGAACGGGGTCGCCTTCAATCTCTGCGGACAGGGACTCCGAACCACTGCCCACATCCTGGGCATCAGCACTGATCTGAACCAGACCCTTTTCAGGATCACTGCCGATACGCACCACATTGTTGTGCTGATCAGCTAAGACGGCGATGCGTTCAAGTGAGGCGACGAAAGCCCGACGGTCTAGATCAAGAATGCGGTTGAAGGAATCAGGAATGAGCTGGCGGTAATTGGGGTATGTGCCCTCAAGCGTGCGACTGGTCACCATCTGATCTGCAGCCAGGACCACCACCTGACCGCTCTCACAGAACAGACTCACGGCATCCGTCCCTTTCCATCCCGCCATCAGGCGTTCAACCTCACGAAGGGAGCGAGCCGGCAGGGTGACCGCGAGACCAGCCTCCTCTGAAGCTTGAAGATCGGAGAGGGCTAGGGGGGCCTGGAGTGCGTCGTTGATGCTGAGCACGGCCAGACGATGACCATCCGTGGAAGCCGCCTCGAGGCTGGTCTGATCAAAACGGAGATGCACTCCGGTGAGCAGCTGCTTGGCTTCGTCGGAACTGCTGGCGAACAGGGTGCTGCGCAGTGCTTTGACAAGGGCTGCCGGATCGAGTTTGAGCGCTGTGCCGTTCTCAACGAGAGGCAGCTCAGGAAAGTCATCAGCAGGCATGCCTCGCATCTGATAGCTACCGCTCAGGCTGGTGAGTTCAACCTGTTCCCCGGCTTCGTCGGTGACAAGAGTGATTGGTGAATCACTGGAAAGACGCGAGACGATCTCACCGAAGAGCCGCGCCGGCAGGGTCACCGCACCGCTGGTTTCAACGGTGGCTGACAAAGACGTCTGAATGCCCAGGTTGAGGTCAAAGCCTGTGAGACTGAGTCGATCGGTGCCGGCATCAGCGGTCAGCAACACGTTGGCTAGCACCGGATGGGTCGGTCTTGGTGCAACCGCTCTGCTGACCAATTGCAGCGCAGCGTTGAGTTCCGTTTGGGAACAAACCAGTTTCATGGCGACGTTGTCCGCTGCAAGGCCTGAGGTCAC
>NYZI01000119.1 GCA_002687115.1 Cyanobium sp. ARS6
CAATACCTTTCGGATGTTGTTCACTCTGAACTGTTCATGAATTCCGAGGACCGCTCCGAATCCCTGGGCACCTTCAAAGCCTTCTCGATCGCAGAGGGCATTCTTCTGATTGTTCTCGGCGTCCTGGCCCTGATCTTCCCAGTACTCGCGTCGTTCTGGACCACAGGTGTGATTGCCGTTCTGTTTCTCGTCGGTGGTGTGGTCGGCTGGGTCAGCAACCTTGCGCGTTCCGGCCGGATGGGTCGCTGGATCTGCTTCTGGCGTCTTGTGGTGTCCACGTTGTTCATCGTTGCCGGCGGCTCGATGATCAGTAACTTCCGTGATCCCGGTGACGCCGCAGAGCAAGTTGCTGCGTTTGCCTTGGCCATCGGCATCGTTTTTCTCGTGGAGGGCGTCGTGGCCTTCTTCAACGGACTGGCCAACAGCGGTCAGCCCGGGGCTGGATGGGCCATCGCCAACGGAGTCATCACCTTCATCCTCGGCCTGCTGATCGTCACCCTGAAGTTCTGGGGCCTGCTCTGGGTGCTCGGAACCCTGGTCGGCATCAGTTTCCTGTTCAGCGGAATCGAGCTGATTGCGTTCAGCTCCAGCATCGATGACGGTCAGGATCCCCCTGCTGTCGCTTGAACAACACAGGCTGAAACAAGCCTGAAGCAACAAACCCAAGGAGCAGCTGATCGCTGTCTCCTTGGGTCAAGGTCATGGCTGAACGAACTGCGTGATCGATGCCCTGACAAAAAAGTCAGGGATTTTTAGTCAGCTGGATTCGGCAAGCGGCAGAAGCGTGATCGTGCCGGAATCCCTGTTCAGTTCAATCCTGAATTCCTGGCCTGGAACAAGATCAAGGCGTTTGGTGTAGGCATGACCAATCAGCAGATTGCCGTTGCCGTGAACACGAGTGCGGAACTCTGCCTGCCGTCCTCGGCTGCCGCCGCCTGAACCGCCATTGCTGGAGGGAAGTTTGTATCCCTTGGCTTCCACAAGGGCTCTGTAGAAACTTTTGCGCATCAGACGGCCACTCGGACCGACATAACCGCAGCCCCGTGCAATTTCATCTTCCGGGCGGTTGCTGAGAGCCCGCGCCTTGTTCAGTAATTCCTCTCCAACCAGCATGTCTATCGGAAAAGACACAATAATTCTGACTCCAGACTGCAACCCGGGCAAGGATTCCATCGAAGTTCTGTCACTTGATTCGATCTCGATGCTCGTCAGATCAGGTACAGAATCACAAACAGAATGACCCAGATTCCATCCACGAAATGCCAGTAGAGCTCGGCTGCCTCGAGTGGAAAATGATTGCTGGCCGTGACACGACCTGAAGGTGAGCGGCATTGCCACCACACAATCAGGATCATCAGTGTCCCCAGGGTCACGTGCAGCCCGTGGAATCCGGTGAGGGCATAAAAAGTGCTGGCGTAGAGATTGTCGGTGAGCCCGAAGGGCAGAGTGAAGTACTCGACCATCTGACTGGCGAGAAAGCCAAGCCCGAGAAAGGCGGTCAGCATCAGCCAGAGGCGGCAGCGCTCGTTGTTCTGTCTGCGCAGGTTCACGCCGGCGCGGTGAAAGGTTGCACTGCTCACCAGCAGCAGGATGGTGTTGAGCGTTGGGAGCGGCAGTTCAAGCTCGTAGATCGCACCTGGCATCAACGGATTCACAGCCCTGAAAGTGAGATAGGCGGCGAAGAATCCGGCGAACGTCATGGCGTCAGCCACGAGGAAGGTGGCCAGACCGAACATGCGGTGGTCCGGATGTTCAGCTCCGTGATCTGCAACGTGGTCATCCAGATGGTCGAACTGAGCGTTGGGAGGAGTGAGTGATGTCATTGACCACCTCTCCAGAGATCACTGCCGCTGGCGGAGTTCAGATCAATCTCGTTGGCGGGGGTGCCATAGCCGTAGGGATGGGTCACAAGAGGGGGTTCGCCTTTCCAGTTCTCAACCGGTGGTGGTGATGAGGTCAACCATTCGGGAGTGAGTGCCCGCCACGGGTTGTCTCCTGCGATGGCGCCATAGAAAGCACTCGCTATCACATTCCAGAGGAATGGAAGGGTGCTGATGGCCATCAGCAGCGCTCCTGCGCTGCTGATCTGATTGACAAGCTGAAACTGTGGGTCGTATTCGGCACCCCGTCTTGGCATGCCGTTCAGGCCGAGCCAGTGCTGAGGAGCAAAGCAAAGGTTGAAGCCAACGAAGGTCAGCAGGAAATGCAAACGGCCGAGATGCTCATCAAGCATGCGCCCGGTGATCTTGGGGTACCAGTGATAGATCGATGCAAAAATCACAAACACCGAACCTCCGTAGACGATGTAGTGAAAGTGGGCAACAACGAAGTAGGTGTCATGAACGTGAACGTCAAAAGGCACCTGTGCGAGGGCGACGCCAGTGATTCCGCCAAGCACGAAGTTCACAATGAAGCCGCAGGAAAAGAGCACAGCACTGTTGAGACTGATACGTCCGCCCCAAAGCGTTGCCAGCCAGTTGAAGAATTTGATTCCAGTGGGCACGGCAATGAATGCCGTTGCGATGGTGAAGAAAAGACGCATCCAGGGCGGAGTGCCACTCGTGAACATGTGGTGAGCCCACACCACCAGCCCCAGGCCGACGATGGCCATAATTGAATACACCATGGTGGTGTAACCAAACAGGGGTTTGCGGCAGTGAACCGGAAGGATCTCACTCACCAGGCCAAAGGCAGGCAGCACCATGATGTAAACCGCGGGATGGGAATAAAACCAGAAAAGATGCTGGTAAACGACAACATTTCCGCCCATTCCAGGATTGAAAAAACCAGTGTGAGCAACGATGTCGAAGCTCAGCATGATCAGGGTGCCCGCGAGAACCGGAGTGGAGAGCACCACAAGAATGCTGGTGCCAAGCATCGCCCAGCAGTACATCGGAAGCTGCATCAGCTTCAGTCCCGGGCGACGGAGCTTGAGAATCGTTGCGATGAAATTAATGCCACCGAAGATTGAACTTCCACCGAGAAGAAGAACACTCAGGATCCAGATGATCTGACCGGTTGCAGGTGTTGTGATGCTGAGAGGCGGATACGCTGTCCAGCCTGACTGGGCAGCACCTGTGATGAAATAACTGCTGATCAGCATCAATCCAGCTGGAGGAATGAGCCAAAAAGCAACCGCATTCAGCCTGGGATAAGCCATGTCCCTGGCGCCCACATAGAAGGGAATCAGATAATTGCCGAAAGCCCCATTGACCACGGGAACGATCCAGAGAAAGATCATCACTGTTCCGTGCAGTGTGAGGATCTGGTTGTAGACATCTCTGGCCATGAAATCTGAAACCGGACTCAACAGTTCGGTTCTGATCGCGCCTGCCATGGCTCCGCCGATCAGATAAAAGGCAAATCCGCAGACGAGATACTGGATGCCGATCACCTTGTGGTCAACGCTGAAACTCAGGTAGCGGAGCCACCCCTCCGGTTGCAGAGACGGTGAAGTCGGCGCTGTTTTCTGGGGAGCGGTGATCGTCATGCTTCGGCTGCTGGGATCTTTCGGTTGGACTGGAGCCAGCTATCGAAGTCATCGGCGCTGTCAACCACGACACTCGAGCGCATGCCTCCGTGATATGGGCCGCAGAGCTCTGCGCATACGATCGAATAGTTGCCCGTTCGTGTCGGGGTGAAGTCGAGGACAGTCGGCTGCCCGGGAATGACGTCCTGCTTCAGGCGGAATTCCGGAATCCAGAATGCATGGATCACGTCTTTGGCCTCCATTTTCAGTGAAACCGGCCGGTCAACGGGGACATGCATTTCTCCGGAGATGATGTCGCCGTCGGGGTAATGAAAGAGAAAAGCGAACTGCATCGCTGTGACCTCGATGGGTAATGGCGCGATGCCCACTGTTGTTGCCGTCTGGGAGTCCTGTGTTGAACCAATGCCACCCCAGATGCGTTGATCGACCATCGTCTCCGAGCCGTGATCGCCATGGCCAAGAGGCACCATTCCTCCCATGCGTTCGTAGATGTCGTAGCTGTACAGCCCTACGAACAGAACCACGATGGCAGGGACTGCTGTCCAGAACACTTCAAGAGGAAGATTGCCCTCCAGAGCCAGTCCATCGCCGAGCTGTCCTGGCCGACGACGGAAACGGACAAGACTGAACACAATCAGACCGACTATCCCCACAAAAAGGATTGTGCCGATGCTGAACAAAACACGAAACAACTCGTCGTAAATGGGGGCATTAGCGCTTGCGTCAACAGGCAGCAGGTTGATGTTCTGGCCGATCCATAACCCCCCGAGCACGAGGAGCATTCCCAGAACCAGGGTCAGAATTGCTGAGGGGATGGGCACCCCGAACCTCAACTTATGTCTCTTCAGGCTATGGAGGTTGATAACAATCACCACGTGTTGATTGTTAAGCAAGCCTGAAAATCCTTCGGGTTTTCTGAGTTCAAGGGTGCTCTTGTCAGCAAAGTCGCATCAAGTCTGAAAATTATGATGTTGCAGTCAGCTACACATCGTGCCGTTCTGATTCAGAGAGCTACGTTCCGTGGATAACCATCTCCATTAAGGAGTTTGTGTTGACTGCATCGTCGTTAATTCCGGTTCGTCTACGCCTAGCGCAGTTGGCTGCCCATCTTGTGGTGGCACTTGTGGTTCTGGTGGTGATCGGCGGAGCGACGAGGGTCATGCAGGCGGGTCTCGCCTGTCCAGACTGGCCTCTCTGTTACGGCTCGCTGCTGCCTGGACGTCAGATGAACGTTCAGGTCTTCCTTGAGTGGTTTCACCGTCTCGATGCCTTTGTGGTCGGCGTGGCACTGCTGGTGCAGATGGTTGTCGTCTGGTGGTATCGCCGAGAGCTGCCCGGATGGTTGCTGCCGCTCAGTGTGCTGCTGGTGCTGATGGTCGCCATGCAGGGAGGTCTGGGCGCGCTCACGGTGTTGAAGCTGTTGCCCTCCGCGGTGGTCACGTCTCATCTGGCTCTGGCTCTCATGCTGGTAATCACCGTCAGTGGTCTCACCCAGGTCCTTCTGGCCCCCTCCGGGTCCGAGGCTGCCCCCCGCTGGTGGATTGTGCTCGGCTCACTGAGTGTGCTGGCTGTTTCAGCGCAGTGTCTGCTGGGTGCAGGAATGGCCACGTCCTGGGCGTCTCAGCGCTGTCTTGATGCAGGTCAGGCCTGTCAATGGCTCCACTGGCATCGTGTCTCAGCAACGCCGGCAGCTCTTTCTGTGCTGCTGTTCGTGCTGGTTGCTCTGCTGGGTGGGCGCTGGGGCCGACAACAGTGGCCGCTGCTGTTGATGGCTCCTCTGCTTGTTGTCACGCAGATCGGCCTTGGTGTGACGACGTTGCGTCTGGGTCTATCGCAGCCCGCAGTGACCGTTGCTCATCAGCTGGTGGCCTGCCTGCTGGTCGCGGTTCTGGCAGGTCTGACCTGCAGGCGTCAACCTCCTGCATCCGATCCGCTCCCCGTCGTTGTCGACTCTTCCGCCCTGGAGGCGTGTCATGGCTAGTTCCAGCACAGCTGCATCCTCGGCTCCGCTCACGCGCGAGCAGATTGTTCCTTCACGCAAGCGCATCAAGCTTCCTCCCTGGCTTGAAGTGGCCAAGCCGCGCCTGATCCCACTGCTGCTGGCGACCACACTCGGCGGTATGGCTCTGACCGAGGGCTGGCCGCTGTCCTCTCCAAGGTTGGCCTGCACGCTTGGCGGTGGAGCTCTTGCCGCCGCCGCCGCAGGAGTTCTCAACTGCCTCTGGGAGCAGGAACTCGATGGCCGCATGCAACGCACAAGTGGGCGTGCTCTGCCCTCGGGTCGGCTCTCGCCAACAGCCGCTTTCGCCGGCGCAGTTTCCTGCACCCTGGCCGCGGCAATGCTGCTTGTCAGCGGTGTGAACTGTCTCGCCGCAGGCCTGTCGCTGCTCGGACTCTGCAGCTATGTCCTGCTGTACACGGCATTGCTCAAGCCACGAACATCGCAGAACATCGTGATCGGCGGTGTCGCCGGCGCCATCCCTCCACTGGTGGGTGCAGCAGCTGCAACCGGTCATGTGGGGCTGGGGGGTTGGTGGCTTTTTGCGCTCGTAATGGTCTGGACGCCCGCGCATTTCTGGGCTCTTGCCCTGCTTCTGCGAGATGACTACCGGGAAGTAGGCATTCCCATGCTGCCTGTGGTGGAGGGGTCGGTCGTTACCGCTCGAGCCATCCGCCGTTATGGCTGGGCCACGGTTCTGGTCAGCATGTTCGGGATCTGGGCGCTGCCGGAGGGAGGGCTTTTCTATGGCCTGCTGTTGCTGCCCTTCAACGGGCGACTGCTTCAGATGGTCGGCAGACTCGCTGAAGAGCCTGACAGCATCGATCGCGCCAAAGGTCTGTTTCGCTGGTCGATTCTCTATCTCTTCGGGATCTGCCTGTTGCTGATCATCAGCCGATTCTCCGCTGCTTCCCTGTTCGACCTTCAACTCAGGGAGTGGCTGATGACTGTCGCCGCAGGCTTCTCTGGGATTGCTTCCTAGATTTCAAACGATCGTTTCCGTAGGCGGGATGTCACTGCTTGAGCTGGATCAACTGGAAAAGTCCTATGGAGCCGTTTCTGCTCTGAACGGACTCAGCCTGTCTGTTCCCTCAGGCTGTCTCTACGGATTGCTCGGACCAAATGGAGCAGGCAAGACCACAGCACTGCGCATTCTGGCCACGCTGCTTGCTCCAGATCGAGGACGTGTCGTCGTTGCAGGGGTGGATGCGCTTCAGGAACCAAGAACGGTTCGTCAGCTGATGGGGTATGTGGCTCAGGAGGTGGCGATCGACAAAATTCTCACGGGTCGAGAGCTTCTCGCACTTCAAGGCGATCTCTACCATCTGCAGCGACAGCACCGGAACCGTCGAATCGATCAGTTGGTGGATCGGATGTCGATGGGTGACTGGATCGATCGTCGCTGCGGCACGTATTCCGGTGGAATGCGAAGGCGTCTGGATCTTGCTTCCGGACTGCTGCACCAACCGCAGCTGCTTGTTCTGGATGAGCCAACGGTCGGGCTCGACATCGAAAGTCGCGCTGTGATCTGGGAGGTGCTTCGTGACCTTCGTGATCAGGGAACCACAATTCTGCTGAGCAGTCATTACCTCGAGGAAGTGGAGGCTCTTGCTGATCGGATGGCGATCATCGATGCCGGACAGGTGATTGCAGAGGGTGCTCCGGAAGCCCTGAAGCAGCAGCTTGGCGGCGATCGTGTGACCCTGAGAGTGCGCGAATTCAGCGACCAGCCGGAAGCGGAACGGGTACGCCAGCTTCTTGAAGTGGTGGACGGTGTGAGGCGGATTGTGATCAACCGCGCGCAGGGCTATTCACTCAATCTCGTTGTTGATGGAGAGCATGTTCTTGCAACGCTGAAGCAACGACTTGCGGTTGAGAATCTTGATGTCTTCTCCCTGTCACAAAGCCGCCCCAGTCTCGATGATGTGTACCTGCAGGCCACGGGCCGCACCCTGATGGATGCAGAGCTTGCTGTGGCAGGCCAGCGCGATCCCAAGCAGGAGCGACGACAGTCGATGCGATGAAGCCTCTCCTGATGTTCATTCAGTTTCCGTCTTGCCAATGACCAGCCCTGCCCTCAGCACAAGCTCCTCCAGCTCCGACAACGGCTCTGCCATAGCCGAGCTTCTGCAGGAAACATTCGCGCTCACGCGACGTCTCTTCCTTCAGCTGCAACGGCGTCCCTCAACTTTGGTCGCCGGTGTGCTGCAGCCATTGATCTGGCTGGTGCTGTTCGGTGCTCTTTTCTCACGTGCACCGGAGGGTCTGCTGCCTGGAGGCATGAGCTACGGACGGTTTCTGGGAGCCGGTGTCATTGTGTTCACCGCATTCAGTGCTGCTCTCAATGCAGGTCTGCCGGTGATGTTCGACCGTGAATTCGGTTTCCTGAACCGTCTGCTGGTGGCTCCGCTGCGCAGTCGCAGTTCGATTGTTCTGGCCTCGGTGATCTACATCACAACGCTGAGTCTTGTGCAGAGCCTGGCGATCATGCTCACCGCATCTCTGCTTGGTTATGGCTGGCCAGGCGCAGCTGGACTGCTGCTGGTGATGGTCACGCTGCTGCTGCTGGGGTTTGCGGTCACGGCCCTCAGCCTCGGGCTGGCGTTTGCCCTTCCAGGTCACATTGAACTCATTGCGGTGATTTTTGTGGCCAACCTTCCTCTGCTGTTTGCGAGCACGGCGCTGGCCCCTCTGAGCTTCATGCCTCCATGGCTGGGCTGGCTTGCAGCGTTAAATCCCCTTACCTTCGCGATTGAACCCATTCGTGCCGCTTATGCCGGCCCGCTTGATCTGTCATCGGTTCTGCTGGAAGCGCCCTACGGCTCTGTCACCGGTACCACCTGTCTTCTGGTGTTGTCGCTGCTGACGGCCGCGTTGTTCCTGCTGATCCGCCCTCTGCTCAACCGCAAGCTTGCCTGATTCCGTGAACCATTCCCCGTACCAGCATCAGGACCCTCTCCAGATCAGCCTGCAGCACCTGATCGAACAGGCCTTGCGACAGAACGATCAAGTGCTGCTGGCCCGACTTCAGCTGCAGTGGGTGCATCGCTTCGGTGTTGACTCCCTGCCGGTGGATTCTGAAGAACCTTCGTTGATGTCCACCGCTGATTCATCGGCTGAGATGGCCCCGATCGATCGCTCTGAACCGGTTGAACACGAAGATGCCCAACCCACAGCAGCTTCATCTGTGGATTCTGAAAAGTCTGACCAGGGGTTGACCCATTTCAGCTCCATGCTGAAAAACTGTCTTGACGATGTGAGTCGTGCTGTCGATTCTGGGATCAGTTCAGAGACACCGCCCCCGAATCTTCGTCCGGTTCCTGCTGCCGGGCCGCAGCGACTGCGGCGCTGGCTTTTGCCCGTCAGCCGGCATGATCTGCCCAAGGCGTCCTGAGGCGTCATGGTTGTCGCCTCCAGCCAGCGTGTCTGCCGGGATCATCTCGAGGGCGGTCTCATCGTTTCGGTTCAGGCTCCAGAGGGGTCTCCGATGCGTCATCCCGATGTGATCGCCGCCATGGCGGAGGCGAGTCTTCGCAACGGTGCCATCGGAGTCAGGCTGGAGAGTCCTGAACACATTGGAGCCGTTCGGGAGCGTTGTCCCGATGCTCTCATCATTGGTCTGTGGAAACGCACCTTCCCAGACAGCTCCGTCTACATCACGCCTCGATGGGAGGAGATCAGGTCGGTCTGGGCAGCCGGTGCCGATGTCATTGCGCTGGATGCAACATCGCGTGATCGACCCTCTGGGCAAGAGCTTGGGCCGCTGATCAGGCAGGCGAAAACGGAGCTCGGCGCAGTGCTGATGGCGGACATTGACAGCGTTGAAAACGGTCTGAAGGCCGCGGCTCTTGGCTGCGATTGGGTGGGTACGACCCTGTTTGGATACACGGAGGAGACCGCTCAGCTCTCTCCGCCTGCCATGGATCTCCTGCATCGATTGAGGCGGCAACTGCCGCCCTCCACGCTGCTGGTGTGTGAAGGCGGCATCGCTTCGGCGATGTCTGCCGCTGATGCTCTCAACGGGGGGGCGGATGCAGTGGTTGTAGGAACTGCGATCACAGGAGTTGATCTCCAGGTGGCAGCTTATTCCAGGCACCTGAAAAGGCAGACTGGCTGAGTCCCGCGAGACTCATGCCATGCTGCGCCTGATTTACCTCCCGGCGATGGTCGGCGGAATGGTCCTGGCTCTACCGGTTGCAGGTCTGCCGATGGGTGAGCTTCAGGCTCTGAACAGGGAGCTTGGGCATCTCTGCAGCAAGCCCCCACGCGAAGCTCTGGCGGTCTGTCGGATACACGCCCGCCTGGTTCAGGCCCTCTGAGCAGGCCCAGGCGAGCAGGTACAGACCGCTGGGTTCACATCATTCCGGGCATTCCCATGCCACCCATGCCGCCCATACCACCCATGCCGCCCATGGGATCCCCGCCAGGTGCTGCAGGAGCAGGCGGTTCAGGTTTGTCGGCCACAACCACTTCGGTGGTGATCAACAGTGACGCAATTGAAACCGCGTCCTGCAATCCAAGGCGCACCACCTTGGCAGCATCAAGGATGCCTGCCTGCAGAAGGTCCTCGTAATTGCCGGTCACGGCATTGAATCCCTTGCCGGAGCGTTGCACCTGCTCCACAACAATGTCCCCGTTGGCTCCGGCATTGATGGCGATCTGCTTGAGGGGAGCACTCAGTGCGCGCTGGACAATCTCCACGCCAGTGCGCTGATCTCCCTGCAGCTGAGCGGCAACGGAGTCAAGTGTTCCTGCCAATTGGAGCAATGTGGATCCACCGCCGGCAACGATTCCTTCCTCAACGGCTGCCCGAGTCGCATTCAGGGCATCCTCGATGCGCAACTTGCGGTTTTTGAGCTCGGTTTCGGTGGGTGCTCCCACCTTGATCACCGCAACGCCACCTGCGAGTTTGGCAATGCGTTCGGAGAGCTTTTCCCGGTCGTACTCCGACTCGGTGTTGTCGAGCTCACGGCGGATCGAGGCCACACGCTCGGCAACTGCGTCCCGGCTTTCCTCCCCGGCCACAATCGTGGTGCTGTCCTTGCTGATCGTGATCCTGCGGGCACGCCCGAGATCGGCAAGTGTGACCTTTTCGAGAGTCATGGCCCGGTCCTCGCTGATCACCGTGCCGCCTGTGAGGATGGCGATGTCCGCCAGGGCGGCCTTGCGGCGTTCACCGAATGACGGGGCGCGGACCGCGGCGACCTGCAGCACTCCGCGGTTCTTGTTCACCACCAGCGTGGCCAAGGCTTCCCCATCCACTTCCTCGGCCAGCACCACCAGGGGAGAACCCGACTGCTGAACGGCTTCGAGCACCGGTACGAGATCGGCCACGGCGCTCACCTTGCGGTCAGTCAGCAGCAACAAGGCGTTGTCAAATTCGCAGATCTGGCGATCGCCATCAGTGACGAAGTAAGGGGAGCTGTAGCCACGGTCAAAGGCCATGCCTTCGGTGACATCCAGTTCAGTGGCCAGCGATTTCGATTCTTCGACGGTGATCACACCGTCGACACTGACCTTGTCCATGGCTTCTTTCACCATCTGCCCCACTTCTTCATCGCCGCCGGCGCTGACCGTGGCCACCTGACGGATGGCATCTCCACTGACGGCCTGGCTCCGCTCTGACAGGCCTTTGACCACGTGTTCAACCGCGGCTTCCATGCCCCGGCGTAATTCGATCGGGCTTGCTCCGGCTGCCGTGTTGCGAAGCCCCTCCTCAACCATGGCCTGGGCCAGAACGGTTGCTGTGGTGGTGCCGTCTCCAGCCTTGTCCTTGGTTTTGGACGCCACCTGCTGGATCAATTTGGCGCCGATGTTTTCGAAGGGATCCTCGAGCTCAATCTCCTTGGCGATCGTGTCGCCATCGTTGATGATGTCGGGTGCTCCGAATGCCTTTTCAAGCACCACATTGCGACCGCGCGGGCCGATCGTGACGCGCACGGCATCGGCTAGAGCATTCATGCCCCGCTCCAACGAAGAGCGGGATTCATCCGAAAAACTGAGAAGCTTGGCCATGATCGACACTTACCCGCTGGTCAATGTCCCACAACGACAGGACGTCTGACTCGCTATCGGAAGTGGGGAAAGCCGAATCATCCGGAGTTGGTGCCTGCCGGAGGCGACCGCTCTCGTTAACTTTGATCCATGGCCAATTCAGGGGCGCTGTTCTTCGTGTTGCTGGCCGGTCTGGCCGGGATCATGGCTCTTGTCTACGTGCCGTTGCGCATTTTTCTGACGGCGACAGAACGCAGCCGCAGGTTCAGATTGCTGCAGCGCATCCGCAGACTCAGAGATGAGCTGGGGCAACCTCTGGAGCCCTGATACGGAAGTCCTGCGCGGACTCGGATCAGCCCATCACCATGCCGCCGTCAACCTGCAGAACCTGGCCGGTGATGTAGGCAGCAGCAGGGTCAGCTGCCAGAAACCGCACAGCCCCGGCGACCTGATCCGGAGTGCCGAAACGACCCAGTGGAATGGCCGCGAGGATTCCCTCCGCATCAAGATCCTTGGTCATGTCAGTGGCGATGAAGCCAGGGGCCACTGCATTCACGGTGATGCCGCGGCTGGCCATCTCCTTGGCGGCGCTTCTGGTGAATCCCACGACTCCCGCCTTGGCGGCGGCGTAATTGGACTGCCCGGCGTTGCCCATCAGCCCAACGACAGATGTGATGTTGATGATGCGTCCGCTTTTCTGCTTGAGCATCGGGCGGGCCACGGCTCTTGTGCAGAGGAAGACGCCACTCAGGTTCAGATTGATCACCGCCTGCCAATCGTCGGTCTTCATGCGCATCAGCAGTCCATCGCGGGTGATGCCGGCGTTGTTGACCAGCACATCGATTCTTCCGCTTCGCTCGATCACTGTCTTGATCAGACCGTTCACGGCCTCCTCGTCGGCCACATTGGCCTGAAGGGCGTAGGCCTTGCCTCCGGAATCCTTGATTTCAGCCACCACGGCATCGGCCGCATCAGGAGAGCTCGAGTAGTTGACGACCACTTCAGCACCGGCGTCGGCTAGGCCGAGTGCAACGGCCCGGCCGATTCCGCGGCTGGCGCCGGTCACCAGAGCGATCTGGCCATCAAGGGTGTGAGTGGTGCTCATGCAAGGACCTGTGACCGGCTGATCGTACGGACCTGCAAGACCAGCGTTCATTCATTCGACTGCATGCCGCGCATGGTTTCCACGGCGTCAATGGCGTCGCCAAGAATCTGTCGAAGGTCCTGCAGTTGCTGCTTGCTGCCCATCACAACCAGCATCTGGCCGGGGGCCAGGGTGACCTCTCCGTTGGGATTCGCCGACAAGGTGTTGTTGTCCCGAATGGCAAGCACCATGGCTCCGGTGCGTCGCGCCAGGTCAAGGTCCTGCAGGGTCCGATGGGCGATCTGGCTCATCAGCAAAGGATCCTCACTGAGCCGGAATTCCTCGATCTCGCAGTCGGATCCCGCCAGCAGATCCGTGAAGTCGACCGCCAGCGGTCGCAGGGCCGTCGTCGCCATGAGGCGACCACCGGCCACGTAAGGGCTCACCACAGCACTTGCGCCAGCCAGTTCAAGCTTCGCCGCAGCCTCATCGCTGTCCGCACGGGCGATGAGGCGACATCGTTTCTCCAGCCCCCTGGCGCTCAGAACCACGTAAAGGTTGGCCGCATTGCTGGGCAGTGCGGTCACCAGACTGCGGCAGCGATCAAGCCCGGCCTCGATCAGCGTTTCGTCAAGAGTGGCGTCGGCCTGGAGCACCTTCAGTCCACGGTCTTCAGCGGCCTGTTTGCGCATGGGGTCAAGTTCAACCACCAGCACCGGTGCTTTCTCGAGCAGCAGCTGTTCACCGATCTCGCGGCCGATCCTGCCGTAGCCGCAGAGAATGACATGGTCTTGCATGCGCCGCAGCATCCGGCGAAACCTCAGCTCCCGCATCTGGCGGAAGTACCCGGATTCTGACAAGCCAAGCACGCGCTGAATCAACAGCTGAACAACCAGCAGTCCTCCGGCAATGATCAGGACCGTGACCAACCGCCCCGGCTGAGACAGAGGCTCCACCTCTCCGTAACCAATGGTGCTGATCGTGATCAGCACCATCCACAGGCAGTCCCCCCAATCCCATCCTTCGGTGATCCGGTAACCGAGGGCACCGCCGAAGACCAGCAGCGTCAGTGCCAGTCCAGGCAGCAACCAGGGTCGTGCAAGGTGTCGGAGCTGACGTGGACGACCGCTGAGCAGAACCTGTTGCCTGCTCAGCCGGGGGCGCGTCATCAGAAGCCGAGAGCCTGCATCACATCGGAGACCGACAGAGCAGTCAGATCCTCTCTGTCGAGCCTGCGAATCATGTCTCTCTGGGGCAACTGGTCTGCTTCGGCGCCCATGGCGACCAGAGGCAGGCCGCAGTAGGTGGCGATCAACTGAGTGAGGGTGCAACTGCTGAGCACCACATCGGCACAGGCCACGGCAGCGGCACGCTCGACCACGGGCATTTCGGTCGGCAGAACCAGGCTTCGCAACTGAGGCAACTTGCCACGGATGGTTTGCGGGAGCGATGTCCAGCGTTCTTCAGGCCAGTCACCAGGAAAGGCTCCAGGTGCAAGCAGCAGCAGAGGGCCATCCCCTGCGGGCTGGGCGCTGCGCGCTTTCTCCATGGCCTCCGCAGGCAGGCTGAGGCGGAAGGCATCGGCATTCAGTGAAACCCCCATCGGGGAGAGAAAGGCCTCAAGTGTCTGCGGCGTCCAGCCCGCTCCCACCGTGGCGGAGGCCGTGCTGGCAAAGCCTTCCGTGGCCACCCGCATCGGGATATGGCTCATTGACAGCATCAAATTCACCTGCCTTCCTGTGGCGAAATTGAGGCAGGCCTGGAAGTCAGGTTCCCTCACCAAACCCAGAAGGTTGGCCCAATCCGAAAGATTGGGAGTGGCATCGAACGGGAAGGGAATCACTTTCTGCACCGCTGGAAGCATCGACCACAACCCGCGATGGGATGGATCACAGGCCACCTGGAGGCTGGCTTCGAGCTGATCAGCGGCAGCTGCGAGAGCGGGCAGACGCTCGAGCTGCTGCTGAAGGCTTCCGGGGCTTAGAGCGAGAACGCGCATGAACCAGCGGCACAATCGGTGCGAGCTGATTGTATGGAGGCCGTTTCAGACTGCTGGCAGCAGGAGTCGCTTGTGCATCTGTTGATTGCCGCAGCGGGAAGCGGGCGGCGTATGGGAGCTGATCGCAACAAACTGCTGCTCAAGCTGCGGGGCAGGCCGCTGCTTGCCTGGACCCTGGAGTCGGCTTTCGCGGCTGAAGCCATCGGTTGGATCGGCGTTGTGGGTCAGCATGTTGATCACAGTGAGATCTCTGCCCTCCTGCAGGGGGCTCCCAAGCCCGTTGCCTGGATCGAGGGCGGCAGAACACGTCAGGAATCGGTCGAGCGCGGGTTGGAGGCACTCCCCAGTGATGCGGAGCATGTGCTGATTCATGACGGAGCCCGTTGCCTGGTTGAACCCAGCCTGTTCAACCGCTGCACCGAGGTGGTTCGTGGTGGTGACGCAGTGATTGCTGCGACGCCGGTCACCGACACGATCAAGCGTGTTGACGAGGGGGGCATGATCACTGAAACACCTGAAAGGGCCCAGCTCTGGGCAGCGCAGACGCCCCAGGGTTTTGCTGTTGCCGCTCTGCGCGAAGGCCATGCCCAGGCCAGGGCTCATGGCTGGTCGGTGACCGACGATGCTTCTCTGTTTGAACGTCTGGGCTGGCCGGTCAGGGTGCTGGATGCAGGACCTGCCAACATCAAGGTCACCACGCCGTTCGATCTCACCGTGGCTGAAGCTGTGCTCGCTCAGCGATGACAAGGCAGCTCCAGACTCAACGTGCCGCTGTCGCCATTCAGCTGAGCGGGAACGCCCATCGGCAGAGCAGCATTGCCACCGTTTCCATGGCCAACGGGTAGATCCGCAACCACCGGACAACCCAGATCCCGAGTGCGTTCCCGCAGGACCTGCTCAAGGCTGAAACCGGCAGCCTGATCGTTGTTCTCAGCCTCCTCGCAACCGCTGAAGCGACCGAATCCAAGGCCCGCAAGATTCTGAAGTGCGCCCAGAAGACGCCAGTGGGTGAGCATTCGATCAAGTCGGTACGGAGCTTCACCCACGTCTTCGATCACCAGGATCGCGCCGCGCAGATCGGGTAGGTGATGGCTGCCGAGCAGGTGTGATGCCACTGTGAGATTCACCGCGATCAGTGGACCGGTCACCGTGCCGCCGGCCCAGCAGGTCCCCTCAAGGGATGCAACAGGATGTCCGAACAGCAGATCGTGAAGACGCTGCTGGCTCCATTCAGGCTCTCCAGCCAGCGTTGTGACCAGAGGACCATGGATGCCGCCTCCGAGGCCTTGTGCCATTCGGCTGCAGAGCAGGGCGGTGACATCGGAGAAGCCAAGAAGCCAGCCCTCCTTCCAGGCGATGGTCTGTTCAAGAAGACGTGCCGCTCCCCATCCACCCCGGGCACAGGCCAGCAGGGAACACGCATCGTCAGCGGACAGATCACTGACGCGTTCGCTGTCACGACCTGCCAGGTAACCCCAGCGACGTTCCATGCAGGCCGGGATGTTCACGCTCAGCCCCCAAGACTCGAGCACGGCAATTCCAGCGAGCAGGCTGGCCTGATCGCAGATCGCAGAGCTCGGTGCGGCAATGCTGACCCTGTCGCCCGACTGCAGGGGACGAGGCAGTGTCCATAGCTGGTCGGAATGCTGCATCAGCCCAGACGTGAAAGCACCAGGCCGATCAGCAGCAACATACCGATCTGGACCTGACGTGCGAAATGGTTGGCATAGACGGCTGCAGGCTGCTGTTCACCAGCTCTCAGGGTGTGCGTGGAGCGCCACAGTCCAATGGTGGCAATCACCCAGAAGGGCCAGAAAAACACTCCCACATCAGCCGCAGCCGCAGCCACGGCGAGGGATGTCGAGGTGAGCCCATATCCAGAGCGAACGGTCCTGATGGCATTGCGTCCAGGCGTCAGGGCGCTGCTCCGCAAGCCGAGCCGCGCATCATCCGGACGGTCGGCCATTGCATAGACCGTGTCAAAGCTGAAGGTCCAGCACACCGTGGCGAACCAGCATCCGATCAAAGGTGTCGACGGCGCGATGCTTCCCGTGAAGGCCGCCCAGGGGATCAACACCGCAAAACCCCAGCAGATCGCCAGAAGTGCCTGAGGGAATGGGAACCAGCGCTTTGCGGATGGGTAGATCAGGATGGGAGGAAGAGCAAGAACTGCCAGTTGCAGACACAGCAGCATCTGGGACGAGAGGCTGAGAACGACGACCAGGGCCAGAGCCAGAAGCAGCACCAGCCCGGCAGTCGCCTGGGTTCTGTTGAGTTCACCGCTGGCGAGGGGACGTTGACGCGTGCGTTCCACCTCGCTGTCGATGTTCCGGTCCCAGAGATCGTTGGCGATGCAGCCGGCTCCGCTCACAGCCAGTCCGCCGACCAGAATCTGCAGCACAAGTGCTGCAGAAGGAGGTGCATCCGGGGCGAGCCATAGACTCCACCCGGCCGGCACCAGAAGGATCAGGCGACCGGTCGGTTTGTTCCATCGCAGCAGTGCCACCCAGGGCGACATGACGCGAGAGAAGGTCGTGCCAGTCACAGTTCGCAGAACCTGAAGCTTGGATTTTCGGAACCATAATCAGCCGCGACCAGGCCCGGAGCGCCGATGGCAGAGTGGGCCCGTTTCCATCACGGTGCGCCATGTCAGGTGCCGAGCTTTCCCCAGCGAACGCGGTGGATGACAGCAATCAAGCTGCAGAGACGCCATCGAACACTGATTCGCGTGGGGCGAGAAAAGTCAGAACCGTGGCCGCGATCGATGTGGGCACCAATTCCACGCACATGCTCGTGGCTTCGGTGGATGTGGCCCTGGCGACCTTCAGCATTGATCTGGCGGAGAAGTCCAGTACCCGTCTCGGGGAGAGGGACCCTGACACGGGTGAGCTGACACCTGAAGCGATGGCCAGAGGGTTGGAAAGCCTTCGCCGTTTCCGCGAGCTTGCAATCAGCCATCAGGTTGAGCAGATCGTTGTCGCAGCGACCAGTGCCGTGCGAGAAGCCCCAAACGGCAGGGATTTTCTGCAAACAGTCAAAGACGAACTCGACCTGGATGTGGATCTGGTCAGTGGTCCGGAGGAGGCACGACTGATCTATCTGGGTGTGTTGTCAGGCATGTCCTTCGGGGATCGTCCCCATCTGGTGCTGGATATCGGCGGAGGTTCAACGGAGCTGATCCTTGCTGATGGCAGGGATGCCCGAGCCCTCACCAGCACACGCGTGGGTGCCGTGAGATTGCAGCGTGATTTCGTCAAGGATGATCCGATCCCTCCCCAGCGCCGCTCATTTCTGCAGGCTTTCATCCAGGGCTCGCTGGAACCGGCGGTTGACAAGGTGCATCGACGGATCAAGCCGGGCGAGACACCAGTGCTTGTCGCGACAAGCGGTACGGCGATGGCCATCGGTGCGCTGGCGGCTAGCGACGACGATCGCCCGCCACTGAAGCTCCATGGCTACAGGGTTTCCAGGCAGCGTCTCAACCGTGTCGTCGACCGTCTGGCTGTGATGACACCGGAGCAGCGCCGTGCCCTAGCGCCCATCAACGATCGGCGTGCGGAAATCATCGTGCCTGGCTCGCTGATCCTGCAAACCACCATGCAGATGCTTGGCGTCGATGAGTTGGTTTTAAGCGAAAGGGCCCTGCGTGAAGGGCTGATTGTGGATTGGATGCTGCGCCATGGCCTTCTGGAAGATCGCTTCAGTTTTCAGAGCAGCATCCGCCAGCGAACCGTGATCCATCAGGTGCAGCGTTTTGCGGTCAATCAGGTCCGTGCCGAGCGGGTTGCCAACCACGCACTCAATCTTTACGACAGCACTCACAAGACCTTGCACCGTGATGACGGATCCGGCCGGGATCTGCTCTGGGCCGCCGCCATGCTCCATGCCTGCGGGCAGCACATCAATCTGAGCGCTTACCACAAGCATTCCTGGTATCTCATCCGCCATGGCGAGCTGCTGGGTTATTCCGAATCCGAACATCTGATGATCGCGGCCATCGCCCGTTACCACCGTCGCAGTCTTCCCAAGAAGCGTCATGAGTCCTGGCAGGCGCTTCAGACCCGTGACAACAGAAGGACCGTGTCAGAGATGGCGTTGTTGCTGCGTCTTGCCGCAGCACTGGATCGTCGGCCCGATCCGGTTGTTCAGAAGCTGAAAGCCAGGGTCAAGGGCAGTGTTCTGATTCTTGAGCTGGTGCCGGAGCGTCTGAATCAGAACCTGAGCCTTGAACAGTGGAGTCTTGAGAGCTGCTCAGCACTGGTGAGTGATGTGACCGGACTGAATCTCAAGGTCAGAGTTCAGGACTGAGTTTGTACCAGCGCACCTGATCAATAGGTCCGAGTGCTCTGGGTGACTCGCCTCCATGACTGATCAAGATGAGATCTGGGCGTCCGGCATAGATCTCAAGATCAGATTCAGCAGGCAGGGATTTGTCGTCAGAAAGGGTTCCCTCGTAAATGATCTTGCCTTCGCCGTTTCGGATTGAGAGCCAGCTGGGTTCTCTGCTGCTGATGGAAATCGACTCAGCGGTTTTCTGTTCAAACTGCACGGGCTGAACGTCTCGCGCTGTGGACTGCTTCAACTCCGTTGCAGCCGTGATGGGAGTGGGTTCGATGGAGCGACGCTGACTGGCCACCACAATGGCTCCACCTGTGACCGCGCCGACCGCCAGGGCAGCCATGGCCAGACGCTTCCAGGGCTTCACAGAACGTTCCGTCTGTTCAGAACCGGTTGCAGCCGCTTTGCCGGAAATGGAACTCCCTGTGGTCTTGACAGTCTCCGGAGCAGGAAGAACGACCTGGAGCCTGCTGACAAGAGAGTCGCCATCGAGGCCGAGTTTTGAGGCGACCCTGCGGGTCATCGCTTTGATGAACACCGGTTCCGGAAGCTTCTCAAGATCGCCATTCTCGAGAGACTGAAGTTGTTCACTGCCCATTTTCAGAGACTGGGCCAGTTGATCGCAGCTCAGATCCTGTCTGACGCGGGCCTCACGGAGCAGTTCACCGATCTCCTGCAGAGTTGAAACGGTTGCTTCATCCTTTACCTGCTCGGGATCCGACAACCACATCCGACCCTTTGTGAAACAGCTGGAGTGAAATTAGGCTTGATCTGCACTTCTGTCAGTGCCACGAGGCACACAGAGAGAGTTGCCACATCGGAATTCGTCATTTTCTATCCCCGGGCATGACTGACCCATGCCTTCACCTTGGCGGTCTGGTTTCCCGCAATCGTGAAGGAGTCAACGCCGAAGGATGAAACCGAGCAGGATCACGCAGCTCCTTCTGGCTGCTCTGGTTGTGACGCAGGTTCCCAGCCTCGTCGGCTTCATTGAGGCCATGAGCCGCTACGAGTCGCAGGAATCAGCCTTGCAGGCCTGCACACGATGGGCCGACTCCGCAGGTCGGTACACCGTTCGCAGAACAGGTCTGTGGACCACTCATGGGCAAGCTCCGGTGAGATCCTGCAAAAAAGAGGGTGATCAATACGTTGGCTACGAGTTACCGATGACGAGTGCTTCGAAAGTCAGCGATAACCCTGCAGATCCCAAAGGTTTTGACGCAGGGGACATTCCAGAGCCCGAGGACTCAGGCAAGCGATGGCGCTACAGACGTCAACGCTGGTCACTGGTGATCCCTCTCTGAACCATGGACCCTGAAGTTCGCAATCTGGTGATTGCACAGCTGTTTGTGATTGTGATTCCCGTCGGTGCTTTGTTCGCTACCTGGCTCTGGATACTCACACTCCGCCGACGCTGAACAGAATTTCTGGTTGAAACATCAAGCAATGCCGATCATCGGTGCCAGCCATTCAGCGTGAATTGCTGAAAGTGCTGTCATGTTGAACGCATGAACCGATGGATTTGTCTTATCAGCAATCCAGAGCAGAGCAAATGGAGCATTGAGGGCAATCTGCATGCGCCATCGCCAGGTGATGATTGCCCAGATTCTCTGTAGAACCGGATTTTTCATTCGAAGCATCGAACGTCTCCAGAAACGCAGCGATCCTGGCGTATCAACTCACGGAATTGCGGATTGGTCTAAGGCGCCGTGTCAAGCAGCGTAGTTCTGTCAAAAAAAAGGAGGGTCCCACCCCTCCTGGCTTCGACGCATCTCCGGTGATGACCCGAAGACAGACAGATAATGCACGAAACTTTGCAAAACATCCGTAGTGGTCAACACCCCGAAGATTCAGGGAACCAACTCTTCAGAGATTGAGAGTGTGAGATCAGCATGGGGAGCTCTCAGCTCAATCATCGATTGATACTCCGTTGACTCATAGGCTGATACTGCTGACTCGATTGAAGGGAACTCAATGATCACCATCACGGAGCCAGGGGAGCCTTCTCGGACATCGCACTGAACATCGCGCACCAGAAATCTCGCCCCGACTGTGGGCAGCCATTCAGTGAGTCGGCTGATGTAGGGGACCATGGCCAGTGGTGTATGAATCGTTCCAGTGCTGATCCAATAACCCTTTGCCATGACGAAAGAAGTACGGTGCACCGAATGTATTCGAACAGTCCTGCATAAAGGCCTCGAAAGACTCTATAAACCTTTCAAGGCCTCTATCAGCTGAAACCTTTGAATGTTCAAGTCGCAAGCTCTATTCGAGCGAGATTAAAGCCTTTATTTGCCGATTAATCCTTTGATTTGATGGCCTTATGTGATGCTCATGTGAGCTTTCAGAGCTGCTTGTGAATCAACTGAAAGCCCTGCAACGCAGGGCTTTGTCATGCATGGGCGATACTGGATTCGAACCAGTGACCCCTTCCGTGTGAAGGAAGTGCGCTACCACTGTGCTAATCGCCCGATTTGGTCATCTTAAAACACCACCAGCCCGGATTTTCAGTGCCTGGGCCTGAACAAGTGGTCATGATCCGGTGAATAGAGTTTTGACCGACGACTGCTTGAACGCAAAGCAGGACTGATCACATACAGCGTGGTGCGAATCAAATTGCGATCGTGGGTGATCCTCGCCATCTGATCGAGAGGGACCAGGTCCAGTGATTCATCAGGCCAGCTGACCCGGTATCCGATCGCGACCGGCGTGTCAGCTGGGTAATGCTCAAGCAGCGTGGCCTGAACCTCGTCCACATGGCGGGCACTGAGGTAAAGACACAGCGAAGCCTGCAGACAGGCGAGTTTCCCCAGTTCCTCTCGTTCGGGAACACCGGTTCGGCCTCCGCTGCGACTCAGCACGATGGTCTGCACAAGGCCTGGGATGGTCAGTTCCGCCCTCAGAGCCGAGGCGGTTGCCTGATAGGCGCTGATGCCAGGAACCACTTCCACTTCGATTCCGGCATCGGCAAGTCCGCAGACTTGCTCGCTGAGAGCTCCGTAGAGACAGGGGTCGCCATCGTGAAGGCGCACCACGTTTTTTCCACTGCTGGCGCGCTCGGCCATCACCGGAAGAACCTGTTCCAGCGTGAGCGAGCTGGTCCTGATCCGTTCACACCCAGCAGGCGCAAGATCCGCGATCAGGGGTGACACCAGCGAATCAGTCCAGATCAGAACTTCAGCATTGACAATGCGGTTCTCAGCACGGCGTGTCAGCAGATCAGGTGCTCCCGGGCCGGCACCCACGATCGAGATTTTGCTCATGAGGGGTCTGTCTGTTTCAGTCCTGGATCAGGAAGAGGCGTCTTTCGTCCATACAGCCAGAACAATCCAAAGCCTGCGATGGCCATCAGGCTGAGGCTCATCAGCTGTGCAATGCGCAGGCCGCCGTCACAGAACGGAGGTTGGCCGCCAAGGCAGAGCGGATCGATTCTCAGAGCTTCGATCCAGATACGACCAAGGCTGTAGCTGAGTAGATAGATGCAGCTGAGAGCTCCAGAAGGCAGGGAGATCTTTCGTTGGCGGCCCAGCCGGAAAAGCGTCATTAACAACACAAAAATTGCGATGTTCCAGAGGGATTCATAGAGAAATGTGGGGTGGAAGAACTCAGCAGTTTTGAACACACCTGGTCTGTTTCCTTCTGGAATAAAAAGTTTCCAAGGCAGATTGGTGGGGACTCCAAATGCCTCCGAATTGAAAAAGTTCCCCCAGCGGCCAATCGCCTGACCCAGCACCACTGAGGGCACCAACACATCCAGAAGATCCCAGAATGACACCCGGCGCCAACGGCAGAACACAATCACTGCCAGCGAGCCCCCCAGGAGTGCTCCATGGATAGCAATTCCTCCCTTCCAGATCGCGAGCGCATCCCACCATGAGCGCTGGTAAGACTCCCATTCGAATGCGACGTAGTAAGTCCTCGCTCCAACCACCGCCGCCAGCACAAGGATCGGTAGCAAATCACTGATCAGATTGGCATCGAGGCCGCGTTGCCGTGCCAGCCAGCTGGAGAGATTGAGTCCAATCAGGACGGCGATCGCAATCAGCAGTCCATACCACCTCAGCACGAAAGGCCCGAGCTGAAACAGCTCGGGCCCTGGGGAGGAGAAAATTCCAGGGATCAACACTGATCTCAGACACCCTCAGCGGCTTGTACCTTCTCAATCTGCTTCTTCTTCAGGACCAACATGATTTGGGCCAGTGAAACAGCTGCGAAGAACGCCAGCAGTCCATAAATGCGCACTGGGTTCTGCAGCACGACCTCAGCATCAACCTGTCCGAAACCACCAACATTCGGATCATCGGTCAAGGGAGCCCCCGCTTCGATCGCATCACCGACTCCGACAATCAGAGCGGGGCCTACGGGAATGGTTTCAGTGGCGGTTTCGCCTTCAGCAGCTGCGATGGTGATCACTCTGGCTCCGTTGTCGCCGTCTTCAACGGCTGAAACGGTTCCGCTGGCTGGTGATGTGAAAACGGTGTTGTTGCTCTTTTCTCCGGTCGGATAGACCTGACCTCGACCTCGATTGCCACCTACGAAGATCTGGTACTTGCCGAAATGGATGTTGCTGTCGGTGGCAGGATCCGGGGAGAGGACAGGGAAAACGATCTCCTGATGCTGATCGCCTGGAATCGGTCCAACGAGAAGAATGTTGGGTTGATCGTCGCTGTACTGCGTGAAATAAACGCCCTCGGTTTCCTCTTTGATCTCGTCGGTCCAGCGGTCCTGTGGGGCCAGGGTGAAGCCATCCGGCAGCTGGATCACGGCTCCGACCTGTAAGCCGACATCACTTCCATCGGCACCGATCTCCTGGATCCCCTGTTCGTAGGGGATTTTCACTGCTGCCTTGAAAACCGTGTCAGGAAGAACGGATTGGGGCACCTCTGCCTGGGTGATTTTCTTGGCCAGGTGGCAGTTGGCGCACACGATCTTGCCTGTGGCTTCTCTTGGAGAGGCGTAGTTCTGCTGAGCCCAGAAGGGGTAAGCCCAGCTGCTGGAGGGAGCTGTGAAGATGGCTGTGCCCAGGATCAGGGCTGAGAAGACTGAAAAAAGAATGCGTCGCATCGGAGGCGTGTTTCTCGAGAGAGCGGTGGGAAAAAAGTTGTTGATCAGCCCCACCAGGGCTTCTCACCCGTGCGGAAGTCGGTTTCGGTCCACTGGCTCACGAAAACGTTGTCGTCTTCAACGCTCACGTTGGCCAGCGCAAGAGAGAGAGGTGCAGGCCCCCTCACCACCTTGCCGGTGGCGTCGTACTGACTTCCATGACAGGGGCACATGAACTTGTTGGCTCCACTGTTCCAGGGCACAACACAACCCAGGTGGGTGCAGATGGCGTTGATGCCGTAGCTGCCGATGGCATCTTCACCTTCAACAATCAGGTAGGTGGGGTCTCCCTTCAGTCCCTGAACAAGGCTGCGATCGCCTGTGGAATGGTCGCTGAGCCAGCCGGTGAGTGTCACAGGGTTGCCGAGTTCATCCTTGGCACTGGTGCCACCACCGCTGCCTGCGGCACGTGGTGGGATGAAGTAGTTCACCACCGGATAGAGGGCTCCGAGGGCGACGCCGGTCACTGATCCGAATGTCAACAGGTTCATGAACTGCCTGCGGCCCATTCCGGGCACATCAGCGGCTGGCATCTGAGTCATGGCTGACGTTCGTTGGGCACTGGATGGGGCCCATTATGGGCGCTAATGGCCATGTCACACTTTGCGGAGACTGGATTTTCATTGATGTTCAAGGTCTTCGTCAGTGCTTGCTGATCACTCTTCCGCGAGGGGGTCGCGCCCTCTGGGTGTCGATGAAGTCATCGACCTGCTCCGCACTCGCTGGCAAGCCAGTTATGACCTGCAGCTGGTGACCAGGCGCAGGCGAATGTATTTCCAGGTGATGTGGGCCTACCTCGAGCAACAGTCCTTCCCTCTGGATGAGCCTGACTACCGGGCTCATCTCGCGGAGGTCCTGGAAATCGTCAACAGACTGGGGGAAGCCGAGACGGTTCGGGAGTGGTTGCTCACGACCCGGGACAAGCCAAGACTTGGTAAGGCGCTCAGTCTGCAGCTGCAGGGGGAGGGGACTCTTGAGGAGTTTCTGCTCTGAATCTCTGAATGCCTGCAACAAGCAAAACACCGATCAGATAGAGCGCAGTGATCGCTCCAGCCAGGAGCAACATCGTGACCGGGTCTGTGGAGGGCGTCAGCACTGCACCAGCCAGGGCCGACACCAGCACGACCCAACGCCAAGCACTGAGCATTCGTTGCCAGCTGACCAGTCCGAAGACCCCCAGAAGAAGTTGCAGTACCGGAAGCTGAAAGGCCAGACCGGTCGACAGCATGAGCAACAGAACGAAGTCGAGGTAGCGCTCAATTGACCAGAGCGGCTCCACGACATCGGCGCCGTAACTGACCAGAAAATTCAGGGCTGCAGGAACCAGTGCCCACCAGGCAAAGCCAAGTCCGGCCAGAAACAGCACGGCTGATCCCGCCACGGATGGTGCAATCAGACGGCGTTCTCCGCGGGTCAGGCCTGGGAGAACGAAAGCGAGCCCCTCGTAAAGGACGTAAGGAAGTGCCAGCGTGAGTCCTGCGTAGCCGGCAACCTTGAAGGACACGAACAAAAATTCGCCTGGAGCGAGTTGCAGGAAGCGGATCGAACCGGCGGGCTCCTCAAGAATTCTGACCAGTGGGCGCACGGCCAGAAGACAGGCCAGGGCACAGACAACCACTGCAACAAGACTGCGCAGCACCCTCTGACGCAGTTCCTCCAGATGATCGACCAGAGGCATTTCCACGTCGTTGGGAGGACCGTCCTGAACCCCGATCCGTATCGGCGGCGGCGGTGACAGCTTCGGTGACTCTTCAGGCGTGATCGGCGTCAGAGGTCAGTGTGCAGTTGAATCGTTTCAGGCTAGGGGGTTTCGAGCCTCAAGGTTTCTGCAGGCGCGGTCCGGTTCCGCCCAGACCAGCTCGGCCTGTCGGTGTCTCACGGTCCCTGGCGCAGTGCCAGGGATTCTCTGGAGATGTTCCACTCCGGTCATCACCACCGGCACAAGCCGATTTCCCTTCGCCCGGCTGAACCAGGCCGCAAGGTCTGCCGCAAGCTGCAGATCCTGTTCCGAAGCAGCTGCTGCCGAGGCCTTCAGCACCACATGGCTTCCCGGACACTCCTGTGCGTGAAACCACAGATCTCCTGCACGAGCCTGCCGAAGGCTGATCAACTCGTTCTGGCGATGATTGCGGCCGATCTGAATCAGCAATCCGTCCTGAGTGAGGAGCTCCAGCGGCTGTGGTTGTCCCTGGGGTGGACCACTACGGCGGCGTCGACGGCGAGGGGTCAGCAAGTCCTCGAGTTCAACTCTCAATTCACGCAGCTGTCGGATGCGATCGTCGGAATCGTCCCAGTCAGCCTGCATCAGGTCCGTCAGAAAGTTTTCGCTGCCGTCAATCAGCGCCAGCCGTTGATCGTGATGATCCAGTCGCTCTTCGATCGAGGGAATGGAACGTCGCAGCCGTCTGGCACGCTGATAAAGCTTCTGAGCCCGTTCAATACTTTCTCTTTCAGGAGCGGCCTGACAGAGAATGGCATCAGCCTGATGTTGCAGATCATCGGCGCCAGCAGTGGCGTTCAGTCGCTCGACCTGCTCGAGGCGCTGTGCCTGTTCTCTCTGTCGGCTCTGTTCCAGAAGCTGTTGAAGTTCCAGGCTCTCTCTGAGCAGCTTTCGCTGGTTGAGATGATTGCGGTAGTACAGCCCTAAACGCAGGCTGAGTGATTCGCTTTCACTGGCTGATTCGCTGGCTGAGTCAGGAGGTTCATTCCAGACGCGGTAGCCGCCGGCTTCATCCAGATGCAGGTTGAAATCCCCACAGCTGAGCTGGTTCAGCCATCGGGTCCAGCGCGCATGCAGCAGCAGCCATTGTTTCTGGCTGATTTCTGCGATGGGAGTGCTGGCTGAAAGCGCTGGTGTCCCCTCATCGGTCGAGGGAATGTTGATGAGCTGCCTTGTCAGGGAGGGGCTGATGCCCTGATAGGTATCGCGCAGTGCCTGACCCAGGCCGAGCGGGACCAGAGTGAGCCTGCGCTGCCATTGATCGAACGGTTCCTCAAGGCTTGGCGGCAGGTTCTGAAGCGACGGCGGCGGGATGTAGGGATCCCCACTGCTCAGAGGCCTGACGCGTGACTGGTGCTGCCTGACCTGTCTGGCAATGGCGGTGATCCGCTGCTGCTCGTCAAGCAAAAGCACATTGCTGTGACGACCCATCAGCTCCAGAACCAAGGTGCGCACACTTGTCTCCCCTGGGCGTGGAGCGAAATGAAACAGCACAACCCGCTCAAAGTCCCGCTGTTCCAGTTGCACCAGAGCCAGTTGCCTCAGGCCGTGCTGAACCTGCTGAGCCAGGGTGCTGCCACTTCCTTCACGGCAGGGAGGCGGAATCCTGACCAGCCTTGCGGCGTCTGCTTGCCAGCTGAGTTCCAGCCAGATCATTCCTGTGAGGGTTCTAAATCCCAGCTGCAGGCTGTGCTGATTGGGTTGTTGCGCTTTTTCAAAGCGACTTGGAATGATCTGTGTCCGCAGATCACCCAGCACCGCCCGAAGGCTGGTGAGGTCCATCACCTGAAGCGTGCTCTTCGCCATCGCTAGCCGGTGGTCTGTCGACAGGGGATGCCTTCCTACCCTGCTGCCTGACCACACACAAGCCATGGCAACGACCGATCGCCGCGCCAGGCTCACTTTGCTGACAGGCCCAAGCGGCGTCGGCAAGGGGACGCTGGTGACACGACTGCTTGAGCATCATCCGCAGCTCTGGCTTTCTGTATCCGCCACCACGAGGCCTCCACGCCAGGGTGAACGTGACGGTGTTCATTACTTCTTCCACGCCCGGGAGTCGTTTGACCAGCTGGTCAAGCAGGGCGGATTGCTGGAGTGGGCTGAATTCGCCGGCAACTGTTATGGAACTCCCAAACAACCCGTCATGGAAAGGCTGTTGGCAGGCACTCCCGTTCTGCTTGAAATTGAACTCGAGGGTGCCCGTCAGGTGCGTCGCAGTTTCCCTGAGGCTTTTCAGATTTTTCTTGCACCTCCGAGCTTTGGAGTGCTGGAAGAGCGAATTCGCGGTCGCGGCACTGAAGCCGAGGCCGCGATTGTCAGTCGTCTGAATCGAGCAAAAACTGAACTCGAAGCTCAGAAGGAATTTGATGCCGTCGTCATCAATGATGACCTCGAAACAGCACTCAATGATCTTGAGCGGTTGATGGGGCTTGACAACGCCTGATCAATCAGAGCGGGTGGAACAGCAGGTCAGGGAAGAATCTGTTCCACTCGATCAGGATGCCTGCGGTCAGAGTGAACCAGATGGCGGCAACCACGGGTGCGGTGGATAGGAATTTCTTCATTGTTGAACGATCGGTGAGAAGAGTTTTTGGTATCAGCGTGGTGAAACTGTGATTTTCGAATCGCTTTCAGTCAGCTTGCCACTGTTGAACTCAGCGATGGCTGCCACGGGCCATGTGGCGGCTTTCACCACGGAATTCAGAGCCAGTTTCATGTCCAGCTGAATCTCGAGCATGTTCTGGTCCTTCTTGCCGCGGATAGCTTTGAGGTACTCGCGTCCAGCCCAGCCGATGGTGCCTGTGATGTAGAGGAACATCAGGCCTGGAAGGACGAAATCACCAGCATGATTCCAGCGTCCGTCAACGATCAGATGAGGGAGGCCGTCTTCACCGCAGGAAGCCTTGCTGTACATCTTGAAGCGGGCGACGGCCTGTGGCGTTGAGGCTGCACTGGCACGCTGCTGGAAGCGCGCGCTTTCGGAACAGGGTGTCAGTCCTGCCACATCAGCTCTGGCGACCGGTGCGAAACCGAACACCAGCAGGGCCGAAAGCGCGAGGGCGAAGAAACGACGCATCGGAACGGTGCCTGTTGAACCTGCCTCGGGAAGGCAGGATGTATCAAATGGACAGTAGTGGAAGCTGTTGACCTGCATGGCCAAGGTCCTAGCCCTCGAAACAAGTTGTGACGAGTCTGCCGCGGCGGTTGTGGAGCAGAGCGACTGTCGGCTGCGGGTGCTGGCGCACCGGATTGCTTCCCAGATCGAGGAGCATGCCCAGTGGGGTGGTGTGGTGCCGGAGATCGCTTCACGCAGGCATGTGGAAGCCCTGCCTCACCTGATCGATCAGGCGCTCGATGACGCCGGCCTGTCGATCCGTGAACTCGATGCTGTGGCTGCCACCGTCACCCCTGGTCTGGTGGGAGCACTGATGGTGGGTTCGATGACGGGGCGCACTTTGGCGGCACTTCACAGCCGACCGTTCATCGCCGTTCATCATCTTGAAGCCCATCTGGCTTCGGTTCGGTTGGCACTGTCCCCACCAGAGCCGCCCTATCTCGTTCTGCTGGTCAGCGGCGGGCACACTGAACTGATCCGTGTCGATGCAACAGGAGCGCTGGAGCGTCTTGGGCGCAGTCATGACGATGCCGCCGGTGAGGCCTTTGACAAGGTGGCCCGTCTGCTGGGACTTGAGTATCCAGGAGGCCCCGCGATCCAGGCCGCGGCTGCTGGGGGTGATGTGGCTCGTTTCACCTTGCCGAAAGGTCGTGTCTCGAAACCCGGAGGCGGGTTCTACCCCTACGACTTCTCTTTCAGTGGTCTGAAAACGGCGATGCTTCGTCAGGTGGAGGCGTGCGGGAGCTGGGATGAGCCATTGCCTGTGGCTGATCTGGCCGCCAGCTTCCAGCAGATCGTTGTGGATGTGCTGGTTGATCGCAGCCTTCGATGCTGCAACGATCTAGACCTCTCGACACTGGTGATGGTGGGCGGCGTGGCTGCCAATCAACGCTTGCGTGACTGCATGCATGTAAAAGGTGTTGAACAGGGGGTAGAGGTGCACCTGGCACCACTCAGCTATTGCACCGACAACGCAGCGATGGTGGCTGCAGCCGCGCTTGGACGTCTGAAATCAGAGGCCATCTCCAGTTCCCTGGCTCTTGGCGTTTCAGCACGCTGGGCTCTCGAAAACTGCGCGCCTCTGTATCAATCGAATCCGCCTTTCTGAGCTGCAGTGCATAGGGTGTCGCGATATGCAACAGGGTGATGTCGACCAAGGCTGAGACGCGACAGCAGAGCAACGTTGAAGAGGTCGGTTCCGGTGAGCTGAACGCCTGGCGCAGGGGATTCACCCCTCAGGCTGAAATCTGGAACGGCAGGCTCGCAATGCTTGGTTTGTCTGTCTCACTCGGGATTCTGTTCGTGATCAGGGTGTCCGCAGCCAGTGTCCCAGCCGCCTGAGGACCGGGGCGTCACACTCCACCCCTTCCCCGCAGGGCCTGATCGAGTTCGTTCGGCCTCGGACTCGCAGCCAGTGCATCGCTCGCTTCGATGCGATTGTTCTCCAGCAGTTTCAACAACGATTGATTGGTGGTGATCATTCCATCGAACCCACTTCGCTTCATGATTTCCTCCACCTCATCCAGGGCTCCCCGCTGGATGTAGTCCTTGCATGCCTCACTGTTGATCAGGATGTCGTGATAGGCGGCACGCTTGCCATCAGTGGTTCGGATCAATCCCTGGGAGATCACCCCCAGCAATGATTCAGAAAGGGAGCGGCGAATGCTGTCCTGGTCTTCAGGAGCAAACAAGCCAAGCACTCGTTCGACAGTCTTCACAGCTGAATTGGTGTGCAATGTTCCGAACACCAGATGTCCTGTCTGGGAAGCCTCCAGTGCGGTACTCAGCGTTTCTCTGTCGCGAATTTCACCCACGAGGATCACGTCGGGATCCTCTCGAAGTGCCGCCTTCAGAGCATTGTGGAATTTCAGGGTGTGAATTCCCACCTCCCGATGACGGATCAGTGACTGCTGGCTGGAGTGAACAAATTCAACCGGATCCTCGATGGTGAGGATATGGCGTTTCTGATGACGGTTGATCCAGTCGATCATCGCGGCGAGAGTGGTGCTCTTTCCGGAACCGGTCGGCCCAGTCACCAGTACCAGTCCCTTCGGCTTTGAGGACAGATCCTGGAGAACCTTCGGCAGCTGCAGCTGCTCGAGCGTGAGAATCGTCTGCGGGATCAGTCGCAGCACCATCGCAGGGCCCCGCAGGGAGTCGAGAAGGTTGATGCGTACACGAACGAATGGGAACGCATGGGACCCGTCAAATTCCTTGCTCCTATTGAAATCATCGATCTGCTGCGGAGAGAGGATTTCCCGGAGCCATCCCTGAAAGACTTGATGGGTGGATAGCGGCCAATCGGTTGACAGCATCTCGCCGCGGTCTCTGTATCTGGGTGCTTCTCCGACTCCGAGATGGACATCGGAATGTCCCTGCTCATGGGCGATGCGCACGATTTGTTCCAGACTCGGCGTCCGCTCAGGCAGCGAGCTGATCGGCTCCTCAACCCTTGCGGCATGGCGAACCGGAGTCAGTGTTCCCGAGGGAAAGCCTGGTGGAAAGATCGGTTGACTCACGCTGTTCGCTCTCCTCTTGCCTCAGCTTCGCCAATGCTGGGCACCGGCAGGTGAAGGCTTGCTGGGAGGTTTGTGAAAGCCGCTTAAGATTCCGCCACCAACCCAGGGTTTATGGCTGGCAGGCCCCGCGTCACCATTGTTCTTGGCACACGTCCGGAAGCCATCAAGCTTGCCCCCGTCATCCAGGAATTCCAGGGATGTCAGGCCCTTGAGACAAGGGTTGTTCTGACCGGACAGCATCGCGAGATGGTCACCCAGGTGATGGATCTGTTTGGGCTCAAAGCCGATCATGATCTTGATCTGATGGCCCCTCGTCAGACGCTGACCCACGTCACCTGTGCAGCTCTGCAGGGGCTGAGGGATGACTTCCAGGCTTTTCCTCCGGGACTGGTGCTGGTTCAAGGAGACACCACAACGGCCTTCGCCGCTGCTCTGGCGGCGTTTTACGAGCAGATCCCCGTCGGTCATGTGGAGGCTGGTCTGCGCACGGACAATCTTCTCGATCCGTTCCCGGAAGAAGCCAACAGGCGCCTGATCTCCCAGGTCTCCCAGTTGCATTTCGCTCCCACCGAGCGCTCGGAAGCCAATCTGAACGCTTCCGGTGTGGTCGGTCGTGTGATGGTCACCGGTAACACGGTCATCGATGCTCTTCTGCGCATGGCTGAGCAGGTCCCCGCTCTTTCTGATCTGCCCATCGACTGGTTGAACCAGCGTGTGATTCTCGCCACGGTCCATCGGCGGGAGAACTGGGGGGAACGGCTGAACAGCATTGCGGCGGGCATGCTTGAGGTGCTGGACACTCATCCAGACACCGTTCTGCTGCTGCCTCTGCATCGCAATCCCACGGTTCGGGAGCCTCTCCGTGCTTTGCTCGGTGACCACCCGAGGGTCGTGCTCAGCGAACCCCTTGACTATGACCGGCTTGTTGCGGCGATGAAAGGGTGCACCCTGTTGCTCACCGACTCCGGTGGTCTTCAGGAGGAAGCTCCCGCTCTCGGGAAGCCGGTCCTGGTTCTGCGCCGTACAACGGAACGCCCCGAGGCGGTTGACTCCGGAACTGCGCGGTTGGTCGGAACAGACTCTGACGCAATCGTCAGAGAGTGTTCACACCTCCTCGATGATCCGAGGGCTTATGACCAGATGGCCAGGGCCGTCAACCCGTTCGGAGATGGTCGAGCCAGCGGCAGGATCCTTGAAGCTTCACTCGCCTTGCTCAACGGCTGATGCCGTTTTCAGTCCCTGCGGCCGTTACCGCTGGCTCCTGCACCGTCCAATTCCCCTCTCTCCACTGGATGGACCATCGAGGTTGCTCCTGTTTGTAGGCCTCAATCCTTCCCTGGCCGATGGGTCTCGTGACGACCCAACACTCAGGCGATTGAGGAACTTCGCTCGGGACTGGGGCTATCACCAGCTGGTGGTTCTCAATCTGTTCGGGAGGGTCACACCGTCACCGGGTGGCTTGCGACACTGCGCAGATCCTGTCGGCCGGGAAGCCGACCGTGTGCTGATCAGCTGGTTTGAAAGATGGTCCCGATCACCCGCATGGGACCTCTGGCTTGGCTGGGGTGAGGCGGGTTCTCTGCATCACAGAGACAAGCAGGTGGTGATGATGCTCACCAAAGTTCTGGCTTCTCGGTCTCAGGGGGCTCCTCCCCTGGTGATCGGCACGACCCGCAGCGGTCAGCCTCGCCACCCGCTTTATGTCGCAGGAGGGATCCCTCTTTCCCCCTGGGCCTGTACGGTTCGCAGATGACACGTACCCCTCGCCGCTACCAGATTTCGCTTCACCTTTCAGGAGGTCAGACAGAGGTGGTGCATTTCCCCACTCTTGAGACATTTCAGGATTGGTATCAAGGACTGGTCAGCGGTGGGAGCGGTCAGGCCTTTGTGAATATCCCGCTCGGTGATCTCGAAGGTGAATATCTGGTGATCCGCCCCGAAGCGGTGATCGGCGTGCGTGTGGAACCGCAATTCGCATCCATCGATGACGCCTGAGAGGCTTGGACTGCTCTGGGGCATCACGGTGTTTGCCGGTGCAGGTGCTCGATTGCTCGCAGCCCTCTCGGGACTGCCTGGAGTGGTGCTTTTGCTGTTGTCAGGACTGTTGATCGGGCGATCCGGTCTCGGCCTTGTGGAGCCTCTGGATCTGGGTGAAGGCCTTGAGACCACTGTTGGACTGCTGGTCAGTCTCGTTCTGTTTGATGGCGGTCTGAATCTGCGTCTGCCGGGCGACACCATCAAGGCGACCGTGCTGAGAATTTCCCTGCTGCGTCTGCTGCTGTCTCTGGGAGCAGGCATCCTTGCGGCTCACTGGCTCGCCGGCCTGGGATGGTCCGTGGCTGCGGTCTACAGCGCCATCGTGCTGGGAACGGGGCCCACGGTTGTGACGCCGATCGTGCAGCAGATTCGTCTGGCTCCTCCTCTTGGGGACGTACTCGAAGCGGAGGGACTGGTGCTCGAGCCCGTGGGAGCCGTTCTTGCACTCCTGCTGCTTGAGTTGCTGCTTGGCGATCTCTACGGTTGGAGGGGCCTGGCGATTGGGCTGCTGTCTCGCCTCGGTGGTGGGGTGCTGATCGGCATCGTTGTTGGATGGCTGCTTGCCGAGCTGTTGAGACGTTTGCCCTCAGAGCATGCCGTGGGCTTGCGGCTGCAGCTGACTCTGGGTGTTCTGTTCCTCATGTTCGCCATCTGCGAATGGCTGCTACCTGAATCCGGTCTGCCGGCATCGGTTGCTGCAGGCGTTGTGGTGGGTCGTCGCCCATCAACGCAGGCGGCTGAGCTCGATGAGCTCATTCGCGAACTGGCCAGATTGGCGATCACGATGCTCTTCCCGCTGCTGGCGGCTGATGTGTCCTGGGCTGAACTCAGTCCACTCGGATGGGGTGGTGTCAGCTGTGTTTTGGTGCTGATGCTGCTGGTGCGCCCGGCCGCAGTTGGTGTCGCCACCATCGGATTGCCACTTGACTGGCGCCAACGCCTATTCATGGGATGGCTGGCTCCCAGGGGAATTGTCACGGCTGCCGTGGCCTCTCTTTTCTCGATTCGCCTTGAACAGGCAGGGATTCTCGGAGCAGGACGACTTCAGGGCCTGGTGTTTCTCACAATTCTGATGACTGTGGGCATTCAGGGACTGACGGCACAGCCACTGGCACGGGTTTTGGGGCTGATTCAATCAGAGCCGGAAGAGTCAGGGGAGGCAGCGCTTCAGACGGGGCAGATCCTGTCCGACCCTGGCCAGCAATGACCAGGTCGTGATCAGATCCGGTCCCTGCAGACGGCCCAGCAGGGCGGCACGCAATGATTTCATCAACACGCCCTTTTTCACACCTGCCTTGTTCGCTGCATCGGCCAGCAGTGCTTGTGCCGTCGCGGTTTCAATGCCAGTCCATGGATCACTCTCGAGCGATTTCACAAGCTGAGCGATCGCGTCCCTGGCTCCATCCAGCTCAAGTTGCTTGAGACCATCGCTCTCAAGCTCAGGGCAAACAAAAAAGGGTTGTGCCTGGTCAATGCCGTCCTTCAGCAGAGTCAGAGAGGGCCCCAGCAGTTCGCACAAGGCAACGCCCCAGCTTTGATCCTCTGGAAGGCTCCATCCCTGCTGGCGCCAGAGCGGTGAGAGGTCGTCCAGCAATTGCTGGGGTGTGAGGCCATGCAGAACCTGTGCATTGAGCCAGTTGAGCTTGTCCCAGTCGAAACGTGCGCCGGCCTTGTTCACCCGATCGAAGCTGAACACCTCGGCTGCCTGCGTGAGGGTGAAGCGCTCCTCCATGCCTTCGGGAACCGACCAGCCCAGCAGGGTCATGTAGTTGGCGATCGCCTCCGCGGTGTACCCCATGGACTGGAAATCATTGATTGACGTGACGCCGTCTCGCTTGGAGAGTTTGCGACCTTCGGCATTGAGGATCAGAGGTGTATGGGCAAAGACCGGCACGGCCAGTTCAAGCGCCTGGTAAAGGAGAAGCTGCTTGGCCGTGTTGGCGATGTGATCCTCGCCACGGATGACATGAGTGATCGCCATGGCAGCGTCATCGACGACCACGACAAGGTTGTAGAGAGGGTCTCCGATTCGGTCCGCTGGAGCACGTCGTGCGATGACCATGTCACCGCCTAGATCGGCTCCGCGCCATTGCATCGGTCCACGCACAAGGTCACGCCACTGGATCACTGCATCGTCATCAATCCGGAAGCGGATCACCGCCTCACGGCCTTCGGCCTGGAAGGACGCTTCCTGTTCCGCTGTGAGATTTCTGTGCCGGTTGTCGTAGCGAGGTGCTTGGTTCTGTGCTTTCTGAACCTCACGCATGGACGTGAGTTCCTCTTCGCTGGCGTAACAGCGGTAAGCAAGGCCGCTGTCAAGCAGCGTCTGGATGGCTGAACGGTGCTCTTCGACCCGCTCGCTCTGAATTGTGGGTACTTCGTCCCAGTCAATTCCAAGCCATGAGAGACCATCAAGAATGTTGGAGGTGAATTCCGACTTGGAGCGCTCCTTGTCAGTGTCCTCAATCCGCAGCAGAAACTGACCTCCCTCATGACGGGCATACAGCCAGTTGAAGACAGCTGTTCGTGCCGTCCCGATATGGAGTGTGCCCGTTGGACTTGGGGCCAGACGAACACGCACCATGGTGTGGCTCGGGATGAAGAACGGGACCGACGGGATTCGAACCCGCAACTTCCGCCGTGACAGGGCGGTGCTCTAACCGGTTGAACTACGGTCC
>NYZI01000120.1 GCA_002687115.1 Cyanobium sp. ARS6
TTAGACTGGCCAGTCTAAAATTCTGGATTTCGGCAAAAAATTTTCAGAAAAACTTTTCTAGAACAATAGAAAATTATTTTGAAAAAAGTTTCGCATTTCCCCAGTCACGAAAATTGACTAGGTAAGAAATAGCGAAACAGAGAAAATTTTGATAAAAATAGCGTTTTTATACAAAATTTACAAAATTTTTCAGAAAATTAAAATATATAAATTATTTTAATAAGTTACACATAGTCACAGCGACAAAAAATGTGTATTCACATAGTCACAGCGACAAAAATGTGAATTTTTCTGAAAAAAACGGAAGTAATCCTCTGAAACCAAGGAGGATGAATCCTAAGTGTGCCTCTGAAACCAAGGAGGATGAATCACTTAGTGGGGTCAGGATGAGGAAGGATGATTATGAATCATCAACTTCACGACTCAGTGGCCACTGATCCCAAAAAAGAGGAACACATTCATTCCTCATTTCTCTCAGTTTCAAAAACGAAAAATAGAGAAGCATAAAATTGTCATAAATTATCATAAATACGATAAAAGACAATAAACAGTTTCAAGTAAGAATTCTAGAGAAAAAATTATCATAAAATTCAGGATAATATCTAGAAAATTCTTAAAATTTTCCTAGAAAATTAAAACTGGCCAGTTTAGAACTAAAATATTCTAACATAAATATTTTAGCCATGACAGAACCCTTTAAAATACCGGGTCTGGAATGGGACGATCTGTCTGTTCAACAGAGTAAAATCCAACAAAATTTTGTCTCTCAAGAACTCGCAAGATGGAAAACGAAGAAAGGATACCTGGCCAGGTTAAATCACTTGAAACTACAACCCTTACCACCAGAAGGTTCATTCAATAAGCATGACCCAGCTGACAGTTGTGACCTACTAAAAGTTGACTGGAACAACAAAAATATGACACAGGTAAGGAAATATTGAATTATAGAATTCAATAAAATGTGAGAATTGATTGTCAATCAAAAATATTTGATTAAAATAAAATGTGCTTTTAGCAAAATGGACATTATACCTTAACAGGCAATGAAAATTATACACAATCAATTCGGGTAACACAGGCGGCCGCCAATTCTATCATATTGGATGTTCACATCGAAATTATGGGAAAAGATGGATCACCAATAGAAATGGTAAAATGGCCGGTTTATGCCAATTTGGACACAACCTGGAAAAGGTTAACATATTCAATAATGGCTACAATCAAGAAAGCAAAGAAAGATTTGCCTATTGACTACACCACAGCAATCTTTGCATTGCAACCCAACAAAACAAATCCTTTACAGGAAGAGTTTATAAACCGTAAAAATGTAAACAATCATTCAACACGGTTTTCACAGTACTTTATAACTCAAATAAAGACAAGTAAAGAAAATCCAGAAGGATTTATCTTTGATGTGAAAGATCACATCGATCCACAAATGTTGGCCAACAAGGTGGAACAAGATCTGTTTGAATACAATCCTCAAGCAAAACAATTAGCAAGGGATTCCAGAAAAGTTCAAATGAAACGTTCAAGATGCGCCCAAGCAGCTCAATTGCGAGGCCTCGCACAGAGAAACATTTCAGCCATAAATGCCAACATGGTTCCATCAGATGATCAAACGATCACAGGCATGTGAAAAATACTTTATGGATATAAAAACATGTTAAAAAATGACTAGTATATATCACATCTAAAAGTATTGTTGAACCACCCAGCTAACGATCCCTTCAATAAACCAACGGTGATCAAAGTGATTCTAGTACCTGAATCAATAATTCCATCAAAAATTGAAATTGATTATCGATATGCTACACCAGACACAGAAAATGGATTCAAATACCATACCAGAGTCTTGCATTTGCGCAGAAATCAATTTCCGGTTCCAACGTTAGAAAATGACTTTCGTTTTGGAATTTTCAATGCAGCAATTGATCGATGGATAGAAAGCGTGGCCACGCACAAAAAAGCGGACAAAAACACGTTTACCCAATTAGAATACAAATGGGAAACACCACAACCACTCTTTGATGGCTGTGTTTGGAATCAGTTCTCAAAAGACTTTATCAAACATAGATATAACGCGAAGGAAATTCATATTCTGAAATCCTCCAAGTAAGTCAGAACAAGAAGGCATAGCATACTGGTTAAGAAGTTAACTGATACTCTTTAGGCTAGGGTTCGAAACTCACTGACGCCCCAGTATTTTCAACCCTAAGAGATTTCCTAGAAATAACCTTAAGAGCTTAGTTAACGGAACCGTTGTCGATGTCTTCATTTTAAAGGCAACAAACTAAAATATTTTGTAGGCCTACAAAAACTGCATGGCATGAAATTTTTCAAACATTTCACGTCAAGGGAGCTCTGGACAATGTAATCATGTTGGCAATTCAGAGAGGAATTTGGAACATGATATCCTTGCTGCCGCAAATAACCCAATTAAGAGCCACATCTTTGGATGCTCTGAGAAAGAATGTAATTCCTCTGGTAATGATGCACGTGGAATACATCTTACTTAAAAAGCACGGAGAAAAAACCAATCCGGAAGCTTTACTTCACTCTAATTTTATCAAGAAATTAGCGGCTTGCACCACCAGTGATGACTTTGAAGCATTGGCCAATGCAACAAAGGAGTTTCTTCAGCTCCCTAAACAACTGATGGTGATGATCAATAAACTCAAGTTCCACCAAATAACAGAAGATTTAGCGGAACAATACACCATCATGTTCAACTCCCAATTCACTTCTACAAGAATCAAACATCTTGCTAGATATGGACTTGAACTTATCAACAATGATCGATTTAAACGACAAATCTATGATCATGTAGCAAGCATCTTTTCTCTGCTTGAACAAGGAGCACCTTCCATCCTATGTCATTTCACATCACTGATGTCATTAGGCACGACAACAGACAGTCTGGCCAGACAACATAATTGGGATGCTGAATACATTCAACGAGTAAGAAATCTCTACAAATTAGAAGAGACGGATGCTCAAAGATGGATGACACCCTTCAACAAGTATCTGGAGAGAAGAGCAGACTTCAGAGGGGCAGCACGTTTCCTGAGAATAATATTGGGAAATACGATCAGGCCTGATCCAAAATTTGATTTGACAAAAATTCAAATCAACAGTATGACTGTCCAAATGGAAATAGATCAAGATGATCTCAAAATGATTACACTCTCCACTGATATACTCAATATGGAGGGAACAATATACCAATTGGAGAGAACGTTCTCTACATCAACTGAATTTGAAGATAATGATCAAATATCCACAGTTGATGAGGTAATAAAACTGGTTCAAAATATAATTATTTACAAACATAATTCAGATTTTGAGTCAAGTGTCGGCAGACACAAATAACATGTCCAGAGCAGTCTCTATCATCAATGATGAGGAACAAAGAGGATGGAATCTCTCTCTGACAGATATGGATAGAACAATGGAAAGTGAAAATGAAATTGTTCTTGAGGTAAAATTACACTTCAAAAAATAGTCAAAATAACCATGTAAATCATAGATATGTGAATACTTTGATGGTGAAAACGACAGAATCTGTGGAGCTCCAGTAGAACCAGGTCAAAACAGATGTCCGATACATCAAAAACCAGAATTCAATCAACCTATGGAGATGATCCGCTTCATGAGGGATATTGATCCTGGCCGGGAATTTTCCTTGATGAGAGGGCTCAAAATGGAAGTCCCAAAACCTGTACAAAATCTACAAGGAGTTTATGCCAGCAGTTTAAATGGAGACACAAAATCATTTATGAACTCCTGGTCCAAGATTCGAAAACTATTCAAACTGGCGTATGATCAATACCGAGGCCTCGGTGAAAATGTTGATGTTGAAAACTTCAATCCAACACCATTCATAACGAATTTTGAAGAGGTCAGTTTCAGTAAAACCAAATGGTTTGCAATCTACAAATCGATCAAAGAAACGCTAGAAAGCAAACATCTTCCACTGAATTTTTGTTGGACACAATATGCTCATTGGCTCGCCAGTAAACAAGGCAGAAATCAAGGTTGGATCACGTTAGATCAAACTATTGACAGAGCAATGGCAGCGGAAGATAATGTGACAAGATGGGCAGAGCCTTTCTCAAGATCAATTCTAGATCATGCTATCTTCAGACCTGAAGTAAAAGAAAGAGCACCAGCCTTGTACATTGTCAACAATCGAAACCTGTTGAAACCCTATCTCAATCACCAGATGGACGGCTACCACAGCCAAACAGGACGTTACGAATCTGGAAGTCACCAATCTGAAAATTCTCAACCAGTGATGGGACTTTTTCACAATCAGCGGCCGCTGCAATATGAAAATCCAGATAATGATACAATCATCCAAAAGAAAGGATTGATAATCATTCAAGTGGAGATGGAAACGCTCCCAATAATGACTGACAGAAACAAGGGTCATTTTCAGAATAGACTATGTGATGTCGCTAGTGATAAAGTTGAAAAAATCAAAGTTCAACTAAAATCTGTTGAAGCCAAAATTGGCATCGAAACACAGGATGGTTTAACAAATTGTTAAAAAGCATCATGATTATAATAATATATGATTATAATAAGTAAAATTATAACAATATATATAACGTCATGTAAAAACCAAATAAAGTCGTTTGATGACATAGATACTCTGGCCAGAGAAATTGATGAACCAGGACTTCAACAACACACAGTTGAAGAAATGTTGAAACAAATCGATGGGTCCACATTAACTGAGAATAAATACATTGGACATTCTCAATATTATGATTTCAAGAGAGCGATCAAAGGAAATCATAAGAATCATACCAAAGCCCACAGAAATGCTAAGGCAAGAGCTGATCAAAGGGACATGGATGAAACGGACACACGTTTTGTAGCATCCTGCCATTTTCATTACGAAATGTATCAGGCATAGAGTGACAAAAATACATAAAATAATGTATAAACAACAAGCAAATTTTGGCAAAAATTTTAAATAATAATTTGTCACTCATTTCATCAGGTTCCAAAAAACTTCTTGATGCTGGCAAAAATTACAAAATATTGTAATGACAACAACGTCCATGTACTATTTATCTCTTCAGCAGCAATAACATGGAGCAGAATGCTTCGATCATGGAGAGGGGGATTTCTTCAAATTCGCACGGAAATTATGAAGAATGAAAAGTTGGCAGACTTTCGAAAGGACTTTGGACTGGACAGTCCCGATCTTTCAGCCAATCCCACCGTCATGGAGATTCTGGGAAAGCACAAACTATATCTGGGAACATACAGATATACGCCAGGAAAAGATGGAGCTATTTGTATCCAAAATCCACCCAGACCAAACATATCTACGGCCGTAGAAAACAAAATTCATGAAACCTTCTTCAAACAAATTGACCATCAAGTAGACACAATGGATCTTATTGTACTACAGAATGATGAACGCGAGCCAGTATTAGAAGTACTAGTTCAACTAGAAGGTAGGAAGTATAATTTGAGGCATCAAATAACAGTCTGATTTAGGGAATACCTTTCAAGCTGATATGCAATGCGCACTTGGACAAGTGCTCCCAAATTGGTATCCAAATCGCACAAAATATACATTGGAAGGCGAAACAGTACCAAAAAAGGATCGAAATGGTCGACCAATGAGAGACCAACCTCAAAATGCTCAACTGGGGACACCAAAAATATCTCCAAACATTTACTCAGCTCATGAAAGAATTCACTGGGCAAATGTTATCTCTCACACTGAAACCACGGAAGAAGATAAATCTGAAGTGAAAGTAAGGATTCTTCAGCGAAATGCTGGCCAGCAAACGAACAAATGGGAACTCAGAAAAGAACAACTTCTGAGACATGTAGTAGACCAACAAGACGTCAACAGTCAACTGGCGGTCGAAAAATCGACCTACATGAACCCACTTCAAACACAACGATCGGATGGCTCATGGGGAAGCCCAAGATATTCCAATCTTATGCCACCAGAATACAAACGCTGGGTGGCGGAAAGAAAGTCTAATATGGACTATAGAATGCAAGAACAAGCAAAAACGTTCGAAGCTGATGTCAAACAAGTTTTTAAAGACTTGGAAAGCAAAATGAATTACGGAGTAATTCCAACGTCCAAAGGCATCAGATATCATACAGGTTTGGCAAAAGAAATCTTTGAACAAAAAGAAGAGCCTGGCCGGGCTACAATGTATAAAGCCAATTATGATAGATTCATGAGAGTGATGACCCAACTGGAACCTTACGGTGATTACACTGAAGAAGAGGAGGACCAGTTTGACGAAGATGAAAATCTGCATCTAGTCACGACTGAAATTGGAATTCCAGCTCGAATGAACGATGGCCATCGTATTGACAGACACGTCAGAAGATTCAGAAGGGATCCGGATAGTAGTTCGGAAGGAACAGTTATTGCTAAAACAATAACTGCACCGGAAGGATCAAATATAACTCGACCTCTGAGTGAACGATCAGCATTCACAGAATTGGGGACGGACATCCTGTCACAAGAAGGGGATTCATACGCAGAATCATATACCGAATCTGTGGCCACAGAAACCTATAGTGAATATGGACCTTCAACGGCTAGTGATACAACTGATCAAACAGAAATGACTTTTGAATATGAATCAGATAATTCAACAAGCACTGTTTGTCAAATAGAAGGTCTGGCAAGACCAAGAGCGGGTTGGAATACATCATCCTTCCCATCGTTTGGGAATCTCATCCCAGTTGCAAACAACACAAATCTGCTCCCAAAAGCACCAAACACCGCCAGATTAAATTGGATGGTGGCCACCAACAGCCCACATGGCAGGGGAGCAGGAGTTCCAGATCAAGTATATCTAGATCGAATGGAACAGACCATGAGACCAAGAATCAGAAGTCGACAGACCTCAAGCTTGGTAAGAAAAATCTTATCAAGAAGATCTGAACTCATGCCACCAAACTCCCAGTGGGGACGTTTGACAATGGAAATCTGGAATGAAAAATTCCCGGAATCTACCATCAACCCAGATATAGCCTATGAACTGCAGTTCAATCCAAACAATAAGGATCTCCCAATGGATCAATTTTCTTCATGGGATTTTGAATACACCAGAGACAACCCTATTGATGAACGGATCGAATATAATCGATCACAACAAGCAGTCACCAAACAGGCTAACACTGCGGAAAATCAATGGTCCAGAAGTGATCAAGAGCGAATCCAAAACCAGGCTCACATTGCCAGAGCGCAAGAACAGCTACAAAATGTCCTGCCGGACAACCAGATTATAAACACTCTTCTGGACTTTGACGAATATGTCAATGAATTTCTGACAAATGGTCATAAATGGAACAAGCCGGCCGGCTTATCTACGATGATAACAAAAGCAAAGAATGTCACAGAACAATCAGCTTTTGAAAAAATCATGTTCTTGAACATGAGTCATCAGGTAATATTACTAAAGTAATACTTACAATATTAACAGACATATAGGGTCCAATGCAATTCTATCATCCAAAATGGATTCAAGAAGCATTCACTGACAACAAAGGAAAATTCCTTTATCAGCTCAACTCGGCCGAGATTACTGAACTCCATGATGCGTTAATCAACTTCTTATCAATAGACAGAATCGCAGAAAATTGGGACAGATTGGTCAGATTATTGAGGTAGGTTTAAACCCTTAATATTTATAAATATGATATAAATGTTGAGTTATAAACCTTTTCAGAAAAATCAAAATGGATAATTTCGGAAAGCGACCGGCCGGTCAAGTTAAAACATGGTCTGAATTAATGGTTCAACTAGTACGAATCGTATCAGAACACAATGATCTGGACCCAACGAAGGTACAATAAAGTACAAAAATAAAAACGGCTGTTTACCTCTGTACATACATGCCCTAAGCCCATGCACACAAATTATCCAAACTATGTGGCCACATAATTATTTGCCTGTAATAAAATGTGTCAAAAATAAAAACACATGACTTACTTCAACTTATAAAATAACCAAATTCAGATAAATGAATTACAATTATAACGGCAAAACACCATTATAATAATGTTATTTTCTAGATATAATGTCGGTGCTAGACCAAATCAGTGATATGCCTGATATGGAAAAAATTGCGGCAGCAAGAGTTGATTGGAAAGTAGCAACACAAGAAGGCAACAAATTGTGTAACAAAATCCATAAAATGATGAAAAACATCAAAGAAACGGATACTTTCAAAACGGAAATAATTCTGGTATTGAATGAATTTCTCGATACAGTATTTGATATCATCAATAACAAAGTCCTAGGCCTGGGAGATTTTCTAGAACTGAAAGGTTTAGAACAAATCCACAGACCAGACTGGGGCAGAGCTTTTCTGACTATTGATGAACTCAGGCATGAGATATATAATCGAAATTATCAAGAAAATGCCACAAAAACTATACATAATAATAAAAACAATATTATATATTTGTATAAGACAACCGATCAGACCTCCAGATACGATCAATGATCAGTTAACGGAAATGGAAACCAA